>JALYRH010000038.1:0-13406 GCA_030855425.1 Pseudomonadota bacterium
ACCCGACTCCGCTTGCCATGCGCCATGCGGCAATGACGATTACCGACTGCCCATCGCCCAATCACAATGAGCGAACCCTGCCGGTGTCGATGATCGTACTCCATTATACCGGCATGCCCGATGCCGCTGCCGCGATCGACCGGCTGCGCAGCCCCGATGCTGGCGTATCGGCGCATTATGTCATCAAGGAAGACGGCGCGGTGCTTCGACTTGTCGACGAGGAGATGCGCGCGTGGCACGCCGGCAAAAGCTATTGGCGCGGGATCAGCGACGTCAATTCAGCCAGCGTCGGGATCGAGATCGTTAATCCGGGACATGAGTTCGGCTACCGCCCGTTCCCCGACGAGCAGATCGCCGCGCTTATCCCACTCGTCGCCGACATCAAGGCGCGCCACGGCATCGGGCGCGGCAATATCGTTGGTCATTCGGACATTGCCCCGGCGCGCAAGGAGGACCCTGGCGAACTGTTTCCATGGGGCGCGCTGGCCAAGCGTCGTCTTGCTTTGCCAAGCCCGACGCGCGACCTGATGGACCCGTATTGGACCGACGCCGGTTTCACGCTCGCGCTCGAGCGCTTCGGCTATGATGTGAGCGACATGATGAAAGCGACCATCGCCTTTCAGCGCCGCTTCCGCCCCGAGCAGATCGACGGCATCGTCGACGGCGAATGTCGCGCCAAATTGCTGGCGCTGTTGCTGCCGCGCCCGCAATAAGCCATATCTCCCTCGCCAGGGGACCGGGCGACCGCGGCGGGAGCAATTCCGGCGAGGAAAGTCCGGGCTCCACGAAACGACGGTGCCGGGTAATGCCCGGCGGGCTTGCGGCTTCGGCCAAGGGTTCAGGGACAGTGCCACAGAAAGCATACCGCCGGTCTTCGGGCCGGTAAGGGCGAAAGGGTGCGGCAAGAGCGCACCGCGCGGCTGGCAACAGGCGCGGCATGGCAAACCCCACCGGGTGCAAGACCGAATAGGGGCGTCATAAGGGTAACTTAGAAAGTATCGCTTTTTGGGGAACCATTGGGGGCTGTTTCGCCTCGACGCCCGGGTTGGTTGCTTGAGCGGCAGGGTAACCTGTCGCCTAGAGGAATGGTCGCCCAGGCATCGCAAGGTGCTGGACAGAACCCGGCTTACAGGTCCCCTGGCATTTTTTCCGCGCGGCAGGCGAACTCGCTCGCTGCTTATCAGTTAGATGACGATGGCCAAGCCGACCCGCTCCGACGATTGGGGATTTCCCCGCTGGCGACCCTATGGCGCCAAAAGCCGCGAGGCCGTGCGCATTCGGCTGTGCGATCGCGAAGGCTGCAATCAGCCCGGCGATCGGCCCGCGCCCAAGGCGCCCAACAAGCCCGATCGATGGATGTTCTGTGAAACCCATGCCGCCGAATATAATAAGGGCTGGAATTATTTCGCGGGCCTGACGCCGGAGGAAGCCGCGCGCCGCGCCGCCGAGGAGGAAGGTGAAGCCTCGGCCTTTCGCACCGCCGCGCAATATCAATGGGCGGGGTCGGGGGACGGCAGCCTGAGCCGCGACGAAATGACCGCCCTCGACGCGCTCGAGCTTGAGGTCGATGCCGATTTTCCCGCGATCAAGTCCGCCTACCGTCGCCTCGCCAAGCAATTCCACCCCGACGTCAACCAGAACGACAAAGCCGCGGCGACCCGGTTTCAGCAGATCCAGGCGTCGTATGACGTCCTGCGACGGGCGGAGGAACGACGCGCCGGGCTCAAGCTGTAACGGCCGAGCGCTAGGGGTTGAGCATGAAGGTGCCGGTCGCCTGAGCGATCGGACGGGTCTCGTCGCCGCCATGCGCCACGCCTCGTACGAAACCGATCGAGCGGGTCAATTTATAGCATTCGCAGCGCGCGATCACGGTTTCGTCCCTGACCGCTGGCCGAAGGTAATCGAGCCGCAAATCGATCGTCACGATCGGCTGGAACTTGCCCAACGCCATCCAGATCGATGCGCCGCCAGCAGTATCGATCAGGCTGACGATCGCCCCGGAGGCAAGGATGCCGCTCTCGGGCACTCCGACCAGTTCCTCGCGCCACGGCAGAGCGAGCTCTATCCACTCGTCACCCGCCGCCCGATATTCGAGCCCGAGTGCGCGCCCGTGACCGACGCTGCGCATCAGCGCGAAAAAACGCTCGGGGTTGAACGCGCCGTCAAGCAGGTCGCTCATCCCGCGAGCCTCCGCGCGGTGTCGCGAACCAGCGCGATCATGTTGGGAACGCCCTGGGTGCGGTTCGACGATAGTTCGCGGGTCAGATCGAACGGCGCGAGTGCGGCGGCGATGTCGGCCTCGGCGACCGTGGCGGCGGACTGGTCCTGGATGCTGGCGAGGATCAGCGCGACCACGCCCTTGGTGATCGCGGCATTGCTGTCGGCAAGGAAGTGGAGGCCGCCCTCGCTGTTCTGCGTCGGATAGACCCACACCGATGCCGAGCAGCCGCGCACCCTGGTCGCGTCGGTCTTGAGCGCTTCGGGCATCGGTTCGAGCTTGCGCCCAAGCTCGATCAACAACCGATAACGATCCTCGCTGTCGAGGAAGCCATATTCATCGGCGAGGTCTTGGAGCGAGGGGAGGGCGGCCATGTCGCGTCAGCGCCTAGCGCGCGCGAGCCGCTCCATCAACGATGACGCAGCGATTCAATGTCGCGCGAAAGAGTTGATTCCTTGTCGCAGGTGATCCGCTCCAGCACCGCTACGCGGTCGCGCAGCCGCTCCACTTCCTGGTCGCGTTCGGGTGCACGCTGGTGGGGCAAAGCCGCGACTGCATCCGGCGCGCCCAGGGCCGCTGGCTGGGCAGCGGCGGCAAGTCGGCGGCGCAGCTTGCGATTGCTCCATTTCAGCATGCCCACCCACAAGGCGAGCGCAATCGCGATCAACATTGCGATTGCGATAAAAGATTCTTCTGCCATTTCTCTTCCTTCAACCCCGCGTTAGCGGTCGCGCAGTTGATCGATCTCGCGGTTGAGCGAGCTTTCCTTTTCGACCGTGATCCGCTCGAGTACCTGCAGCCGGTCCTTGAGCGCGCGCACTTCTTCCTTGAGCCGCCGGGTCTCGCCATCGTCGTGCGCTGAAAGATCGCGCTCGCGGCGATCGTCGTGATGGCCGCCGCGATGGCCGTAACGCGCCTTGAGGATTCCGCCGATGATCGAGATGCTGACGATCAAGAGGACAAAAATCATACCCTGACTCATGCGATTCGCTCCCCAGTCAGGCGCGGGCTGCGCAACGCCTCGATTTGCGCCGCGGTCTGGACTCCGCCGTCGGTGACGATCTGCTCAAGCACGCGGACGCGCGCTTCGAGCCGCTCGACGTGCGACGCATATTGCGCGCTCTTCTCCGCCGCAAGCGTGGTCTGCGCATCGATCTGCCGCTCCTTTAGCTTGAGCCACATTTTGAACGGCGCAATGCCGATCGCGGCGAGCGGGATCAGCACCCAGATCCAGCTGGCAATGCTGCTCACGCGCGTCCGCCCCGGTCGACCGCCAGCGCGTCGATTTCACGCGCCAACCGCTGCGGTTGGTCGGTAACAATCCGCTCGATCGTCTCGAGCCGATCCTTGACCGAGCCGATCTCGGCGCGAAGTTGCGCATTCTCGCTCGACAGCAACTTGATCCGCTCGGCCGACTGCGTGTCGGTGTGCGGGTGGATCGCCTGTCCCCACCCGCCAATGAGCGGATAGCCATTCTTGATCTTGAGCCACGTCGTCACGACCCAGCCGACGCTGATCGCCACGCCCATTATCGCGAACATCGGAAACATGGCCTGCAGCACCAGAAACTTTTCGCTATCCATGATTATAATTCTCCGGATTGGCTCAGCGCAATTCTTCGATTTCGCGCGCCAAACTGCGGTTCTCGGTGGTGACATATTGCTCGATTTCCGCAAGCCGCCGGTCGATCTCGCGCATCCGGCCGCGAATATCACGCGCGCTCTGTCCCGGCGAAGCACGCACGCCCTGCCAGAATTTACGTTCATCCTTGTCTTCGGCGGCGATCTCGCGGGGTTGGTCGTCGGCAATCCACCCGGCGATGAAATAGACCGGCAGCAGCGCGCCCGCGCCGAGGATGATCGCCAAGATCAATCCAATGCGCACCAAGGTGACGTCAAGCCCGGTGTAATCGGCGATCCCGGCGCAAATGCCGTTAATCTTTCCATTGCGCTTGTTGCGGTAAAAACGCGTGCGGCTTGGAGGCTGCGCCACGACGCTTACTTGCCCTCGCTGAGCAGGCGCTGGCGGTCGGTCTCGGGCAGGCACTCCTGCCGCCACGCCGGATTTTCAGCGGTCATGATGCGCTCGATCGAGCACAATCGATCATCGAGCCGCTTGGCGGCATCGTACAAATCGTCGAGCAATTGCTCGTCCGAGCCGGTCAGCCGAGCGGCGGTCTTCCAGCGCGTGATGTAGTGAAACACCAGCCACGGCAGGCCAATGAACAAGGTGACGATCGCGATGATCGGAATAAATACTTCTTCCACTTAATTCCCCCTGGCCTTCATGGCGGCCTTCATTGCTTCCAGTTCGGCGTCGACGCTGTCATTTGCGCGCAGGTCGGCGATTTCCTCTTCGAGGCTCTTGGGCCCGGTCATGCCGAGCGCGTCAGCGCGGCCCTCGGCGAAGTCGGCGCGGCGCTCAAGGACTTCGAAGCGCGAGAACGCGTCCTCGGTCCGCCCGCCGTTGAGCAATTCGCGCGCTTTGGCCCGAGTCACCGCGCTTTCGATCCGCGTTGCGATCGCATTCTGGCGCCCGCGTGCTTCGCGCAACTTGCCCTGGAGCTTGGCAATGTCGACCTCATAGGCCTTGAGCGTGTCGTCGATCGAAGCGAGTTCGGCCTTGAGTCCATCGCCCATGTCGGCCGCTTTCTGGCGCTCGACCAATGCCGCCTTGGCAAGATCCTCACGATCCTTGGACAGCGCGAGCTCGGCCTTCTCGGTCCAGCTAGCCTGCAGTTCGTCGAGCCGGGCGACCGCGCGGCGCATTTCCTTGCCGTCGGCGATGCAGCGTGCGGCCGAGGCGCGAACCTCGACCAGTGTCTCCTCCATCTCGAGGATGATCATGCGGATCATCCGCGCCGGGTCCTCGGCACGGTCGAGCAACTCGGTCATATTGGCCGCGAAAATATCCCGCGTGCGGGAAAAAATACTCATGGAGCACTCCATGTTGAACAACCCTATTGCCAAACCGTCTTGCAGGGTGCGTGCCAAATCCTTGCTAAGCGCGAAATTCCCATAATTGTGCTGTTATTCGACAAACGAACGGCCGAGAAAGCTTGCCAGATGGTGGGAATTGCCACCACAAGTTGGGTATGGAGCGTAGCACCCAGTTCGTCGGCTCGAGCCTTGCCTTTCTCGACGCGGTCGAGCGGGCAAGCCGCGCCGCGCCCTTGAACCGCCCGGTATTGGTGATCGGCGAGCGCGGCACGGGCAAGGAATTGATTGCCGAGCGCCTGCATCATCTGTCGGGGCGTTGGGCGGGGCCGCTTGTCACGATGAACTGCGCGGCACTTCCCGAAAATCTGATCGAGGCGGAATTGTTCGGACATGAGGCGGGCAGCTTCACTGGTGCCGCCAAGACGCGGCACGGGCGGTTCGAGGAGGCCGATGGCGGAACGCTGTTCCTCGACGAGCTGGCGACCCTGTCATCGCCAGCGCAAGACCGGCTGTTGCGCGCGGTCGAATATGGCGAGATCACGCGAATCGGTGCGTCGAAGCCGATCCAGGTCGATGTCCGCATCGTCGCTGCGACCAACGAACATCTGCCGCGGATGGTAGATCAGGGTCGGTTTCGCGCCGATCTGCTCGACCGGCTGAGCTTCGAAGTCGTCACGCTGCCCCCGCTGCGCGTGCGCAAAGGCGATATTCCGTTGCTCGCCGAACATTTCGGGCGGCGCATGGCGGTTGAGCTGGACTGGTCGAACTGGCCAGGGTTCAGCGAGACAGCGCGGTCGCTGCTCGAAAATTACGAATGGCCCGGCAATGTCCGCGAACTGCGCAACGTCGTCGAGCGCGCGGTCTATCGTCATGAGGATCCCGAACGCGACATCCCGCACATCCAATTCGATCCGTTCGAGTCACCATGGGTGGGTTCCGCCAACGCGGCTGTCGCGCCTTATTCGCCAGCCGATCCGGACCAACCCGTCGCGGCGGCGCCTCCGGCCGCCACCGATGACCTTCGCGGCGCGGTCAATGCCTATGAAAGAGCGCTGCTCGAAGACGCCCTTGGCCGCCATCGCTTCAATCAGCGCGCCACCGCCGTGGCGCTCGGGTTGAGTTACGACCAGCTGCGTCACGCGATGAAGCGCCACAAGCTAACCGAAGCAGCAGCCGACTGAGTTCGCGTTGACTTGCAACGGCGCGGGCCTAGGGGCGTTATCACGCAAACTCATCCGCCAGCAGGAGCGACGCCATGGCCTTCATTCTTCCCGAGCTGCCTTATGCCAAGGATGCGCTCGTCCCGCATATGTCGGCCGAAACCTTCGACTATCATCACGGCAAGCATCACAAGGCCTATGTCGACAAGACCAATGGCATGCTTGGCGAAAAAGGGCTCGAGGGCGCGTCGCTGATCGAGGTGATCAAGGCCGCCAAGGATAAGGGCGACAAGGGCCTGTTCAACAATAGCGCGCAGATCTGGAATCACAGCTTTTTCTGGCAATGCCTCGCGCCGTCCGGTGCGACCGCGCCATCGGGCAAGCTCAAGGAGATGATCGACGGCGAGTTCGGCAACCATGATGCGCTGCTCGAAAAACTCGCCACCGAAGCGACCAATCACTTCGCGTCGGGGTGGGGCTGGCTGGTGCTGAATAACGGCAAGCTCGAAGTGACGTCGCTTCACGACGCCGACACGCCGGTCGCCAACGGAATGACTCCGCTGCTGACGCTCGATGTGTGGGAACATGCCTATTACATCGACTATCGCAATGAGCGCCCGCGCTTCCTCAAGACCGTGCTCGAAAACATCATCAACTGGGATTTTGTCGCGCACAACCTCGATGGGCAGGGCGCAAGCCGCGCCGACCAATCGGGTAGCTGATCAAACGGGATAGACGGAACAGGTGGGCGTAGCGCGGCGCCCGTTCATTTTTTCAGCCGATATCCCGTCTTGAACACCCAGACGATCGCCGCCAGGCAAGCGGCGATGATTGTCAGCATTGCCGCCACACTGGTCCAGACCGGCACGTCGGCGGTGCCGAAGAAGGTCCAGCGAAACCCGCTGACGAGATAGACCACCGGGTTGAACAAGGTCACCGTGCGCCACGGATCAGGCAGCGCGCTGATCGAGTAGAACGCGCCACCGAGGAACGTCAGGGGGGTGACGATCAGCATCGGGATGATCTGCAATTGCTCGAAATTCTGCGCCCAGATGCCGATCACGAACCCCATCAGGCAAAAGGCCGTGGTGATCACGACCAGGAACAGCAGCATGATCGCCGGATGCTCGATCCGGAAATCGACAAACAAACTCGCGGTGGCGAGCGTCACCAGCGCCAGCACCAGCGACTTGGTAACCGCCGCGCCGACATAGGCGAGTACTACCTCGAGGCTTGAGATCGGGGCTGAGAGCAGTTCGTAGATAGTGCCGGTAAACTTCGGAAAATAAATGCCAAAGCTGGCGTTGAAGATCGACTGCATGAACACCGACAGCAAGGTCAGCCCGGGGACGATGAAGGCGCCGAAGCTGATCCCGTCCATGTCCGCCATGCGGCTCCCGATGGCTGCGCCGAACACCACGAAATAGAGTGCGGTGGTGATCACCGGGGCAACCAGGCTCTGCCACAAGGTGCGCATCGAGCGCGCCATTTCGAAGCGATAGATGGCGAGCACGCCCTGGCCGTTGAAGCCTCCGTTCCTCATGACGCGCGCTCCTCATGAACCAGCCCGACGAAGATATCCTCGAGGCTCGATTGCTCGGTAGCGAGGTCCTTGAAGCCGATGCTGAGATCGCTCATCAGCCGGAGCAAAGAAGGAACACCGGTTTTCTCGGCGTTGGCGTCGAACAGGTAACACAGGATGTGACCGTCATCCTCGAGCGCGAGGTTCCATTCGCCAAGCTCGAGCGGGATCGTCATCATCGGCTCGGCCAGCGTCAGCTTGAGCGTCTTGCGGCCAAGCTTGCGCATCAGCACATTCTTGTCCTCCGCGGCGATCAGCTCGCCGCGGCTGATCACGCCGACCCGGTCGGCCATCTCCTCGGCCTCCTCGATATAATGAGTCGTGAGGATGACCGTCGTCCCGTCCGAGCGCAGCTTGCGCACCAATTCCCACATGTCGCGGCGAAGCTCGACATCGACCCCCGCGCTGGGCTCGTCGAGGAACAATATGTCGGGCTCGTGGCTCAACGCCTTGGCGATCATCACCCGGCGTTTCATGCCGCCCGACAGCTCCATCATCTTGGCGTTGCGCTTGCCCCACAGTGAAAGCCGCTTGAGCAACACCTCGATCTTGGCCGGGTCGCGCGGCTTGCCGAACAGTCCGCGGCTGAAGCTGACCGTCGACCACACACTTTCGAAGGCGTCGGTGGTCAATTCCTGCGGCACCAGCCCAATCCGCGTTCGCGCGTGGCGGTAATCTGTCAGATGATCCTTGCCGTCGACCAACACCGTCCCGCCGGTCGGGGTGACGATTCCGCAGACGATGTTGATCAGCGTTGTCTTGCCCGCGCCATTGGGGCCGAGCAACGCGAAAATCTCGCCGCGGCGAATGTCGAGGTCGACCGATTTAAGCGCCTCGGTGCCGCTGGCATAGGCCTTGCGTAGCCCGCGGATGCTGAGGACGACGTCGCTCATGGTGATCCCTTATTCGACCGGCGCGGGTTCGCTAGCGCTCGCCGCTTCTTCCTTGGTCAGCCCGTGGCGCATCAGCATCGGCACGTTGGCGAGCGCGAATAGCAAGGTCGCGGGCATTGCTCCCCACAGCTTGAACCCGATCCAGAAGTCGGTCGTGCTGTTGCGCCAGACGGCTTCGTTGACCGCCGCCATCACCGCGAAGAATAGCGCCCAGTTGCGGGTCAATTTCGCCCATCCCGCCGCTTCGAGGCCCGGATAAGCGCTGCCCAGCACCGACTTCAGGATTGGCTTGTTCGCGAAATAACCATAGCCAAGGATCACTGCGACGAACGTATAATAGATCGTTGGCTTGATCTTGATGAACGCTTCATTGTGAAACCAAATGGTCAGCCCGCCCATCACCACCACCATCACTGCCGAGAATGTTTGAAGCGCGGTGACCCGGCGGGTGAGCGCGAAGCTGATCGCCATCGCGACTAGAATGGCGACAATGAATATCCCGGTCGCCGCAAAGATATTGAGCTTCCAATTGGCGATGAAGAATAACAGCAGTGGACCGACGTCGAGCGCCAAGCGCATCCCGGCCCCCAGTTCCTTTGGCTTCACACCGTCGTTCATGCACTCAATCCTGCAATGGCCCGGGCGACCGCGCGCGGGTCGAACGGGCGGAGGTCCTCAATGGCTTCGCCGACCCCGATGGCGTGGATCGGGAGCCCGAATTTTTCTGCTGCGGCGACCAATATTCCGCCGCGCGCGGTGCCGTCTAGTTTGGTCATCACCAGCCCGGTGACCCCCGCCAAATCGCGGAAAACCTCGATCTGGTTGAGTGCATTCTGCCCGGTGGTGGCGTCGAGCACGAGGATGACGTCGTGCGGGGCTTCGGGGTTGAGCCGTCCCAGAACGCGCCTGACCTTGGACAATTCCTCCATCAGGTGGGTCTTGTTCTGCAGCCGACCGGCGGTGTCGACGATCAGCGCGTCGATCCCGGTCGCGGTGGCCTGCTTGACGCCGTCAAACACGATCCCGGCCGCGTCGCCGCCTTCGTTGCCCGAAATGACCGGCGCTCCGATCCGCTTTCCCCAGATCTCAAGTTGCTCGATCGCCGCCGCGCGAAACGTGTCGCCTGCCGCGAGCATCACGCCGTAGTCCTGTTCCTGAAGCAAATGCCCGAGCTTGCCGATCGTGGTGGTCTTGCCCGAGCCGTTGACGCCGATCACCAGGATGACGTGTGGGCGCGGAAAACCCCATACGTCGAGCGGCTTGGCGACGGGGGCGAGGATCGCTTCGATCTCCTCGGCGAGGATCGTGCGCAAGCCCCGATCGTCGAGTTGTTCGAAGCGGCGCGCGGATATGGCAAGACGGATGCGCTTCGACGCCGCAGGGCCAAGGTCGGAGGCGATCAGCGCTTCTTCGATATCGTCGAGGGTCGCCGTGTCGAGCGCGGCCTTGGTCGCGAGTCCGGCGAGATTGTCGCCCAGCCGATCCGCCGTCTTCTTGAAACCGCCGCTGAGGCGTTCGAGCCAAGTCATTCGAAAGTCCCGATTAATGTGTCGCCATCCGTGGCGGTGATGAGCGCCGGGGCAAGCGCGCCGCGCGCCGCGCCGGCGATGCGCACCGGGGCAAAGCCGTCGCTATGCCCTTTTTCGCCATTCTCGATCAGCACCCTGTGGCGGGTGCCGACCAGTCCCGCAAGCCACGCCTCGCGCTTCGCCGCCGCCGCGCCGCGAAGCAATGCCGCGCGCGCCTTGACGACGTCATGCGGGAGTTGCGGCATCCGCGCCGCCGGAGTCCCCGGGCGCGCGGAAAACGGGAAGATGTGAGCCGCAATCACGTCGCAATCGTCGATCAAAGCGCGCGTATTGGCGGCGCTTTGCGCGCTTTCGGTTGGAAAACCGGCGATCAGGTCGGCGCCGATGGTGATGTCGGGCCGCGCCGCCTTGAGCCGGGCGACCAGCGCCACCGCCTGCGCACGGCTGTGGCGGCGCTTCATCCGCTTGAGCGTCAGATCATCCCCCGCCTGAAGCGACAGATGAACGTGGGGCAAGAGGCGCGGCTCGCCCGCGAACAGTTCGATCAGGGCATCGTCGACCTCGATGCTGTCGAGCGACGACAGCCGCAGCCGCTGCAGGCGGGGCAGGTCGCTTAGCAGCCGCTGGCACAGCCCCCCGAGGCCGGACTCGGTTCCGCCTCGCGCGGGATCGACGTAACTGGTGATATCGACCCCGGTCAGCACGATCTCCTTCGCCCCAGCCGCCAGTTCGCGCTCCACGGCAGCGCAAACCGCGACATAAGGCAGCGAGAAGCTCGGGCCGCGCGCGGCCCAGATGGTGCAGAAGGTGCAGCGATGATCGCACCCCGTCTGCACCGCGACGAAGCTGCGGACGCGTTGCAGAAACCCCGCAGCGACCGGGGGCGGCGGTGCCGTCATGACGTCGGAAACCCGGATTTTCGCAAGCCCGTCGTGAGCGCCGGTGAAGAATGATTCGCGGCGATACTTGTCGGCGTTGCCAATCACCCGGTCGACCTCGGGCATGGCCGCAAATGGGTGAGGGTCGAGTTGTGCCGCGCACCCCGTCACGATAATCGCTGCCGTCGGCCGTGCGCGCTTTGCCCGGCGGATCGCCTGCCGCGTCTGGCGCACGGCTTCACCCGTCACCGCGCAGCTATTGACGATGATCGTGTCGCTGCCGGCTGCGGGCCCATGAAGCCCATTGCGAGCTGTGCCCGCAAGCTGCTTCATCATCTCGCTCTCGGCGAAATTGAGCCGGCAGCCGAGCGTGATCGTCTCGATCCCCATCAGCCCAGGGCCTCGAGCGCGATCTCGCCCGAATAGACGTAGGTCGCCGCCCCGCGCATCCGCACCGCCTCGCCCGGGGCCCAGGCGATGGTCAGGCTGCCGCCCTTCATCTCGACCCGCACCGGCGACGATGCGCGCTTGCCGACGATCGCCGTGACCGCGGTCGCGCAGGCCCCGGTGCCGCAGGCCAGGGTCAGTCCCGCGCCGCGCTCCCACGTCCGCAGCGTCACGACGCCATCGACGATGCTCGCCAGATTGACGTTGATCCGCTCGGGAAAGGCCGCGTCGTGCTCGATCCGCGGCCCGACCTCGGCCAGTCGCGCCTCGTCGATCGCGGCGACGAAGAATATCAAATGAGGATTGCCGACATTGACCGCGACTGGCTCGGCGAACTCGTCCCACGCCAGCGGCACTGGCGCGGTGTTCATCGGATAAGCGAGCGGGATCGCGTTCCATTCGAACCGCGGCTCGCCAATCGCGACTTCGATCTCGGCTCCCTCGCTCGACCCGTGAAGGATGCCGCCCGCGGTCTCGATCGTCGCGGCCCCGGTCAGCTTGACCACGCAGCGCGAGGCATTGCCGCACGCCTCGGCGATCGATCCATCGCCATTCCAGATTTCCATCCGCAATTCGGCGCAATCGCTCGGGCCGAGCACGATCAATTGATCGCAGCCCACGCCTTGATGCCGGTCGCACAGCGCCATGGCGAGCGAGCCGGTCATCGCCACCGCCTCATCGCGCCCATCGAGGATCACGAAATCGTTGCCCAGCCCGTGCATCTTGTGGAAGGTCCGCGTCACGGGGCGGACTTAGGAGCGCAAAGCATGGCTGTCCAATATTTGCCCGCCGATTGCGCTCCGGCGGTGCTTGGCTTCTGGTTCGACGAAGTGGGCAGGGACCGCTGGTTTGCCAAGGATCCGGCGCTCGACCGGCGGGTTCGCGACCGGCTCGGCACTCTTCGTGACGCTCTGATCGCCAGCAAGGCGGAGGCGTGGCGCGACACCCCCGACCACCTTCTCGCGGCGATCATCCTGCTCGATCAATTTTCGCGCAATATCCACCGTGACAGCGCCAAGGCATTCGCCGCGGACCCACTCGCGCTCGAGCTGGCTCTGCTTGGCCTCGACCGCGGGTGGGATGCGCAAGTGACAGCCGAACAGCGTCAATTCCTGATCATGCCGTTGATGCACAGCGAAGTCCTCGCCGTTCAAGACCGCGCGCTGGTCGAGTTCGTCAAATTGGGCGACGCCAACGCCTTGGCCTTTGCCAAGCGCCACCACGACCAGATCGCTCGCTTCGGCCGTTTCCCCGGCCGCAACGCCGCGCTTGGCCGCCGCACCACGCCGCAGGAGCAGGACGCGCTCGACAGTGGCGCCGCGTTTTAGGGGAGGCCTCGTTCGACCGTCGATGGTCACGTAAGCCGGAGAGTCCCACCGGCCGGTATGGGTGGAAGCAGACGTCACGGGCACTCCGTAATCCGAGGACTTGTTCCGCAAATCGATTGACGTAAGCTGCGCGCCGAAGCCGCGCACTTGGGGAGGGTAAGAATATGCCGCAGATCGGCACCGACGGAAACGATCCGGAGAGCTATTTCAACAATACGGACCCGGTGATTTATGGCTTGGATGGCGACGATTTTATCCGGTGGACCAACTTCGTAGGCGCGTACATCGACGGGGGTCGTGGCAATGACACCCTGATCGGCGGCACCGGTGACGATATTATTTACGGCGGGGAAGGCAACGACCTTATCCGTGGGGGAGGGGGAATAGACGTTGTTTACGCAGGCGGCGGTAATGATGTCGTTCATGTCAGTT
>JALYRH010000038.1:13416-13936 GCA_030855425.1 Pseudomonadota bacterium
CAGCCTTCAACGGTTTACGGAGGGGGTGGAGACGACACCATTTACAGCGAGGGTCGTAATCGCATTTTCGGTGACGATGGCAATGACACGATTCATGCTGATATCAGCGGCGCCTTTATCGACGGTGGCACGGGCAACGACATCATTTTTGCGGGCGGTACCGAGGGATTTCCGCCTGGTACTTCTTCGATCGTGTATGGCGGTAATGGAGACGACATAATCTATGGCATGAACGCCGACTATTTGTACGGCGGCAGCGGCAGCGACAGTTACGAAATCACGGCTAGCAGAACATATATTTTCGAGACCGCAACCGTTCAGTTCGACAGGGGCGCCGACAAGGTCTTCGCCTACATCGATTTCACTTTGCCCGAACATGTCGAAAATCTCATCATGATCTACGGCAAGCAAACCTATGGCTATGGCAATGACGAGGCCAACATCATTATCGGCAATGCGAGCAATAATGTCCTCGAAGGGAAGGGTGGCTATGACACGCTGACCGGCGGCGCGGGCTCCG
>JALYRH010000039.1 GCA_030855425.1 Pseudomonadota bacterium
CCTATTCGAAGGTTCCGCAATGGCTCGGCGCGGTCGTCTATGAGGATCCCTGGCTGGCGGGTGGGCACAATGGCCTGAGCAACGCCGAAGATCCGCGCAAGCCCCAGGACCCCTATCCGCGAGTCGCCGAACTTCGCGCGGTGATGCGGGAGGGCGGTATCTCCGACGAAGTCCCGATCGTCATGGCCGGCGGCGTGTGGCGGCTCGACGAATGGGACAATTGGATCGACAATCCCGAGCTTGGTTCGATCATGTTCCAGTTCGGAACTCGCCCGCTGTTGACCCAGGAAAGCCCGATTCCGCCGGGGTGGAAGGCGCGTTTGATGACGCTCGAGGAGGGCGACATCCTGCTCCACAAATTCTCGCCGACCGGTTTCTATTCGTCGGCCGTGCGGACGCGCTTCCTGCGCAGCCTCGAAGCGCGCAGCGAGCGCCAGATCGCCTTCACCAAGGAGCAGGTCGGCGACCATGCCTATGA
The DNA here is from genome assembly GCA_030855425.1 of Pseudomonadota bacterium. The sequence continues at coordinate 479 of JALYRH010000039.1, forward strand.
GCTTGACGTCGGCATCGGCACGCGCAAAAATTATTGGGTGACCAAGGGCGATTTGCAGCACGCGCGCGAATGGTTTGGCGCCGGCTTCACCGAGGCGATCAAGACCCCCGACGATACGCTGGTCTTCGTCACCCCCGACGAACAAAGAATGATCCGCAAGGACCAGGCCGATTGCATGGGGTGTTTGTCGCACTGCGCTTTTTCGAGCTGGGCCGAGAATGAAAAGAATTCGACCGGGCGACTGGCCGATTCGCGCAGCTTCTGCATCCAGAAGACGCTTCAGGACATCGCCCATGGCGGCGACGTCGAGGACAATCTGATGTTTGCCGGCCATTCGGCGTTCCGCTTCAAGAGCGACCCGTTTTACTCGAACGGGTTCGTGCCGTCGGTCAAGCAATTGGTCGACCGCATTCTGACGGGGGCGTGATGCGCAAGCTGGTCGCCGTTGCGTTGCTGTGCGCCGCAATTCCGGCGAGCGCGCAGGACAAGACGCCGCCGTACTGGGCGTCGATCGCCAGCGGCGAGGCGATGATGCGCACCGGGCCGGGGCGCAATTATCCTGGCATATGGCTCTTCAAGCGCCGCGACTTGCCGGTTCGAGTGCTTCAAATCTATCCCAACTGGCGCAAGATCGAGGACCCCGACGGCGAACAGGGCTGGATGCTCGTCACGCTGCTCAGCGACCGTCGCACCGCGATGATCCGGCCGGGGGTCGTGCGCGATATTCACGCCAAACCGGATAGCGGCGCGCCGGTCCGCTACCGCGTCGAGGCCGGCGTGGTTGGCCGCATCGATCAATGTGATGCGGCGTGGTGCCGGATCGCGATCGGCAAGCGCCGCGGCTACATCGAGCGCGACGGTTTATACGGACTCGGCCCGCGCGAAACGATCGACTGAGCCTACAGCCCTGCGGCCTTGCGCAGCATGTCGTTCATTCGGGTTTGCCAGCCCGGGCCGGACTCGCGAAAATAAGCGATTACTTCTTCATCAAGGCGCAGGGACACCGCCCGTTTGGTCGATCCGGGCGGGCGACCCTTGCGGATGACCTTGTCGCCGATCATCAGATCGGCCTTGTCGAACCACTCGTCGTCGAGTTCCGGCGCGTCGTCCGGATCAACCCAATCGCTGTCCATAACGGTTTTGTTCACGGTCAGTCGCCTTTCGCATCGAGATGATGTGCCGGACACCATCCCGCTCAGTCCACACTACGATCACCATTCGGTCGGCGAGGAGACCAACGCTCGTGATGCGTACTTCTCCATAGTCTCTACGCTCGTCAGTGAACTGATACTTCACCCCTCCGAACACGCGTTCGGCATCAGCAAAATCGAGTCTGCGCTGCGTCAGTGTCCAATCGCGCTTTACTGAATCGAAGCTGATTGCCATTTTATGTATATACAATAATAGCGCGCGTCAAGCTCAAACCAGCTCCACCGCCACCGCCGTTGCTTCGCCGCCGCCGATGCACAGGCTGGCGACGCCGCGCTTGAGGCCTTTGGTCTTGAGCGCGTTGACCAGCGTGACGAGGATGCGGGTGCCGCTGGCACCGATCGGGTGGCCGAGCGCGGTCGCGCCGCCGTGGACGTTGATCTTGTCGTGCGGAATGCCGAGATCCTTCATCGCGAACATCGCGACGCAGGCGAAGGCTTCGTTTACCTCCCACAGGTCGACGTCGCCGATCGACCAGCCGGCCTTGTCGAGCAATTTGTGGATCGCGCCGATCGGGGCGATGGTGAATTCGGAGGGGAGCTGGGCGTGCGCCGCGCTGGCGACGATCCGCGCGACGGGGGTGTAGCCCTTGGCGTTTGCGGTCGATTGGCGGGTGAGGACGACGGCGGCGGCGCCGTCGCTGATCGACGAGGAGGTGGCGGCGGTGATGGTGCCTTCCTTGGCGAAAGCGGGCTTCAAGGTCGGGATCTTGTCGGGCATTCCGCGGCCGGGGGCTTCGTCGGTATCGACGATGGTGTCGCCCTTGCGGCCTTTGATCGTCACCGGCGCGATTTCGGTTGCAAACGCGCCCGAGCTGATCGCGTCCTGCGCGCGGCTCAGCGAGGCGAGCGCGAAATCGTCCATGTCCTTGCGGCTCAATTGATATTCGTCGGCGGTGCATTGGGCGAAACTGCCCATTGCGCGGCCTTCCTCATAGGCATCTTCGAGCCCGTCGAGGAACATGTGGTCGTAAGCAGTGTCGTGGCCGATGCGCGCGCCGCCGCGATGCTTCTTGAGCAAGTAAGGCGCGTTGGTCATCGATTCCATTCCGCCGGCGACGATCAGATCGGCATTGCCGGCGGCGAGCGCCTCGGCGCCCATGATCACGGTCTGCATGCCCGATCCGCACACCTTGTTGACCGTCGTAGCCTGGACCGAGGCGGGGAGGCCGGCCTTGATCGCGGCCTGGCGAGCGGGTGCCTGGCCCAAACCGGCGGGAAGCACGCAGCCCATGTAGATGCGGTCGATGTCGTCGCCCGACACCCCGGCGCGCTCGACCGCCGCCTTGACCGCGGTCGCGCCGAGGTCGGTCGCGCTGGCGTCGGCGAGGCTGCCCTGCATCGACCCCATCGGGGTGCGCGCGGTCGAGAGGATGACGATGGGATCGGTGGTCATGGGGTTTCTCCGTTTACCGTCATTGCGAGCGAAGCGAAGCAATCCAGCGTGGCGCGACTGGATTGCCGCGTCGCTGCGCTCCTCGCAATGACGAAGACATAGACTGTCACATAGGCTCGCCGCGCGCCTTGTCCAAGCCTTGAGCGCGATGCTAGGCGAGGAGCAACAGGAGACCCCAATGAGCGACATGCCCGGCCTTGATTTCAACCTTGGCGAGATGGCGGATACGATCCGCGACACGACCCAGCGCTTCGCGACCGACAAGATCGTTCCGCTTGCCGCCGAGATCGACCATGCCGACCGCTTCCCGATCGAGTTGTGGCCGCAGATGGGCGAGCTTGGGCTGCACGGCATTACGGTCGAGGAGGAGTATGGCGGGCTGGGGCTCGGCTACGTCGAGCATGTCGTGGCGCAGGAGGAAGTCGCGCGGGCGTCGGCCTCGGTCGGGCTGAGCTACGGCGCGCATAGCAATTTGTGCATCAACCAGATCCGCCGCTGGGCCAATGACGAGCAGAAGCGCAAATATCTGCCCAAGCTGATTTCGGGCGAGCATGTCGGCGCGCTGGCGATGAGCGAGGCCGGCGCGGGCAGCGATGTCGTGTCGATGCGCCTCAAGGCCGACAAGGTCGACGGCGGCTATCGGCTCAACGGGACCAAATTCTGGATCACCAACGCCGAATTTGCCGACACGTTGGTGGTCTATGCCAAGACCGGCGAGGGGTCGCGCGGGATCACGACGTTTTTGATCGAAAAGGGCATGGCCGGTTTCTCGATCGGGCAGAAGATCGACAAGATGGGGATGCGCGGAAGCCCGACGTCGGAGCTGGTGTTCGACGATTGCTTTGTTGCCTCGGAACAGGTCATGGGTCCGGAGAATGGCGGGGTCGGAGTGCTGATGTCGGGGCTCGATTATGAGCGCACCGTGCTAGCCGGGATCCAGCTCGGGATCATGCAGGCGTGCCTCGACGTGGTCCTGCCCTATGTCCGCGAGCGCAAGCAGTTCGGCCAGCCGATCGGCCATTTCCAGCTGATGCAGGGCAAGATCGCCGACATGTACGTCGCGCTCAACTCGGCGCGCGCCTACGTCTATCAGGTGGCGCGGGCGTGCGACGCGGGCAAGACGACGCGGTTCGATGCCGCCGGGGCGATCCTGCTGGCGAGCGAAAGCGCGGTGAAGGTTGCCAATGAAGCGGTCCAGGCGCTTGGCGGGGCTGGCTATACCAAGGACTGGCCGGTCGAACGCTATTACCGCGACGCGAAGTTGCTCGACATTGGCGCTGGGACCAACGAAGTGCGGCGAATGCTGATCGGGCGCGAACTGATCGGCGCCTGAACCGCGCCCCGCGCGCAAGGACGAAATTCTAGATCAGCCCCAATGCTCTCATGCTCGTGCGGCCCTGGCTGCCGACGATGACGTGGTCGTGGACGGTAACCCGCATGTGGCGGCCAGCTTCGACCAGATCCCTGGTCAGGCGAATGTCCTGCTGGCTCGGGCTGGGGTCGCCCGACGGGTGATTATGGACGACGATGATCGCGGTCGCGCCGAGCGCGATGGCGCGGGCGATGACTTCGCGGACGTGGACCGAGGCCTCGTCGACCGATCCGGTCCACATCGCTTCATTGGCAAGCAGCAAATTCTTGGCGTTGAGGAACAGCACGCGGACCTGTTCGATCGCGAGGTGGGCCATGGTCGCCGTCAGATAATCGCCGAGCGCGTCCCAGCTGGACAACAAGGGTCGCCCCTCGACCCGGGTTTCGAGCAGCCGTTGGGCGGTCGCTTCGGCGATCTTGAGCGCCGCGATCACGCCGTCGCTCAGCCCGTCGCGGCGCAACGTCTCGGCACCGGCGGACAGCAATTGACCGATGCCGCCATATTGATTGAGCAACGCCTTCGCCTGCGTCTTGGTGTCGCGGCGCGGGATCGCCAAAGCGAGCAGATATTCGACCAGTTCGTGATCGAGCAGCGCGCGCTCGCCGCCGTCGAACAGCCGCTGGCGCAGACGGGCGCGGTGTCCGGAGGCATCGAGGGGGGCGTCTGCCATGGCGCAGACGCTAGGCAAGCGCGCCGCGTCATGCAACGACCTGTTGTGTCGCGCGCGGAACGGTCAGCGCATCAAGCGGTTAAAGGACACCATGGTTGCGGAGCGGGACGATGTAGTGGCGCAAGAGCCGGCCAGTGTCCGCCGAAGCTCTGTCGTGTGGCGGCGTACGCAGTGGGTCTTGCTCGGCTTCCTCGTGTTGCTCCTGCTGGCGATCGCGGGAGTGTGGCTGGCGCGCAAGCCGATCGCGACCAATGTCGTTGCCAGAGAATTGAGCAAGCGCGGGGTCGAGGCGACCTATACGCTCGATCGAATCGGGCTGCGCACGCAGCAGGTCAGCAATCTGGTCATCGGCGACCCCGCCAATCCCGACCTCACTGCCCGCGTGGCGCTGGTCGAAATGCGGATCAAATGGAACGGCAGCGTCGAATTCAACCGGATCGCGGCGCGCGGCGTCCGGCTGCGCGGTCGCGTCGTCGGCAATAAGGTCAGCTGGGGCCAGATCGACAAATTGCTTCCCCCGCCGACCGGCAAGCCCTTCACTTTGCCCAATATCGTGGTCGATGTCGCCGACACGACGATCGCGCTGCGTACCCCGTTCGGGCCGCTCGGCTTCGCGGTCGAAGGGCGCGGCAATCTGGCGGGCGGGTTCAAGGGCAAGCTCGCCGCTTCGGCACCGCTGCTGACGCCCGGCGCATGCCGGCTCGAACAATTGCGGGCCTATGTGAGCCTCGCGGTGGTGGCGCGGCGACCGCAGGTGACGGGGCCGGTTGGTGCCACGTCATTCTCCTGCGTGCCGAGCCGGCTAACGCTGAGCAACCCGCGGATGGTGATCGACACGAGCTTTTCCGAGGCGTTCGGAAGCTTCGACGGAAAAGGCCGATTGTCGATGGATTCGATCGTCGCCGGGGTCAACGGGCTGTCCGCGGTCAACAGCAATTTGACCTTCAGCGGCAGCCCGACCGACATCGCCGGGGCGATCGACCTCAACGCGCGGCAAGCGCGGCTGGCCAAGATTTTGGCCGACCGGACGCGGATCAAGGGCCGCTACCGACTTGATGCGCGGACTGGGGGGCTGACGCTGGTGGGCGATTATGGCGCGTCCAGCGTCCAACTCGCACCGTCGCTGGCGGCCGGCATCACGGCGCCGCTGGCCTCGGCCAAGGGGACGCCGTTGGCGCCGATCGGTGCGGCGCTGGTGCAGGCCATCGAAGGCGCGGCGAAGCGCTTCGAAGTCGATGGCTCACTGCGCCTGATCAACCGTCGCGGTGGCGGCGCGGTGCGGCTTGAAAGCGCGCGCGCGCGCTCGGCAAGCGGCGCCGCGATCGACGTGTCGGGCGGCGACGGCGTGACCTATTATTGGCCGAGCGGGCGAATCCGCATTGATGGCGATATCGCGGTCGAGGGCGGTGGCTTGCCCAGCGCGCGGATCACGTTGCGCCAGCCCCGCAGTGGCAGCCCGATGAGCGGCACCGCGCGGATCGCGCCTTTTGCAGCGGGAGGCGCGCGGGTCGCGCTCACCCCGGTCACCTTTGCCGCGCGTGCCGATGGCGGGACTCAGGTGTCGACCGTCGCCTTGCTCGACGGGCCGTTCGGAGGCGGGCAAGTCACCGGACTGCGGATCCCGATCGACGGGCGGTTCGGCGCGAACGGCTCGTTGATGTTCGGTCAGGGTTGCATCGACGCGCGGTTCGCCGCGCTCCAGATCGGCGCACTGCGGCTCGGCGCGACGCGCTTGCCACTGTGCCCGACGGGACCCGCGATCCTCAATCGCCGCGCCGGCGGCCCGGTCCAGTTTGGCGTGGCGACGCGCAACATCGAGCTTCGCGGCCGGCTCGGCGCGTCGCCGTTCGCGCTTGATGCGGCGCGGGCGCGGATGCTCGGCCAGCGCGAGTTTGAAGCGAGTGGGCTGGCACTGCGGCTCGGCGAGAGCGATTCGCCGGCGCTGATCAACGTCAGCACGCTGCGCGGGACCTTTTCGGGGGCGGGTATTTCAGGAACCTTCGCCGGCGGCGATGGCAAGATCGGGCGGGTCCCGCTCGACATCTCCGATGCGTCGGGCAAATGGCGCTTCTATGATAGCGACCTGACGATCGATGGCGGACTGACCGTCGCCGATGCCATGACGCCGGCCAAATTCTATCCGCTACGCAGCGACAATATGCATTTCACGCTCGCCAACGGCCTGATCCGTGCGACCGGCACCCTCAAGCATCCGGCGAGCGGGACCCGCATTGTCGACGTCGACATCGACCATCGCCTCGCCAATGGCACCGGGCGCGCCTTGCTCGATGTCCCCGGAATCCGGTTTGGTGAGGGGCTCCAGCCCGAAGAACTCACTCGCCTGACCGAGGGCGTGATCGCGCTCGTCACCGGCGACCTTAGCGGGCAGGGGCGAATCGCCTGGTCGGGCCGCGCGCCGGTTCGTTCGACGGGGGAATTCACCGTCAGAAACACCGACCTGGCGGCGAGATTCGGCCCAGTCACCGGACTCAATACCACGATCCGCTTCACCGACTTGCTCGGGCTCGAAACCGCGCCGGGGCAGATTGCGACGGTCAAGACGATCAACCCCGGCATATTGGTATCCGACGGCGTGGTGCGTTATTCGGTGCTGCCGGGGCGGCTGGTGCGGGTCGAACGCGGCGAATGGCCGTTCATGGGCGGGCGCCTGATCCTTTTGGAAACGGTGCTCAACTTCAACCAGCCGACCGCCAAGCGGCTGACGTTCCAGGTCGTAGGGCTCAACGCCAAGACGTTCGTCGATTCGATGGGGTTCAAGGAAATCAGCGCGACCGGCGTGTTCGACGGGGTGCTGCCGATGATCTTCGACGAAGCCGGCGGGCGGATTGTCGGCGGGCGGCTCGATAGTCGGCCGGGCGGCGGCACGCTGGCGTATAACGGCGTCATCAACAAGGCCAATCTGGGGACGATCGGGGGGCTCGCGTTCGATGCGCTCCGCGACTTGCGCTTCGCCTCGATGATCATTCGCCTTGACGGCAATCTCGATGGCGAATTCGCCACCACGCTGACCATCGACGGGGTCGGGCTGGGCAATACCAGCACGCAGCGTTTCATTCGATCGATCAATCGCATTCCGTTCAAGTTCAATGTCAGCATCAAGGGCCCGTTCCGCGCGCTGATCGCCACCGCCAAGAGCTTCCGCGATCCGCGAGACGTCATTTCGGGGGCCCTGCCGCGGCCGTTGAAGGACGTTCCCGGAATCGTCACCGAAGTGCGCCGCATCGAACAAGACACTCAGCAAACCCAGACCCCGGTCGACGAACAGGTCACCGTGGGCACCACTCCCCCGCCAACCAAATGAGGACCAAGCCGATGACCCGAGCCCGTCTGATCACCGCAGCAAGCGCGGGGGCGTCGCTGCTCGCGCTCGGCGGCTGTATTTCGGTCAAGACCCCCGAAAAGCCGATCGAGATCAATCTGAATGTCGTCATTCGCCAGGAAGTCGTCGTCCGACTGCAGCGCGATGTCGAAAATCTGATCGAGGCCAACCCCGGGGCCTTCCCCGGCACAACGCCGTCGGCCCCGCCCGTACCGCCGCGGGAGCGATAGATGAAGCGGCGGATTCTCAGTGTCGCGCTGGCCCTGCTGGCGGGTCCGGCGATGGCGCAGGACGCGGTCGTCGCGGCGCGCTCTTCGGGGATCGTCGGCGAGCGCTATGACGGCTATCTCGGGGTGGTCGGCACGCTCACGCCGGCGCTTCGGGCGCAAGTCGCGGCGGTCAACATCAAGCGTCGTGCGCTATTCAGCGACCTCGCGGCGCGACGCGGGGTGTCGGCGCAGGATGTCGGCGTGGCTGCGGCGTGCGCGCTGTTCGCGCGGGTGGCGGTCGGTGAGGCGTATCAACTGTCCGGTGGCCAATGGCAGCGGCGCGAAGCGGGCCAACCCGCGCCGCGCCCCGATTATTGCGGCTGACCAACCTCGAAACTCGGACGAAAAGCGGGTTTGATCGCGGCCAGCATCGTCGCGGTGATCGGGAGGGCGATGGAATGGTCACCTTCGGCATAAGCGCCGGCCACCGAGTGGGGCGCGGTCAGGCGGATATGGTCGAATCGACGGTTGCGGTTGGTGTCGCTCGGCACCAGCGTCAAGGCGCTCGACGCCGGACAATCGGTGAATGCAGCGCCGGGCGTGACCCGAGCACGATGACGCCGGGCACGCTCGAGGTCGAGCATCCCGCAGCCGGGGACGCGCACCAGGCGATCGAGCGCAGCGCTGGTGTTGAACAGTCGGTCGAGCTTGACCTCGGCGCGCGCCGAGCGGTCCCACAATAGTCCATCGGCGCCGTGACTGGGTTGGGCCCGGCCGGTTGAGGCGAGCAGGCGCCCGTCGAGTGACAGCAAGCGCGACGATTGTCCCGCTGTGGTCCAGCGACGGCTGTATTGATGCGCACGGAACGGCCGCTTCATCGCCAGCGCTCGGGCGCGATCGGCCTCGGCGGTCGCGGCAGCGGTGGCGAACGAGCGCTCGAGGTCGCCGCGCAAGCGCCGCACGAGCGAGGGGTTTCGCGACGCCTCCGCCGACCAGCTATAGTTGAACTCGACCAGATCGCCCTTCTTGTCATAGGCGAAGGGGGAGGCCGAGCCGAACAAGGTCGCGCAGGCGCCCAGCGTGAGCGGGGCAAGCGCGGCGAAAAGGGCGATTTGCTTCATGGCGCGACAACCAGCGCGTGGCGCGGACGTTCCGCTAGCGGTTGACTATCGACCGGCGGGTTCATAAAGGGACGGCGCCTTGGCGGGCTCGTTCGCCGCCATGTTCCATGCCTTTCGCGCCACGCCTTTCCAACGGGTTGGCGCACAACTGCGGGAGACCGGAATATGGTGGAGGAAGAGCCCGGGCAAGTTCCCAAGCTGGCGGAGGACGCGCGGCTCGATTCGCTTGAACGGCGACTTGAGCAGGCGCAGGCCACCGAAGCGACGAGGACCGGCCGGGCGCCGGCGGCCGATGCCAATGCGCAACTCGGCAACCGCGTCCTGTCGACCCTTATTGGCGGACTGGCCGGGGGAGCATTGATCGGCTGGGTGCTCGATCGGTTGTTCCACACCGGGCATTTGCTGCTGGTCGTCGGTCTGGTGCTGGGCACTGTCGGCGGGTTCTGGAGCATCATCAAGCTGGCCAGCCGTCGGTCCTAGGATCGACGGGCAATCGGACTAGAAGGAAGAAAAGCGACGTGGCCGCACAATCGGGCAAGATCGATCCGATGCACCAGTTCATGATCGAGCCGATGTTCGGCACCGGTCAATGGAGCATTGCGGGCTACAGCGTTCCCTTCACCAACAGCGCGTTGTGGATGGCGATCACCTTCGCCGCATTGTGGGGCTTCATGCTGCTGGGCATGAAGCGCCAGCTGGTGCCGGGCCGGTGGCAGATGGCGGTCGAGGGACTGACCGGCTTCATCACCGGGATGATGGACGCCAACATCGGTCCCGCCGGACGGCGGTTCGCGCCGTGGGTGTTCTCGATTTTCATGTTCATCCTGTTCGCCAACATGCTCGGCATGTTGCCGGTCGCCTTGGTCGGGGTTCACCCGTTCGCGATCACCGCGCAGCTGACCGTCACCGGCGTGCTGGCGATCGTCAGCTTCGCCATCGTGCTCGTGGTCGGGTTCGCCACGCACAAGCTGCATTTCTTTTCGCTGTTCGTGCCGCACGGTACCCCGCCGCTGATGGTGCCGCTGATCTTCGTGGTCGAGCTGTTGAGTTTCCTGGTGCGGCCGTTCAGCCTTGGCTTGCGATTGTTCGTCGCGATCATGGCCGGGCACATTCTGATGGAAGTGCTTGCCGGATTCGTCATCAACGGCGCCAATGCCGACGCGCTGTGGGTGCCACTCGTGGTCAGCGTGCCGAGCTTTATCCTGATGGTCGCGATCACCGTGCTCGAGATTCTTGTCGCGGCGATCCAGGCCTATGTTTTCGCCTTGCTCACGTCGCTGTACCTCAACGACGCGATCAACCTCCACTAATCATCAATCGTTTTTTCAAGGGAGTTTTTATCATGGACGCAAATGCAGCCAAGCTTCTCGGCGCCGGTCTCGCCGCCATCGGCGTCGGCATGGCCGCGCTCGGCGTGGGCAACGTGTTCGGATCGTTCCTCGAGAGCGCGCTCCGCAACCCGGCGGCCGCCGATGGTCAGCAAGGGCGTTTGTTCATCGGCTTCGCTGCCGCCGAACTGCTCGGCCTGCTCGCGTTCGTCATCGCGATGATCCTGCTGTTCGTCGCTTAACCGACGAACCCCAGGAAACAGGACCCGGCCATGCCGCAAATCGCTCAACTCGCCGAAGTTTATGCATCGCAGCTATTCTGGCTGACGATCTTCTTCGGCGCGATTTTCGTCGTGATCGGGCTCGGGATGCTGCCCAAGATCCAGTCGACGGTGGATTTGCGCGACGCGCGGATCGCTGCCGACCTCGAGGCGGCGCGCGGCGCACGCGCCGCCGCCGACAGCCTTGAGGAAGGCTATCGCGCGGAAATCGACAAGGGCCGCGGCGAAGCAGCGCGGCTCGCCGCCGAGGCCAAGGCGAGCGGCGCCAAGGCGACCGAACAATCGATCGCTACGGCCGACCGGGCGATCGGCGTCAGGATCGACCAGGCGATGAGCCGCATTGCCACGGCACGCGCCACCGCGCTTGGCGAAATCGAACATGTCGCTGCCGAAGCAGCCGAGCAATTGGTCAGCCGAGTGTCGGGCATCAGCGTTGATGCCGCGACGGCGCGCGTTGCGGTCGCAAGGGAACTAACCAATGGCTGAGCCGACCGTCCTGACCGAAGTGGCGACCGGCGCCGAGCATGCCGTACCGGCCATAGCCGGCGTGTTCAATGCGTCGGTGATCGTTGCGCTGGCGATGATCGTGGTGATTGCGATCATGATGTGGAAGCGCGTGCCGTCGGCGATCGGCAAAAGCCTGGACACCAAGATCGCGACGATCCGCGGCCAGCTCGACGAAGCGACCGCGCTGCGCGAGGAAGCCGAGGCGCTCAAGGTCGAATATCAGGCCAAGGCGAAGGCTGCCGATGCCGACGCCGCGGCGATGGTCGAACGCGCCCATGCCGAGGCCGAGGCGATCATCGCCAAGGCGGGCACCGATGCCGCAGCACTGGTCGCGCGGCGCCAGGCGATGGCCGAAGCCAAGATCGCCGCCGAGGAACGCGCCACGATCGACGAACTGCGCGCGACGGCCGCTCGCGCCGCGACTGCTGCGGCGACCAAGCTGATCGGCGAACGCAACGACGCCGCGAGCGATGCCAGGCTGGTTGATCAGGCGATCGCCGGACTCTGACCGGCCCAGCACAGCTGAAACAGGATCGGCCCGAAGGGAAAACCTCCGGGCCGTTTGTTTATGCTTGCGGCGATTGCCCGCTCTTGGCGCTGACGCCTTCCAGCGCTTCGCTGGCGGCCGCCTGGTCGGCTTCACGGCTGAGGTCGCCAAGGCTGACCATCCCGACCAATCGGTCGCCGGCGTCGAGTACGGGGAGGCGGCGGACCTGCGCCTCGCTCATCTGACGGGCGATGGCATGCGCGTCGTCGCTGTCGCGTGCGCAGATGATGTCGCTGCTCATCAGGTCGCGCACGCTGCAGTCGGGGCCCTTGCCCGCCGCAACGCCGCGCACTGCAATGTCGCGGTCGGTAATCATGCCGATGACCTTGCCGCCGTCGCACACCGGGATCGACCCGGTATCGGCCGACAGCATGAAGGCGGCGGCATCCTTTGCGGTATGATCGGGTCCGACGGTTTCGAGCTGGGTGGTCATGAGGTCGCGGATGGTGGCCATGGTCTGTTTCCCTTTGAACATGAAGGTTCGACGGGCAAACGAGCGGCCTTCAGGCGACGTTCCGGCGATCAGGGCATATTCTCGGTCAGCAGATCATATGTCGCGACCAGCTCGTCCTTCTGATTGAAGATCTCGACCGCCCAGCGCACCACGCCGGTGTCCTCGCTCTTGAGCGACTTTGCGCGCACGGTAAGTTCGACCCGCATCGCGTCGCCCGGATAGAGCGGGGTCAGGAATTTCAGATATTCGAGCCCGGTATTGGCGAGCACTGGGCCCGGGTCGGGATCGACGAACAGCCCCGCCGCGAAGCTCAGGATGAGATAGCCGTGCGCGACGCGGCCTTCGAAGATGGGCGACGCGTTGGCCGCTTCCTCGTCCATGTGGGCGTAGAAATTGTCGCCGGTGAACGCCGCGAAATGCTCGATGTCGGCAATGCTTACGACCCGGCTCGGGGTGCGCAAAGTGTCGCCGATGGCGAGCTCGCCCATCCGCTTGCGGAACGGGTGGGCGGTGAGGATGCGCTTGGGGGCGTCGGGTATATACTGGCTGGTGATTGCGGCGATCATCGCCGGGGTCGATTGGAGCGCGCTGCGCTGCATGTAATGCTTGACCCCGCGCACCCCGCCCATCTCCTCCGACCCGCCGGCGCGCCCCGGACCGCCGTGGACCAGCACCGGGAGGGGCGAGCCGTGGCCGGTGCTCTCGGCGGCATTGTCGCGGTTGATGACCAGCATTCGGCCGTGGAACGGCGCCGCGCCGAGGATGAAGTCGCGCGCCGAGTCAGGCGAGAAACTGAACAGCGACAGCACGAGGCTGCCCATGCCGCGATTGGCCAGGGCGATGGCGTCGGCAAGGTCGCGA
>JALYRH010000112.1 GCA_030855425.1 Pseudomonadota bacterium
AAGCTTGACGAAGCCGAACGGCTGCGACGCCCACAAAATGATTTCCTCGGCCAGCCGCGACAGATGCACCGCGGTAAGCGCGGCGGCGTGGAGATAATCGACGACGAAATCGCGGTCGCTGACCGAGTCGAGGCTGTTCGCGGTCGCGCGGTCGAAACCGAGCTTGGTCGCGGTATAGTCGCGGTCGAGATCGAACCCGGTTCCGGCAAGCGCCGCGCTGCCGAGCGGGCATTCGTTCATTCTTCTACGCGCGTCCGCGAAGCGACTGCGGTCGCGCACCAGCATTTCGCGATAGGCCATCAAATGATGGCCCAGCGTCACCGGCTGCCCCGACTGAAGATGGGTAAAGCCCGGCATCACGCTCGCGACATGCTCCTCGGCGCGGTCGAGCAGCGCCAGCTCAAGCGCGTCGATCCCGCCGATCGCCTCGTCGATCGCGGAACGCACAAACATTTTGAAGTCGGTCGCGACCTGATCGTTACGGCTGCGCGCGGTGTGGAGCCGTCCCGCCGGCTCGCCGATCAATTGCGCCAGGCGATGCTCGACATGCATGTGAATGTCCTCAAGCGCGGGGTCTTCGACGAGCTTGCCATCGCCAATCTCCGCCGCGACCTTGGTCAGTCCCTCATCGATCGCGCGAGCATCGGCCTCGCTCAATATCCCCTGGCGGCCGAGCATAGCGGCGTGGGCGCGGCTCGCGGCGATATCTTCGCGCCACAAGCGCTTGTCGATCGCGATCGAGGCATTTATCTCGCGCATGACGGCCGCTGGACCGCCGGCAAATCGCCCGCCCCACATCTGATTGGAATTGCCAGTGTCGCTGCGGCTGATCTTCTTGCTCCTTATTGGTCTCTTGATCAGCGGCTGCGATAGGCAAAAGCCCACCGCGCCTCAAGCGCCCGCTGTCCAGGCAGTTGCGGTCAAGGGCGTCGACCGGAGTCACAAGGGCAAGGCGGCGCCAGAGGTAACCTTCCTTGGACCCGACGGCGGAGAGACCAGCCTTGCCGAAATGCAGGGCCCGGTGTTGGTCAATCTGTGGGCCAGCTGGTGTGCCCCATGCGTCAAGGAATTGCCGACGCTCAACGCCTTGGCACGGAGCCAGGAAGGGGACGGAGCGCTGGACGTCGTCGTGGTGAGCCAGGACACCGGCACGCAAGCTTCGGTGGAGTCCTTCATGGCCAAGATCAAGGTATCCGAGCTTGGCGCTTACCATGACCCGGAAATGAAATTGAGCGACGCGCTCGGCGTGCGGGTAATGCCGACGACGGTCCTTTATGATGCCGCCGGGCGGGAAGTGTGGCGCTACGTCGGCGACCTCGACTGGACTGGCAGCGAAGCGAGGGCCCTATTGGCGGAAGTCAGTCCCGCAGCAATTCGTTGATGCTGGTCTTGCTCCGCGTTCGTTCGTCAACGCGCTTGACGATCACCGCGCAGGCAAGGCTCGGCCCGCCTTTCTCGCTCGGCATCGCCCCAGGGACGACGACCGAATAAGCCGGCACCCGGCCGTACATCACTTCTCCCGTCGCGCGATCGACGATCTTGGTGGAGGCGCCAAGGAACACCCCCATCGACAGCACCGCGCCCTGCTCGACGACGACACCCTCGGCGACCTCGGAGCGCGCGCCGATGAAGCAATCATCCTCGATGATCACCGGCCCGGCCTGCAATGGTTCGAGCACTCCGCCAATCCCCGTCCCGCCCGAAATGTGGACGTTGCGGCCGATCTGCGCGCAGCTTCCGACCGTCGCCCAGGTGTCGATCATCGCGCCCTCGCCGACGTAAGCCCCGAGATTGACGAAGCTCGGCATCAGCACCGCGCCCGGAGCGATGTACGCGCCCCTTCGCACGATGCTGCCGGGGACCGCGCGAAATCCCGCCTCGCCGAACCGCGCCGCGTCCCAGCCGACGAACTTCGAATCGACCTTGTCCCACCACGGCGCTCCCCCCGGCCCGCCGGGGATCTCGGCCATTGCGTTGAGGCGGAACGACAGCAGGACCGCTTTCTTGAGCCACTGGTTGACCACCCATGCGCCATCGACTTTTTCCGCAACGCGGGCTTCGCCGCTGTCGAGCAGCCCGAGCGCGGCCTCGACCGCGTCGCGGATTTCGCCGCGCGTGGCAGTCGAAATCGTGTCGCGCGCTTCCCATGCAGCGTCGATGGTCGTGGCGAGCGGTTCGGTCATGATGGTCCTTTCAAGATTTCGTCGAGCCACTCGGAAACGTCGGTAATGCGGTGGTCGATGAAGGCGGGGTCGTATCCGTGATTGCCGCGTTCGGAGCCATTGTCGACCCACACCGTCGTCATGCCGAGCCTTTTCGCGGGCACCAGATTCTGTGCCATGTCCTCGACCATCACGGTCCGCGCCGGGTCCATCGCAAACTGGTCGATGAGCAGTTCATAGCCGTGCGCTGCGGGCTTGGGGCGAAGCTCGCAGGCGTGGATATCGTGGAGATGCTCGAAATGATGCGCGATGCCAATGCGGTCGAGCACGCGGCGGGCGTACGGCGCGTCGCCGTTGGTGAAGATCAGCTTGCGCCCAGGCAAGCGGCCAAGGGCGTCCTCAAGGGCGGCATCGACGCAGATGCGGTCGAGCGCGATGTCATGGACGTCGTCGAGAAAGTGGTGCGGATCGACGGCATGATGTTCCATCAGCCCGGCAAGCGTGGTGCCATGCTCGTGAAAATGCGCCTTCTGAACACGCCGCGCCTCGGCAGGGTCGCAGGCGAGCAGACGCTGGATATAGGCGCCCATGCGCTCGTCGATCAGGTCGAACAGGCCGGTCGATGCCGGATAAAGGCAATTGTCGAGATCGAAGATCCAGTCCGTGACATGCGCGAAGGCAGGGGCAATCTTGGGCATGGCCGCGCGCCTAGCGCGGATCATTGCTTGATTAAACCGGAAGCCGGGTTCGACATCGAAGAATCATCAAAGCGATTTGCGCGGAGAGGCCACAGGCTAGACGGTGAAACTTTCGCCGCAGCCGCAGGCGCCCTTGGCGTTGGGGTTGGCGAAGGTGAACCCTGCCGCAAAGTCGTCCTCGACCCAGTCCATCGTGCTGCCGATCAGATACAGGATCGACCCGCCGTCGACGTACAGCGTTCCGCCCGGCGCGACGATCTTTTCGTCGAAGGCGATTTCGCTGGTGACGTAATCGACCGAATAGGCCAGCCCCGAACAACCGCGCCGCGGCGTACTCAGCTTGACTCCGATTGCGTCGGCCGGCGCGCGCGCCATGAGGTCGGCGATGCGCTGCTGGGCGGCGGGGGTGAGCGTAATCGCGGCAGGCCGCGCGCGGGTTTTCACTTCGCTCATCACAGCATCCCCAATTCGAGCCGCGCTTCGTCGCTCATCTTGCTCGGGTCCCACGGCGGGTCCCACACCAATTTCACTTCGGAATCGCGAATTCCGGGAACGGCGAGAACGCGCAGCTCGACCTCGGCGGGCATCGATTCGGCGACCGGGCAATTGGGCGTCGTCAGTGTCATCGACACCACGGCGTCGCCGTCCGCGCTCACCGCGACATCGTAAATCAGCCCGAGTTCGTAAATATCGACCGGGATTTCGGGGTCGTAGATCGACTTCAATGCCTCGACAACCGCCTCGACCAGCGCCTCGTTCGATGTCGCCGGATCGGGCTCGGGCTTTTTCTCCGCCAGGAAACCGGCCAGATAATCGCGCTTGCGCTCGAACTCCGGAGTCACGCGCGCCCGCACGGGCGCATCGACCGCATCGACTTCTTCTATCTCGATCTTGCTGCCCTCGTTCATCCAAATATCCGCTTCACTTTTGCCAGCCCGCGCAGCAGCGCTTCAATATCGCTTTCATCGCTATGCGCGGCGAAACTGACCCGTGCGGTCGCCGGGACCCCAAGCCATTCCATCAACGGCTGCGCGCAATGGTGACCGGCCCGGATCGCAACGCCCTCGTCGTCCAATATGGTGCCGATGTCGTGCGGATGAACCCCGTCGAGCGCGAAACTGACGATCCCCGCGCTTGTCGCGGGACCGAACAACGTCAGCCCGGGGATCGCGGCAAGCGCATCGCGCGTGGTGGCGACGAGCGCCGCCTCGTGCGCATGAATCCGCGCCAGCCCAAGATCGCGCACCCAGTCGATCGCGGCGTGAAGCCCGATCGCGCCAACGATGTGCGGCGTTCCCGCTTCGAACCGCTGCGGCGGGTCGGCAAAGGT
>JALYRH010000040.1 GCA_030855425.1 Pseudomonadota bacterium
CGATCATCCTCGGCAAGGGCGGATCGCGCCTCAAGCAGATCGGCTCCCTGTCGCGCGAAGCAATCGCCGAACACCTCGGGCGCAAGGGCCACCTCTTCCTCCACGTCAAGGTCAACCCCAAATGGGACGAAGACCGCGGCCTCTACAAGGACATCGGGCTCGAGTGGTCGGAATGATTGGGGAAGCCGACGCCATCATAGCCCTCGACCGTGCAAATTTGATGCGCGCTTTAGGTGGCGGCGCCATTGTGGTTTCGGCCTTGCTCTTTTGGTTCTGGCTACTCGTCAGGAACAAACGCGGGAAGGTTCCAGCAATTTATGTCATTGCCATTGGTCTGATGCTGGTTGTCGGAGTCGCCCTCGCTAGCTGGCAGGTTCAATCCTAATGGGCCCCTTTAGCATCTCATCAACCCACATTGGCACTTCGACCCCCGCTGGGCCGTGTCGCCGCTCGTCGAAGAAAATGCTTCCCTGGCTCGGGTCGAGATTGATTTCCAACGTCCGCGCCCCGCAATATTTCGCGGTCTGGACAAAGCCCGCCGCCGGATAGACCGCCCCCGACGTCCCCACCGACACGAACAGATCGGCCTCCCTCAACGCCGCCTCGATCCGCTCCATCTCATATGGCATTTCGCCAAACCACACGATGTCTGGGCGGACCAAGCCGAAGGATTCACATGACGGGCATGCCGCGCCCTCACCCATCGCACCCTCCCACGCGAACCGCTCGTTGCAGCGCAGACACCACCCCATGAGCAATGCCCCGTGCATGTGAACCAGGCGCTTGGCCCCCGCACGCTCGTGCAAATCATCGACATTTTGAGTGACGATGAGCAACTCGCCCGGCCACTCGGCATCGAGCCGAGCAAGCGCGACATGCGCCGCATTGGGCGCGACCTCGCCCAACCGCACCCGCCGCGCATCATAAAACTCATGAACCAGAGCCGGATTTCGCGAAAACGCCTCGGGCGTCGCAACATCCTCGACGCGGTGCCCCTCCCACAGCCCGTCGGCTGCACGAAACGTCGCCACCCCGCTCTCGGCGCTGATCCCCGCGCCGGTCAGGATGACGATGTTGCGAATGTCGCGCATTGGCGCAGTGTAAGCGCCACGCTGATCTCCGCAATGAGAGTCCGTCATTGCCACCTGAACGCTATCGGCGCACAACCGCCGTCGAAGTGGAGCTTAGCCTGCTGTTACTCATCGCCATGGCGCAGGCCGCCCCGGCTCCGTCAATCCGGTCGCTTCCGTCGGGAAAGCTTGACTTGACCGCCGCCCGACCCTGCGGAACGCAAGCGTCCACCAACGATGATGTCATCGTCTGTGGGCGCCGCCGTGATGAATCCGCCCGTTATCGCCTCCCGCCCCCCACGCCGTACGAATCAGCACTGCCCAAGGCTGAAGTTAAACTTGGCAACGGGACCAAAGTGGTTGCGGAAACCGAGAATTTCGACATCGGCGGCCGGCCTTCGAAGCGGATCATGGTTCGCCTCAAGTTCAAATTCTAGCCGCCATTGGCTCAACGCCCCTTGCCCTCTCGCTTCGCCGCATTTGCAGGGCTTGGAACGGAACCAACATGCTGGTGACACGCTGGTATTATTGACAACAATGTCAGCGAAAGACAGGGTCACAGCCATGACCGGCGTCGCCTATCATCACCCGATCGGGATCCTCCCCGCCGACATCGATCATATGGGTCATGTCAACAACAGCGTTTATTTGAAGTGGGTGCAGGACGCGGTCGTGCGCTATTGGGAGAGCCTTGCGCCGCCAGACGCGATCGCTCGCCACCTCTGGGTCGCGCTTAGCCACGAGATCAAATATCGGCGCCCCGCGTTTCTGCACGACGTCGTCGTCGCCGATGTCATCGCCGACCGCATCGACGGCGCGAAGGCCTTTTTCACCACCGTGATCAAACGCGGCGAGGAGACGGTCGCCGAAGTCACCTCCAGCTGGTGCTGCCTCGACGCGGTTTCGAAGCGCCCTGCCCGCCTTGCGCGCGACATTGCAGCGAGGTTTCTGCCTGACGCCTAGTTGCGCGTGTCACCTGGCTCGGCCACGCTTGCGCAATGGCAAATCCGCGCATTCGCATCGGCATCGGCGGTTGGACCTATCCGCCGTGGCGCGGCACCTTCTATCCTTCCGACCTGCCCCAGCGCAGCGAACTCGAATATGCTTCGCGCCAATTCCGCGCGCTCGAGATCAACGCCACTTTCTATGGCCGCCAGAGCCCGAAGAGTTGGGCGGCATGGGCCGACATCGTCCCCGACGACTTCCAGTTCGCGGTCAAGGGATCGCGCTTCGTCGTGACCCGGCCAAGGCTCGCCGATGCCGGCGAAGGCGTCGGCAATTTCCTCGCCCAAGGGCTAACCGCGCTCGGCCCCAGGCTCGGCCCAATCCTGTGGATGCTCTCCGCAAGGCGACCGTTCGACCATGACGACATAGCCGCGTTCCTTGGGCTGCTGCCGCGCGAACATGACAAGCTGCCGCTCCGTCACGCCATCGAGGCGCGCCACGACAGCTTTCGCGATAAGCGCTTCATCGATGTCGCGCGCAAACATGACGTCGCGATCGTGTTCGACGACGACGATCAATTCCCGTGCATCGACGCCGATACCGCCGGTTTTCGCTACGCGCGGTTGCAGCGCATGAGCGAAGAGCGTGCCACCGGCTATGACGAGGCGGCGCTGGACGGCTTTGCCCAGCAAGCGCGGGCATGGTCCGCGACAGGCCGCGATAGCTACATCTTCATGATCAACGGCGCGAAGGTGCGCGCTCCCGCCGCCGCGCTGGCGCTTCAGAAACGGCTCGGGATTGCGCCCGCCTGAGCGCTGCGCCATCACGCCAACCATGCGCACCGATCGTCAGCCCATCCGCCTCACCTTGTTCGCCCCCGACGGCCGTATGGGCCGCGCTATCGCGGAGGCGGCCGCAGCCGCTCCGGGCTTTGCAATCGATGCTGACCACGGGGATGTGCTGATCGATTTTTCTAGCCCCGCCGCACTTGGCAAAAGCCTTGATCGCGCAGTTGCGGCGGGGATCCCGATCCTGGTCGGCACCACCGGTCTCGACGATTTAGCCGAGCGCCGGATCGCGTCCGCCGCGAACGAAGTGGCGGTGCTCCGCGCTGCGAATACTTCGCTTGGTGTGGCGCTGCTTGCCGACCTGGTCGAGCGCGCCGCGAAGCTGCTTGGGCCCGACGAATGGGACATCGAGATCGTCGAGGCTCACCACAAGCGCAAGGCCGATGCCCCCTCGGGGACCGCGCTTCACCTCGGAGCTGCAGCCAATCGCGGGCGCGGTGGAAGTGCAAGCGAGGAGCGCGGCCGCGACGGCACCGGCCTCGAGCGCGCGGTTGGCGCCATCGGTTATTCGGCGCTCCGCGGCGGGACCGTGGCGGGCGACCATGACGTGATGTTCCTTGGCGACGGCGAACGGCTGATCCTGTCGCATCGCGCCGAGAGCCGCGCGATCTTCGCCGCCGGGGCGCTCGCCGCCGCGCGCTTCCTCAACGGCAGGCCCGCCGGCCTGTACAGCATGCGCGACGTCATCGAATCGCTTTGAAATGAATCGCGCCGAGGTCTTCGAATTGTACCGCCGCCTGGCCGAGGCTAACCCTGCACCCGAGCCCGAACTCGAATATGTGAACCCCTACACCCTGCTCGTCGCGGTCGCGCTGTCGGCGCAATCGACCGATGTCGGGGTCAACAAGGCAACGCGCATCCTGTTCGCCAAGGTGACGACGCCGCAGGCCATGCTCGACCTCGGAGAGGATGCGCTGCGCGATCAAATCAAGACCATCGGATTGTTCAACACCAAGGCGAAGAACGTCATCGCCGCCGCGCGGCTCCTCGTCGATCTCCACGGTGGCGAGGTCCCGCAGGACCGTGACCTGCTCCAGACGCTTCCCGGTGTCGGGCGCAAGACCGCCAACGTCGTCCTCAACGCCGCGTTCGGCGAGCCGCGCATCGCGGTCGATACGCACATCTTCCGGGTCTCCAACCGCACCGGACTTGCAAGAGGAAAGAATGTCCTCGAAGTCGAACTCAAGCTCGAAAAGGTCACTCCCGAGCCATTTTTGGTCGGCGCGCACCAGTGGCTGATCCTCCACGGGCGCTATATCTGCAAGGCGCGCACCCCCGAATGCTGGCGCTGCCCGGTGATCGACTTATGCGCTTATTTGCCCAAGACTCCGCCGCCCAAGGTCAAGTCCAGCGTCGCTCGAACCGTCGGCTGAGCCCGGTCAGCAATTCATATTGCGACAGGCCGGTCGCCTCGCTTGCGCTGGGCAGATCGTAATCGAGGGTCACCCAGTCGCCCTCGCTTAGTTCCGGCGCCGCACTTACGTCAAGCGCGACGAGGTCCATCGACACGCGCCCGATCAGCGGCAACGACGCGCCATCGGCCGATGCGCTGCCACTCGCCGCAAAACAACGCAGATAGCCGTCGGCATAGCCAATGTTGACGATCGCCGCTGCAGTGTCGCGCTGCGCGGTCCAGGTCGCGCCATAGCCGATCGTCTCGCCCGCGTGCACGGTGCGGCGCTGGACCACCTCGGCTTCGGGGAACACCACTTGCGCAATATGCCCCGCCGCCTCGTCACGCGCTATCCCGCCGTACAGCGCGAGACCCGGCCGGACGAGATCGAACGCATAGGCATGGCCGAGGCAAATCCCGGCCGAATTGGCGAGACTGTAGCGCTTTGCCGGCACCGCCGCCGCAACCGCGGCAAAGCGGTCGCGCTGGACCGCGTTCATCGCATGATTTTCATCCGCGCACGCCAGATGGCTCATCAGCGTGTCGATCACAAGACCGTTGAGCTGGTCGATCTCCTCACAGCCCAGCCCGAGCCGATTCATCCCGGTGTCGATCATCACGTCGCACGCCCGCCCCGGCGCCGCCGCTTTCCAACGCGCGACCTGGCCGGCGCTGTTGAGCACCGGGCGGGCATCACTCGCCAGCGCGGCTTCAAGGTCGCCCGGCCCGATCCCGTGGAGCACACTCAGGCTGGCGCCCTCGGGCAGGGCACCGAGCGCCGCGGCCTCGGCCCAGGTCGAAACGAAAAAGTCGCGGCACCCCGCTTCGCCGAGGTGAGCCACGACCTCGCGCGCGCCAAGCCCATAGCCGTCGGCCTTGACCGCGGCCCCTGCCGCGCAACCGGCGGTCCGCTGCAACCAGCGCCAATTGGCGACAAGCGCGTTGGAATCGATCTGGAGGCGGAGCGCATGGTGCATCGTCATTGCCTAGCCAGCGACTTATTCGCCGTCGAGCGCCGCCTTCGCATTCTCCCAATCGCGCCCGTCGAAAAAGTCGACCGACAATTCAGGTCGCTGATCGAGGCAATCGGCGTTGATGCTCCACGCCGCTGGGTGGCTGCGCGGCTGGTAGAAGCTTTTCACCCCGCACGCCGAGCAGAACAGATGCTCCGCCGCGCCGCTGCCGAAGCGATAGCTGGTCAGCATTTCACATCCGCACTCGAGCCTGAAATCGTCATGCGAAACGATGATGTGCACATAACCCGTGATCGAGCACATCGAGCAGTTGCATTCGAGCGCGGGCACCGGCGGATCGGGCAACTGAGCGACAAACCGCACCGCGCCGCAATGGCAGCCGCCCGACGCTTTCACTCGACCGTCACCGACTTGGCCAGATTGCGCGGCTGGTCGACGTCGGTGCCCTTGAGGACCGCGACATGATATGCGAGCAATTGCACCGCCACCGCATAGACCAAAGGCGCGATCAGCGGGTGGACGCTCGGCATCTCGATCGTTGCCATGCACCCCTCGCCCGCCGCCGACAGGCCTTCGGCGTCGCTGATCAGGACGATCTTGCCGCCCCGCGCGCGGACTTCCTGCATATTGCTGACGGTTTTCTCGAACAGCGGGCCCGACGGCGCGAGGACGATCACCGGGACAAGTGCGTCGATCAATGCGATCGGGCCATGCTTCATCTCGCCCGCGGCATAGCCTTCGGCATGGATGTAGCTGATTTCCTTCAGCTTCAACGCGCCCTCCAGCGCCATCGGATAGTCGGGCCCGCGCCCGAGATAGAGCACGTCGCGCGCCGGCGCGATGAGCGGCGCAATCGCCTTGATCTCCTCGTCATGGCACAAGGCAGCGTTGATTGCCTCGGGCGCCTGCTGGAGGTGGGCAACGATCGTCTGCTCCTCGTCCCGGGAAAGCCGGCCCTTGGCGCGCGCCAGATTGGCGGCGAGTGCGGCAAGCACCGCCAGCTGGCAAGTGAAGGCCTTGGTCGAGGCGACCCCGATCTCGGGCCCGGCGTGGGTCGGCAACAGCAGATCAGCCTCGCGCGCCATCGAACTGGTCGGAACGTTGACGACGACCGCGATCACTTGCTGCTCGGCGCGCGCATGGCGCAGCGCGGCCAGGGTGTCGGCGGTTTCGCCCGACTGGCTGATGAACAAGGCCAGCCCGCCCGGCTCGAGCACCGGCTGGCGATAGCGAAACTCGCTCGCCACATCGATGTCGACCGGCACGCGGGCAAACTGCTCGAACCAATATTTGGCGACCATTCCGGCATAATAGCTCGTTCCGCAGGCGACGATCGTGACTCGCCTGATGCTGGCCAGGTCGAAATCGAGCAAGGGCAAGGCGACTTCGCCCTGGAACGGCCGGACATAGCTTTGCAGCGTTTGAGCAACGACGATCGGCTGCTCGAAAATCTCCTTGCGCATGAAGTGTGGATGATTGCCTTTGTCGATTCTTGCTGACGACGCGCCCGAGGTGACGATTTCGCGCTCGACGGGCCGGTTGTCGCGGTCGAAAATCTGCACCGATTCGCGCTCGACCACGACCCAGTCGCCCTCGTCGAGATAGGCGATCCGCTGCGTCAGCGGCGCCAGCGCGAGCGCATCCGAGCCAAGGTAATTTTCGCCTTGCCCGTATCCGACAGTGAGCGGGGCCCCCATCCGCGCGCCGATCAACAATTCGGGATAGTCGGCGAACAGGAACGCGATTGCGAATGCGCCATGCAGCTGCGGCAGGACCGCGGCCACCGCTGCGGCTGGCGCGGCGCCGCGCTCCATCTCGCGCGCAACGAGGTGCGCAACGACTTCGCTGTCGGTCTCCGAATTGAACATGCGGCCTTCGGCGAGCAACGCGTCGCGCAACGGCTTGAAATTCTCGATGATGCCGTTGTGGACCAGCGCCACCTGGCCGACGATGTGGGGATGGGCATTGCCGATGGTCGGCGCGCCGTGGGTGGCCCAACGGGTATGGGCAATCCCGATCTCGCCACCGAGCGGCGATGCGGCAAGCTCACGGCCAAGATTGTCGAGCTTGCCTTCGGCGCGGCGGCGGTCGAACCCGTGATCGCCGACAGTGCAGATACCGGCCGAATCATAGCCGCGATATTCGAGCCGCCGCAGTCCCTCGAACAGTCGCGTCGCAACCGTTTCGCGACCGACGATCCCGACAATTCCGCACATATGAAAGAACCCCGACGCAAGCTGAAATCCCCCTTCGCGCCTCCACGCCGCAAACGCAATATCACGCCCCATCGATTGAGGACTTGCAGTTGCGAAGCATTCTCATTAAGCCGCTGCTTCAGCCTTTCCGGAGTATCTCGTGTTTCGCTATTCCTATTCGCTTGCGGCGCTTCCCTTGTCGCTTGCAACCCCCGCAACCGCGCACGCCCAGCCGGTTTCTTCCGCTGAGCCCGAGTTGCAGGAAATCGTCGTTACCGCCGACCGCGCCGGGTTCGGAGCATCGCTGGTCCAGGTCGGCACGTTCCGCAATTCGCGGATTATCGACGTGCCGCTGACGGTCAATGTCGTGCCCTCCGAAGTGCTGCGCGCCCAGGCGGCCTCGAGCATTTATGACGCGCTCCGCAATACCGCCGGGGTCAGCCGCTCGCAGATCAGCGGCTCGAATTACGACAATATCTCGATCCGCGGAATTATCGTCGAGAACCGCACCTCTTACCGCCTCAACGGCTCGCTGCCGACGATCAATCTCGTCGACCTGCCCCTCGAGAACAAAGACCGCGTCGAAGTATTGAAGGGTGTGGGCGCGCTTTATTACGGGTTCGCGCCGCCCTCGGGGATCATCAACCTCGTCACCAAGCGCCCCGACCGCGACCTGCTCAACGTCGATCTTTCGGCGACTAATCACGGGTCGATCAAGGGTGCGGTCGACTGGAGCCAGCGCGTCACCGACCGTTTCGGTTTGCGCCTCAACGGCTCGGCGGCATCGCTCGAGACCGGGGTCGATCGCGTCGACGGCAAGCGCTTCATGGCCGCCGCCGCCGCCGACTGGCAACTCGGCGATGCCGTCAATGCCCGCCTCGACGCCGAATATGTCTACAAGGACATTTCCGAGACTTCGGCGCTGCGCTTGCTTCCCGCCGCGCAGGGATTCGTGCCCGACCTTCCCGATCCGACGCTCAACTTCGGCGGTCGCGGCCTGCGCTACGGTGCCTTTGCCGCCAATGTGCTCGCTCGCGTCGACTGGCGCCTGTCGCGCCAATGGGCGCTCACGGTCGAGGGCGGCCAGGCGCTGACGGAGCGTGATCGCGATTTCTCCCAGCTGGAAAATTACGGCGGCCCGACCGGCGACGGCGTGCTGCGCGTGTTCCGCACCGGCGACCAGCGCTACCGCAACCGCAATGCTCGCGCCGAGCTCGCCGGAGTGGTCCAGACCGGCGCGGTCAAGCACAACCTCATCGCCGGGGTGACCCGCAACTGGCGGTTCCAGAACGGCCGCAACTCGACCGTCGTCACCGCGCCCCAGAACTTCTTCGATCCGCGCGACATCGACGTGGCCGAGCCGACCGTCTTCACCACCGCCCCGCTCAATATCAGCGACGCTGGCGTCTATGTCGTCGAGCGCGCCGATTTCGGGCCGGTCGAGCTTCTCGCCGGGCTTCGCTACAGCGACTATCGCAGCCGCTCGAGGAGCGCTTCGGGAGTAACGACCCGCTTCGACCTGCAGAAATGGACACCGTCCGTCGGGCTCATCGCCAAGCCGACCAAAGACGTACGCATCTACGCCACCTATCTCGAGGGTCTCGAGGAAGGCGGCACCGCGCCGCTCAACAATGCCAATGGCGGCGACGTTCTTCCCTCGGCGGTGTCGAAGCAATATGAGCTTGGCACCAAGGCCGAACTGCTGGGTGGCCTCGTCGGTCAGTTGGCCTTGTTCCGGATCGACCGGCAGTTCGCCTTTACCGATCCCGCCGACAGGGTCTTCAAGCTTGCCGGTCAGTCGCGCTATCGCGGTGTCGAAGCGTCGTTGACGGGTGAGATCAGCCGCCAGGTCTCACTTTACGCCAGCGGCCAATATCTCGATGCCAAAGTGCGCCAATCGAACATTGCCGCAGTAATCGGCAAGACCCCCGAAAACACCCCCGAATGGACCGGCAGCCTGTTTGCCGAATATCGTCCTGCCGCCCTCCCCGGCCTCGCGCTTGGCGGCGGCGCCTTCTTCGTCGGCGAACGTGCCGTCAATGCGCTTAACCAAGCATATGTCGATGGCTACACCACTTACTCGGCATCGATCCGATATACGTTCGATCGGCTGCTTCCCAAGGGCCTGACGGTGCAGCTCAACGCCGACAATCTCACCAATCATCGCTATTGGAGCACGGCGGGCAACAACCTCCTCGGGGTCGGCCTGCCGCGCCAGGTCAAGCTTACGGCGCGAGTCGGCCTGTAATGCGCAAGGCGCTGGTCCAGTTTCATTTGTGGCTCGGTCTCGTCGTCGGGCTGTTGTGGGCGCTCCAGGGGCTGACCGGTGCCGCGCTCGTCTTTCACCGCGAGATGGACCGCTGGGCGGTGGGCGCTGTCGTCGCCGGCCCGGCGGTATCGCTCGACCGGATCGTCGCCGCAACCGAAACGCGAATGGGCAGCGAAGTCACGACCGTCGGAATTGCCGACCGCCCGGGCGACATTCTCAATGTGACTTTCGTCGACGGCGGACCGCGGCAACTCCAGGTTGAAGCCGCGACCGGCCGACCCATCCGGTTGCGGTCGAATGACCCAGGCACGCCGTTCGATGGATCGGCGTGGCGATGGGTCTATGTGCTTCACGAATCGCTGCTCCTCCACGACCGCGGCGAGACGCTGATCGGGGTATCTGGGCTGCTGCTCTTCACGTCCCTGCTGACCGGTTTGTGGCTCGGTTTTCCCAAGCACGGACAATGGCGCAAGGCGTTCGGCTGGAGCGGATGGAAATCGGTGCGCGCGAAGCTGTTCGGCTGGCATCGGCTGGCGGGAATTTGCGCGGGCTCGTTGCTGCTGGTCACGCTTCCCGGCGGCATCTGGATGATCTTCGCCAATGACCTGCGTCCGAAACTGGCGGCGGTGGCCGCTCATGAAATGCCGTTCAAGCCTACCCCGGTCGACCAGCTGGGCCAACTGATCGGACCCGATCAGGCCTTGGCACGCGCCCGGACGCAGTTCCCGGGCGCGGCGTTCGTCCGGCTGACCCTGCCCACGCCGGCCTCCCCGGTGTATGCGGTTCGCCTGCGCCAACCCGATGAAACGCGCGTCTGGTCGGGCGTCACTCTGATCACGATCGACGCTGCCAGCGGGCGCACGCTTCATATCTACGATGCGGTTCGAGCGCCACTCTCCAACCGCCTCGCCGATGCCGCATTCTCGATCCACTCGGGCGAGATCGCCGGCCTGCTCGGACGCATTCTTGTCATGTTCGCCGGCCTCTCCCTTCCCGCGCTCTACGTCACCGGTGTCTGGGCATGGTGGCGCAAACGCAGCCGCAAGCGGACGCCGCAGCGCCTGTTCGAACCGGCGGCGGAGCCTGCCTAGCTTTTCTTGGGAGCCTGCCTTTGACGGAAGCGGGCGGCCCAGCCAGCGAAACCGCGCTGAACCCCGCGCGCGATGACCAGCGCATCGGGCTCGACATCCTTGGTCACAACCGATCCCGCCCCGACGATCGCGCCTGCACCGATGCTGACCGGTGCGACGAGCGCGCTGTTCGAACCGATGAAGGCGCCCGCGCCAATCTCGGTGCGATGCTTGGCGAAGCCGTCATAATTGCAGGTGATGGTGCCGGCGCCAATGTTGGCCTTGGCGCCGATGCTGGCGTCACCGACGTAACTCAGATGATTGATCTTGGCGCCTTCGCCCAAAGTTGCCTGCTTCACTTCGACGAAATTACCGACCTTGGAGCCCGTCGCCAGAATCGCGCCGGGGCGGAGCCGTGCGAACGGTCCGACCGAACAGCCGCTGGCGATATTCGCGCCTTCGATGTGGCAGAAAGCGTGAATCACCGCGCCATCGGCGATCGACACGCCGGGCCCGAACACGACGTGCGGCTCGATCGTGCAGTCGCGGCCAAGCCTGGTGTCGGCCGAGAACCACACGCTTTCAGGATCGATCAGCGTCGCGCCCTGTTCGAGCGCGGCCTCGCGTCGCCGCCGCTGCCAATCGAGCTCGAGATGGGCGAGTTCGGCGCGACTGTTAACCCCTGCGGCCTCGAACGGCTCGCCTTCGATGACGACCGGATGCCGACCGTCTGCCATCGCCGCCATCACCACGTCGGGGAGGTAATATTCATTCCCCGCATTGTCGTTGCCGACGCGTTCGAGCCAGCCAAACAGCGCATTGCCGTCGACTGCCATCATTCCCGAATTGCACAGCGGGACCGCGCGTTCGGCCGCGCTCGCGTCCTTATACTCGACCATCTTGGCGATGCGGTCGCGCTCGCCCAGGATGACGCGGCCATAGGCCTTGCCGTCGTCGGGCGAACTGGCGAGCACGACCACCCCCGGCGCGTCATTGGCAGCGAGGCGATCGAGCATCCGGCCGAGCGTCTGCGCAGTGACGAACGGCGTGTCGCCATACAGGATCAACACCGCCCCGGTGGCACCATGAAGCGCGTTGCGTGCCATCAG
The DNA here is from genome assembly GCA_030855425.1 of Pseudomonadota bacterium. The sequence continues at coordinate 11,874 of JALYRH010000040.1, forward strand.
CACGGCATGCGCGGTGCCTTTTTGCTCGGCCTGGAGCGCAGTGGTCGCACCGCGTCCGGCGAGCGCCGCTTCGATCTGCTCGCGCCCCTTTCCGACAACCACAACCTGCCGCGCAGCGCCCATCTCGTCGACCGTGTCGAGCAGGTGGAGCAACATCGGCTTGTCGGCGATCGGGTGGAGCACCTTGTGGCGGTCCGAGCGCATCCGTGTCCCCTGCCCCGCGGCAAGGATCACGACTGAAAATGGGGTGTCGGTCATGCGCTCGCCTTGGCACGCGCGGCGCCGAACTTCCATAGCCCAGGGGCCCCGGATTCATCCGGAGCCCAGCGGCGCGAAGATGCTGCTCAGTTCGCCGGTTTGGCGGGCTTGGTCGGGCGCTTGCGGGCTGCGGCGCTCGACCGACGCTTGGTCGCGGTCGCAGCACTCGCCTTGCGCGGGGTTGCTGCCTTTGACGCGTTGCCTTTGGCTTTGGCAGACTTGGTCGTGCTCGCATTGCGCGCAGTCGCCGGCTTGGCGCGCGGCGCGGTCGACGAAGAGGACGTCGAAGCGCTGGTCGCCCCGCCGTCCTCGCTCCACTTGCCCGACAGCACGCGCTGGGCGGCGTCGGCGACCGCTTCGGCGATCAGCGATCCAAGCCTGGATGCGCTGCTGACCATGTTGGTGGCGGCGGTGCTGGCGCTATCGGCGGCATCCATCCCGGCGTCACGAATGGCGCGACGCGCCTTGGGGCTTGCGGCGATCGCGGCGGCGGCGGCGGTCAGCCCGGCGGCGAGCATCTCGCGGCTCATCGCCGCCTTGGCAAGCTTGTCGAAATTGGTCTTAGTGGCGGAATCGCTGCTGGTGCTGCTTTTCCGAGTATTGCTCTTTGAAGATTTGGCCATCACTGCCTCCCTGTTCAATACGCGTCGCGTCAAAGACGGTTCAGCGCCGAAACGGTTCCAGCGATCGCAATTTCGTGGCCGTGACATCGTAAAGTAAAAGGGAGTTGCCACACCACATGGCAACTCCCTTCGACATGGTCAGCGACCGGGGTTCTAGCCCGGGAAACCACGGGCAGGCTGGTTAGGCCGCCATCTCCCAAGCGAACACGTCCGACCTCTTTGCTGAACCATGAGACATCGGATCACCTCCTTTCGCTGCGTTATTGCCATGCACAGATTGGCATGAACTCACGCAAGATCAAGTCTTGTAATACGCGTCAGTTTCGGCAATTATCGATGCTTCGCGCCGCTTCCGGGGAAGCCGGCACGACCAGCCGCAAACCGCTCCCGCCACCACTGACAATGAACCGCCCGCGAGTGAAGGCGATCGCGTCGAGCGCCGGATCGGTGTTCGCCACCACTCCGTCGCTAGGAATATTATGCGTCGCGAGGTCGGTGACGATCGTCATCGGCGACGCCGGGGCGGCCGCCACGATCCGGCGCAGGGTGACGCGCCGCGTC
>JALYRH010000041.1 GCA_030855425.1 Pseudomonadota bacterium
GATGCGATCCTGCGGCGCGGCCAGACGATGGACAATGCCGCGCAGCATGCCCGCAACTTGCCCCCCGCCGATGCCGCGCTGGCCAGCGCGATCGTCGGCGAGACGCTGCGCCGCTTGCCCGACCTCGATGCGCTGATCGACGGCGCGACGCGGATGCCGCTGGCGGATGACGCCAAACCACGCATGGTGCTGCGCCTTGCGCTAGCCCAGAAGATCGGACTCGGCACCCCTGACCACGCGCTGGTCGCGACGGCGTTGCCGCTGGTCGATGGCGGGCCGCGCAAGCTGGTGCACGGCGTGCTCGGCACGCTGCTCCGCCAGGGCATTCCCCCGATCGACCTGCCCTTGCTGCCGAGCCCGGTGTTCGAGCGCTGGTCGCGCGCATGGGGGCCGCAGGTCGCCGCCGCGGCCCGCCGCGCGATCGTCAGCCGCCCCGCGCTCGACCTGAGCTTCGCTCGCGACGTTGATTATCCGCTCGGCACCGCGCTCGCCCCGCTTCACCGGCGGTTGAACGACAGCAGCGCCGTGGCAAAATTGCCTGGCTTCGACGAAGGAGGGTGGTGGATTCAAGATCTCGCCGCGTCGCTCCCGGCGCGGATGGTCCCGGCTGCTGCGCGGCGAGTGCTCGACGCCTGCGCCGCGCCGGGGGGCAAGACGATGCAACTCGCCGCGGCAGGGCATGAGGTCACGGCGCTCGACCGCAGCGAAAGTCGTCTTAGCCGACTGACGGAGAATTTGGCACGCACCGGGCTCAAGGCCGAGACGATCGTCGCCGACGCGCGCGAATGGACCCCCGATGCGCCCTACGATGCGGTCCTGCTCGACGCGCCATGTTCGGCCACGGGCACCTTCCGCCGCCATCCCGAAGTGCTGTACCGCGCGCGGCCCGAGATCATCATCCAGATGGCCGAGTTCCAGGCCCAGTTGCTGCTCAGCGCGGCGGATTGGGTGAGGCCGGGCGGAAGCCTGGTCTATGCGGTCTGCTCGCTCGAGTCCGAGGAGGGCGAGCGTCAGATCGACGCCTTCCTCGTCGAGCGGCCCGACTACCGCATCGAGCCCGCCGTTCAGGTGGTCGACGGGGTGACGCCGGACGCGCGGGGCCGATTGCGCATCTTGCCCGGAATGATCGAGGACAAGGGCGGGCTCGACGGCTTCTTCGCGGTGCACCTTGTCCGCAGCGGCGAATGAAGGCAGATCGAAGCGTATGACCCGCCCCCTCATCTCGCCTTCGATCCTGTCCGCCGATTTTGCCAAATTGGGCGAGGAAGTGCGCGCGATCGACGCCGCCGGGGCGGACTGGATCCACATCGACGTGATGGACGGCCATTTCGTCCCCAACCTCACGATCGGCCCGGCAGTGGTCAAGGCGCTGCGCCCCCATTCGACCAAGCCGTTCGACGTCCACCTGATGATTTCGCCGGTCGACGGCTTCCTCGATGCGTTCGCCGAGGCGGGGGCGGACCTCATCACCATCCACCCCGAGGCCGGGCCGCACCTGCACCGCTCGATCCAGCGCATCAAGGCGCTCGGCAAGAAGGCCGGGGTGTCGCTTAACCCCGCGACCCCGGCGAAAATGCTCGATTATGTCATCGACGACATCGACCTGGTGCTGGTGATGAGCGTCAATCCCGGGTTTGGCGGGCAGACGTTCATCACCAGCCAGCTCAAAAAGGTCGAGGCGATAGCAAACATGGTTGCGAAGCGCGGGCTGAACGTCGAGATCGAAGTCGATGGCGGGGTCGATGCCGGCAATGCCGCGTCGCTGGTCAGCGCCGGCGCCACCGTGCTGGTGGCGGGAACTGCGGCGTTCCGCGGCGGACCAGACCATTATGCCGCCAATATCGACGCGCTGCGTGGCGCGGGATGAGCGATGATGTTGTCGGCAAGCTCGCCAAGCCATCATTGATCGGCCGGATGTTCGGCGCGGGGCGGCAACCATTGCGGCTGGTCGCAGTGCCGCGCGATCATGTGATGGGCGACCGCGCGCGGGGCGACGCCTTGCTTGCCGGGCGGCTGCTGGTCGGGAGCGAGACGGTCAACCTGGCCGAGATCGACTTTGCCACCTTGGGCAGCACCAGCGCACTGGCGCGCGACATCCAGGGATTTGGCTGGCTGCGCGACCTGGCCGCCGCCGCCAGCCGCGAGAAAGGCGCGCGGCTGGCCGAGGCAATCGCGGGCCGTTGGCTGATTGCGCATGGCACGCGGGTCGATGACGCGTGGGCGCCCGAGCTGTGGGGCGAGCGGATCCTCAACTGGACCGCTTATGCGCCCTATATGCTGTCGAGTCGCGACGCCGGCTATCGCTCGGCGTTGCTCAACACGCTCGCGCGCGGTGCGCGGCACCTCGACAGCCACGCCGACAAGGCCGAGCCGGGCCTGCCGCGGATCACCGCCTGGTCGGGCGTGGTGACCGGCGCACTGACGATGCAGGGCGGTATGGTGCGGCTGACCCGCGGCGAATCGGGACTGATGCGAGCGCTGTCGGCGGCGCAATATGAGGATGGCGGGCTGATGAGCCGCTCGCCTCAGGAGCAGATGCTGCTGGTCGACCGCCTCGGTCTGGTTCGCGCGGCCTATTTCGCGGCCAAGCAGACCTTGCCCGATTCGCTGGAGAATGCCGCCGCCGCCGCGCTTGCCGCGCTTCATGGCGTCACCATGGGCGATGGCGCACTGTCGAGTTGGCAGGGCGGCAATCCCGGCGATGCCCAGCGGCTCGCCGCCTTGGTCGAAGGCTGCGGATTGCGCGCCCGCCCGCTGCGCGCGGCGCGCGGGTGGGGCTATCAGCGAATGAGTGCGCTCGGCACGGTGATCGTGCTCGACGCCGCGCCGCCGCCCCCGCCGCGCATGGCGACGGCGGGCTGCGCATCGACCCTGGCGGTCGAACTCAGCGACGGGGTGCAGCGAATAGTGGTCAATTGCGGTGGCCCCGGGCCGTTCCCGACCGACCTGTCACGCGATCTGGTCGACGCGTTGCGCACCACCGCGGCGCATTCGACGTTGACCATCGACGATACCAATTCGACCGCGATCCTGCCCGATGGCAGCCTTGGCAAGGGCGTCACCGACGTGGTCATGGACCGCGGCGAGGATAATGACAGCTCGCGGATCGAGGCCAGCCACGACGGTTACGTCAAGGGGTTCGGGCTGGTCCATCAGCGCCGCCTGTCGCTGGGCAATGACGGCAAGGAAGTTCGCGGCGAGGACATCCTCACGCTCAAGGGCCGACGCAGGATCAAGGAAGCCGCGCCCTACGCGATCCGCTTCCATCTCGCCCCCGGGATCGAGCCGACCGTGACCGCTGACGGGATGGGCGCGATCCTGCGCTCGCCCGGCGCCCCGGCGTGGAATTTCCGCTGTCGCGGGGCGATGATCATGATCGAGGACAGCCTGGTCATCGATGCGCGCGGGCGCACCGTGCCAACGCTTCAGCTCGTCGTCGTCGGTGAAGTGTCGGGCGTCGGTGGCGAAGTCGCATGGCAGTTTCGCCGATCAAGCTAGCCAAAAGGACCAAATATGAGTTCGATCGTGCCTATCCGCCGGGCCCTGCTGTCGCTGTCCGACAAGGACGGGCTGGAGGCGCTTGCCGCGGGTCTTGCCCGACACGGCGTCGAACTGGTTTCGACCGGGGGCACCGCCGCCGCGTTGCGCGCGCTGGGCCATGCCGTATGCGACGTCGCCGATCTGACCGGTTTCCCCGAAATGATGGATGGGCGGGTCAAGACGCTCCACCCGATGGTGCATGGCGCGCTCCTCGCCGTGCGCGACAATCCCGAGCATGCCGCCGCAATGGACGCGCATGGCATCGGCGCGATCGACCTTGTCGTGGTCAACCTCTATCCGTTCGAAGCGACGGTGGCGAAGGGCGCGGACCGCGATACGATCATCGAGAATATCGACATCGGCGGGCCGTCGATGGTACGATCAGCGGCCAAGAACCACGCCTTTGTCGCGATTGTCACCGACCCCGCTGACTATGCGCCGCTGCTCGAGCAGCTCGATGCGCAAGGTGGGACCGACCTCGCGCTGCGCCGCAAGCTCGCCGCCAAGGCCTATGCAACCACTGCAGCCTATGACGTTGCCATCTCGCAATGGTTCGCGTTTGCCGACCAGCAACAATCGTTCCCCGAAATGCTGGGAGTGACGGCGACGCGCGGGGACCAACTTCGCTATGGCGAAAATCCGCACCAGCATGCCGCCCTCTATGTCCCGCGCGGCCCTCATGCGCACGGCATCGCGCAAGCCGAACAAGTTCAGGGCAAGCCGCTCAGCTATAATAATTACAATGACGCCGATGCCGCGCTTGAGCTGATCGCCGAATTCCGCGACGGGCCGCCGACCGTGGTTATCGTCAAGCACGCCAACCCGTGCGGAGTGGCAAGCGGCGAGACGCTCTTCGAGGCCTATGCCGCGGCGCTGGCATGCGACAGCGTATCGGCGTTCGGCGGGATTATCGCGGTCAATCGCCCCCTCGATGCCGCCACGGCCGGAGCGATCGGTGGCATCTTCACCGAAGTTGTGGTCGCCCCCGGTGCGGATGAGGGCGCGCGCGCAATCTTCGCCGCCAAGAAGAATTTGCGGTTGTTATTGGTTGGGGCGCTGCCCGATCCTGCGCGCGGTGGCCTGATGCTCAAAAGCATTGCCGGAGGGTATTTAGTTCAGTCGCGCGACAATGGCGCGATCGGCCGCCGCAACTTGAAGCAGGTCAGCAAGCGCTCGCCCTCTGAGCAGGAAATCGACGATTGCCTGTTCGCCTGGACCGTCGCCAAGCACGTCAAGTCGAATGCGATCGTCTATGCCAAGGACGGCGCCACGGTCGGGATTGGAGCAGGGCAGATGAACCGCCGCGATTCGGCGCGCATCGCCGCCGCCAAGGCGGTCGAGGCGGCGGAGACGATGGGGTGGCCCGAACCGCGCACGATCGGATCGGCGGTCGCGAGCGACGCTTTTTTTCCGTTTGCCGATGGCTTGCTTGCGGCGGTCGAAGCCGGCGCCACCGCCGTCATCCAGCCTGGCGGCTCGATGCGCGATGCCGAAGTGATAGCGGCCGCCGACGAAGCGGGACTAGCAATGCTGTTCACGGGAATGCGGCACTTCCGGCATTAGTCACCTCGGCGCGTCGCCTCCGGTGCTCGGGTCGGGGAGCGAGAGTTTGGCGATGTCGGCCTGGCGCATCTTGAACAGGACGCGGTCTTCGGGGCCGAAGCCCCGCGTCCACAGCACCGCGCCAAACGCCGCGACGATTGCGGGGATGCCGACGATCAGTTCGGCCCATTCGGGCAGGCGGATGACCCCCTGGCCGACGATCATCGCCGCCAGCGCCGCCCAGATCAAAGGCCAGCGCCACCCCGAGACGCGCGCGCCGAGCAGTTTCGCCAGCAGCCGCGCCTTGACCACCGCGGCGAAGGCGAGCGCGATCATCAGTGCGATCGCGGGGCCGGTCGCCTGCCACATCAGCGGCCACCCGAGCCGTCGCATCCCGACGATCAACAGCGCGGCAAGCGCGGCTTCGAGGGCGATCATGGTCAGGCTGATGACCATATTGCGGTGACGCGCGGTGTAGATCAGCGCCGCTTCACTCACCGCGCCGGTCGCGGCAACGACCTCGGCGGCGAGCAGGAAGCCAAGCGCGGCGGTGCCGGCGACGAACCCGGCCCCGACCAGCCCAAGCACCGCCTCGCCCGGGATGCCGAGTGCGAGCGCGACCCCGCCCTGCGCGGCGATGACCCAGAAGCCGACCTGGCGCACCTGGCGCGCAACCGCAGCCTTGTCGCCTGCGGCAAGGTTACGGCTGATCACCGGACCGAGGATCGGGTCGAAGCTGGTCTTCAATTTCGACGGCAGCGAAGCGACTTGTTGCGCGACGTAATAGATTCCGACGACCGCCGGAGAGAAAAACAGGCCGAGTACGGCAATGTCGATCCGGCGCGAGCCCCATTCGACCGCATCGGCGGCGGCAACGGGCAGGTTGCGCCGCGCCATTTTCCACAGCGCGACCGGATGGGGGCTCCAGTGGTGGGGCAGGCCGTAGCTGCGCAGGAACGGGATCATCGAAGCGATCAGCGCGCCGATCATCGACATCCCATAAGCGATGATCAGCCCGTCGCGGGTCGAGATGTACGACCAGGCGAAGGCAGCAATGGTGATCGTCCACGGTTCGACAATGGCACGCGCGCGCACCGTCGCCCCGACATCGTTGCGATAAGCAAGCGCGGCAAGGCTGATGTCCGACCAGGCGAGTGCAATGACGGTAACCGGCAACATCCATTCGAGGCCGGTGAGCTCGCTGTTGGGGAACATGATTTGCGGCAGCACCGCGAGCAGCGCCATTGCCGCCGCCGAACCGATCGCCGCGACCAGCAGCGCGTCCCACACGACATGAGCGTGCTCGCGATCGGTCACCGCCAATTGCTGCGCCAACCCTCGCTTCAAACCCAAGGTCGCGAGCTGCGCGGCAAATTCGACGATCAGCACCGCATAAGCAAAGCGGCCCAGCGCTTCTGCGCCGTAGATTCGACCGGCAATGAACAGGAAGGGCAGCCTCGCCGCCAATCGCAGCACGAAACCGAAGAAATTGATCCGTCCGCCGCGCGCCAGCGCCGCGAGGTCGGCGCTCGGCGGCGCTCGTGCAGCGTCGGGAATGGGCGGGCTCAATGCGCGGCGCCCCAATGCGCGCCCCAGCCGACCTCGACATCGAGCGGGACGTCGAGGATCAGCGCGGGTTCGGCGGCGCGTTCCATCACGTGGCGGACCACCGTGGCGGCAGCTTCCTCCTGCCCGAGCGGGACTTCGAACACGAGTTCGTCATGGACCTGAAGCAGCATCCGCACTTGTGGCAGCTGCGCATCGACCAAGGCAGCGTCCATGCGGTTCATCGCGCGCTTGATGAGGTCGGCGCTGGTTCCCTGGATCGGCGCATTGATCGCCGCGCGCTCGCTTCCCTGGCGCAAATTTTGCTGAGCTGAGCGAATGTTGGGGAAATGGGTTTTGCGGCCGAACAGCGTCTGGGTGAAGCCATGCTCACGGACAAACGCGGTGGTGTCGTTGATGTAGGCGTTAATCCCCGGGAAGCGCTCGAAATAGCGGTCGATGATCGCCTTGCCCTCGTCGCGCGAGACCCCCAGCCGCCCGGCAAGTCCCCATGACGAGATGCCGTAGAGGATCGCAAAGTTGATCGTCTTAGCCTTGTTGCGCGTCTCGCGGTCGACCGCTCCGAACAGCTCCTCGGCGGTCATGTTGTGAATGTCCTGCTTGGCCGCAAACGCTTCCTTTAGTTGCGGCACGTCGGCCATATGGGCGGCCAGGCGAAGCTCGATCTGACTGTAATCGGCGCTCATCAGGACATGCCCTGGCGCGGCGACGAACGCATCGCGGATCTGGCGCCCGATTTCGGTGCGGATCGGAATGTTCTGCAAATTGGGCTCGGTCGACGAAAGCCGCCCGGTCTGCGCACCCGACAGGCTGTAGCTGGTGTGGACCCGGCCGGTGTCGGGGTTGATCTGCGCCTGAAGCGCGTCGGTGTAGGTCGACTTCAACTTCGACAACTGACGCCATTCGAGCACCAGCCGCGCCACCGGGACGCCCTCGGCCGCAAGCCGCTCAAGTTCGGTGACGTCGGTCGAATAGGTTCCGCTTTTCCCCTTGCGCCCGCCCTTGAGGCCGAGGCGATCGTAGAGCACCGCACCGAGCTGCTGCGGACTGCCGATCGTGAACGGGCCCTCAGCCGCCTCGAAAACCTGCGTTTCGAGCTTGGCGATTTCGGTCGCGAACGTGCCCGACAGGCTGGAAAGGTAAGCGCGATCGACCTCGATCCCGCGTTGCTCCATCCGGCTGATCGTCGACACCAGCGGGCGGTCGACCATTTCGTAAATGCGAGTGACGCCTTCGGCTGCGATACGCGGCTTCAATCGGTGCCACAGACGGAGCGTGATGTCGGCATCCTCGGCAGCATATTCAGTGGCGACGTCGAGCGGCACCTTGTCGAAGGTGATCTGGTTGCGCCCCACCCCGCACACCGATTTGAACGTGACGCACTCATGCTCGAAATGGGTCTTGGCGAGCTCGTCCATGCCATGTCCGGAGCGGCCGGCATCGAGGTCGAAGCTCATCACTAGCGTGTCGTCATAAGGCGCGACGATGATCCCCGCCTTGGCCAACATCACCCAGTCATATTTGAGGTTGTGCCCGATCTTGAGCACCGCGGGATCTTCGAGCAGCGATTTGAGCCTGGCCAACACGAGGTCACGCGGGAGTTGGCTCGGGGCGTCGGACAGCAGGTCGCCGCCGCCGTGGCCGACGGGGATATAGCACGCCTTGTTGGCCGCGGTGGCGAGGCTGATCCCGACCAGCCTTGCGACGATGCAGTCGATGCAGTCGGTCTCGATATCGACCGCGACATACCCCTGGTGCCGCGCCTCGGCGATCCACCGATCGAGCGCGTCCTCGCTTGTCACCGTCTCATACAGCGTGCGATCGACGGTGATCGCGTCGGGCTCGGCTGGCTTGATCACGGACGTCATGACGGCGGCGACATTGCCCGCCGGTGATCCCGCCACGCCCCCGCCAACCATCCGTGCGAGCAACGCCTTGAACCCCATGTCCTTGAGGAACTCGCGCAACGGATCGGGCGGAATGCCTTTCAAGACGAGGTCCCCAAGCGGTTCCGGGAGCGCGGCATTGCATTCGAGCCGGACCAGTTCGCGTGACAGCCGTGCATTGCCGGCATGGTCGATCAGCGACTGCTTGAGCTTGGGCTTCTTGATCCTGTCGGTCGCGGCGAGCACTGCCTCAAGGCTGCCAAAGTCGTTGATCAGCTGGCTCGCGGTCTTGGGGCCGATGCCGGGGACGCCGGGGACATTGTCGACGCTGTCCCCCATCAATGCGAGCACGTCGCCGAGCTTTTCGGGCGGCACGCCGAACTTGGCGATGACATAATCGGCGTCGATGCGCCGGTCGTTCATCGTGTCGAGCATGTCGACCCCGGGCTCGATCAACTGCATCAGATCCTTGTCGCTGCTGACGATCGTGGTCGACCAGCCCGCGGCGAGCGCGGCCTTGACGTAGCATGCAATGATGTCGTCGGCCTCGAGCCCTTCGGTCTCGATGCACGGAATCGAAAAAGCGCGCGTCGCGGTGCGGATCAGCGGGAATTGCGGGATCAGATCTTCGGGGGGCGGGGGGCGGTTGGCCTTATACTGATCGTACATCGCATTGCGGAAGGTGGTGGAACTGGCATCGAGGACCACCGCCATGTGGGTCGGGCCGTCAGCCTTGTTGAGCCCGTCGGCGAGCTTCCACAGCATCGCGGTGTAGCCATAGACCGCGCCCGCCGGCACGCCGTGGCGGTTGGTCAGCGGCGGCAGCCGGTGGTAGGCGCGAAAGATGTAGGACGATCCGTCGACAAGATAGAGATGGTTGTGCTGCTCGGCCATGTGCGCAAAGCTCTAGCAGGACCGCCGCGCGATGCCAGCCGTCAAGGGGAGACTAGTGTGATGGCCGAACGATTCCAGCGCCACCGCCAGCCTTGGACCCGAGACGAGATTCAGAAACTGCATCTGCTGGCAGGCAAGGCGATGAGCCTCAAGGCGATTTCAAAAGCGATGACTCGTAGCGAGGAATCGATTCAGGCGCGCGCCAAGGCCGACGGGTTGAAGGTCAGCAAGCTCAGATGAAGTGACGCGGGCTCAACGCCGCTGCGGGCGGAGCGCGATCTTGACCGACCCGATATCGATCTGGGCGGCCACGACGTCCAGCTTGGCGGCGTCGAACATCTGCTGATATTCCCATAACTCGAAGCTCTGTTCATTCACTCCGCGACGAATCTCGGTGAGAAACTCCTGAGTGACGGTATCGCGATGCATATGGCCGATCGGCTCGCACATCAGGCAGATAAGCCCGTCGTCGACGACGAATTCGCTCAACCGCGACAACAAGCCGATGGGATCGGGAAAATGATGGAAGGTCGCGAACAGGACGATCATGTCGATCGATCGCGGCCGCATCGGCAGGTCCATGCCGTCGGCCACGATGAACGTGACCGTGCTATCGCGATCCGCGCGGGCGAGGTTGCCGACGATCATACCATAGGCGTCGACGTCGACATTATACTTCAACGGCGCGTCGAAGCGCTCGATCATCGGGCTGGCGTTTCCACCAAGCTCGACGACGCGCTCGACCGGACGATCAAACAATGTGTCGCGCCATTCGGTGAGCAAGCGGACACCTTCGAAATGATCCGCCATGTAGTCGAACAATCGGCCGGTCTTTTTCCACTTCGGCTCGTCAGCGGTCGAGGGCCCCCGACCGATGTCGATTTCATATTCGACCGGAAAATCATCGAACCACCGGACGTTTTCCACCAGACTGCGGATGGATAGCGTGAAGCGGCCAGCTTTCTTGGGCGTCTGAATGAATAGCGGCATGGTAATCGACCGCCCCGGAGGCAGGGGATCGAGCAATTCGGTGCGGACACCCTCCAGCTTTAAGCCGTTCGCGTCGATCCAGTAATAAGACAGCACGAACGGCGCCTCACCGCGTGATTCCAAGGTAGTCGAGCCGCGATTCTCCAGCTTCACATTGATGCTGACGCAAACCCCGGGGCGCAGCTTCGACAAGGTGAAGATCGACGATAGTCGCGGCGGTGATTCGGTGACTTTCTCGACCGCAGACGGCGCCTTTCCTGCTGATGCGTATGCTCGGCGCAGGGTCGAGAGACTGAAGAGTGACGCCCGCGGAGCTGGCTCGGCCACGATCGCGGGCAATGACAAAACATATTCCCGGTCGCGACGGAGCGCGTTGCGCAATCCCTCGTGGGAAGACGCCACGCGATGCAAGAACTGGTCCGCCTCGACCTGGATCCATTCCTCCTTGAACACGAACCGATGGCTGAAGGCATGCTCTATGGCTGCGCGGCGCGAGGGGCCAAGGACGAGCGCATCGAGCAGCTGATCGATCGTCGCACTCGCGGGCACGCCCTGCGGTTCGACCCTGACACCCTGAACGACCACCGCAACGCCCGCGACGAGGGGATAGACCGCGCCGCGATCCGAGATGAGCATGCCATCTTCTTCCCGCAGCGAACCACCGTCCGCCGGGCAGATCAGGTCCAACGTCGTCATTCATTCACCCGTTAATTGGCCGCGCAATGCCGCGCTTACGGTAGGTCCGGACACAATGACAATAGGGGTTGCGCCGAGGCAGCAGGCCCTACGCTCTGCGACCCCTTCGGGGGTTGCTCCGCGTCAGGGCACCAGAACGGTGTCGACCGCGACCGCCGCCATCGCTGGATAGTCGAGCGTGTAATGCAGCCCGCGGCTCTCGTGGCGACTGAGCGCGCTGCGGATGATGAGGTCGGTCACTTCGACCAGGTTGCGCAGCTCGATCAGATCGGGGGTCACGCGGAAATGCTGGTAATAGTCGGCGACTTCCCGCCGCAACAGGTCGATGCGGTGCTTGGCGCGCTCGAGCCGCTTGGTCGAGCGAACGATGCCCACGAAACTCCACATGAAACGGCGGATTTCGCCCCAGCATTGCTGAATAACGACTTCCTCGTCGCTATCGGTGACGCGGCTTTCGTCCCACGCGCGCACGAGGGGGATCGCGGGCAGTTCGTCGAAATGCGCGAGGATGTGCCGCGCCGCCGCCTCGCCGAACACGAAGCATTCGAGCAGGCTGTTCGAGGCCAGACGATTGGCGCCGTGGAGCCCCGACTGAGTGACTTCGCCCGCGGCATAAAGACCGGGCGCATCAGTCCGGCCGTCGAGGTCGACCAACACCCCGCCACACGTATAATGCTGGGCCGGGACGACCGGAATCGGCTCCTGCGTGATGTCGATGCCGAGGCCGATCAGTTTTTCGTAAATGTTGGGGAAGTGCGCCTTCACGAACCCGGGCTCGCGGTGGCTGATGTCGAGGTGGACGCAGTCGAGCCCGTCGCGCTTGATTTCGCTGTCGATTGCGCGGGCGACGATATCGCGCGGGGCAAGCTCGGCGCGTTCGTCATAATCGGGCATGAAGCGGTGGCCGGTCTTGGGGTGCTTGAGGACGCCGCCCTCGCCGCGCACCGCCTCGGTGATAAGGAAATTCCTGACCTGCCGATTGTACAGGCAAGTCGGGTGAAACTGCATGAATTCCATGTTGCTGATACGGCACCCGGCGCGCCATGCCATGGCGATGCCATCGCCAGTCGCCCCGCGCGGCGCGGTCGAGTAAAGATAAGCGCGGCCGGCGCCGCCGGTGGCGAGGATGGTAGCGCGGGCAAGCAAGGTTTCGACCCGCCGCGACTGGCGATTGAAGGCGTATAGTCCGTGAACCGCGCCCGACGTGCTGAATTCCTGAGCGTGTCGGCCGGTGACAAGGTCGATCGCGACCATGTCGGGGATCAGCGTGATATTGGGATGCGCCACGGCGGCGGTTTCGAGCGCCTGCTGGATCGCCCAGCCGGTGGCGTCGGCGACATGGACGATCCGGCGGTGGCTGTGTCCGCCCTCGCGCGTCAGGTGCCAGCCTCCGTCGACGCTCGCTCCGCCAGCGTCGTCGAGGTTGAACGGCACGCCCAGCTCCGCGAGTCGGGCGATCGCCGCGGGGGCGCCGCCAACGACATGCTCGACCACCGACCGATTATTGAGCCCCGCGCCGGCGCTCATTGTGTCGGCCACGTGCGCTTCGAAGCTGTCCCCGTCCTCGAGCACCGCAGCGATCCCGCCTTGTGCCCAGCCCGTCGCACCCTCGTTGAGCTGCCCCTTGGCAATCACCGCGACCTTGAGCGTTGGCGCGAGGGTCAGCGCCGCGGTCAGCCCGGCAGCGCCCGAGCCGATGATCAAGACGTCGAACTGGCTCAAGCCGCGACATTCCGGGTGAGCGCGAGAAACACGTCCTCAAGGTCGGGATCGCGGGTCGAGACGTCGACGATGCCGAGCCCGGCGTTGCCCAGCGCGGCCAGCACTTCGCCGGCGTTGACGCGGTCCTTGCGATAGGTGATTTCGAGCGTGCGCGGCCCGGTCTGAACGACGCGGTCGAAACACGGCGCGTCGGGAGCGCCGGCGACGTCGCGGTCGACCTCGACCACCACCGCTTTATCCTGCGCCTTGGCGATCAGCTCCCGGGTCGGCTCATTGGCGATCAGTTTGCCGTGGTTGATGATCGCGATGCGGTCGCACAATTGCTCGGCTTCCTCGAGGTAATGGGTGGTCAGCACGACCGTCACTCCCTGCCGGTTAAGACCCTTCACATAATCCCACAGTTGCTGGCGAAGCTCGATGTCGACCCCGGCGGTGGGCTCGTCGAGCACCAG
>JALYRH010000042.1 GCA_030855425.1 Pseudomonadota bacterium
CCTTCCGGCGGCTCGGGATTCGCGCGGTGCCGATGAAGGCGGCGTCGGGGCCGATCGGCGGCGATCTCAGCCATGAATTCATCGTTCTCGCCCCGACCGGCGAGAGCGAAGTTTTCTATGATGCCGCGTTCGAGGAATTCGACTGGAACGCGAGCCACCTCGATTACACCGACGAAGCCGGGCTTCACGGGCTGTTCGATCAGGTCAGCAATACGTACGCCGCGACCGACGAGACCCATGACGAGGCGCGCTGGTCGCAAGTCCCCGAGGATCGGCGGCGCACCGGACGCGGGATCGAGGTCGGCCACATCTTCTCGTTCGGCGATAAATATTCGGCCGCGATGGGGCTCAGGGTGTCGGGTCCCGGCGGGAATATGGTGACCCCGGTGATGGGCAGCTACGGGATCGGTGTCAGCCGTCTGGTCGGCGCAATCATCGAGGCGAGCCATGACGACGCCGGGATCATCTGGCCCGAGGCGGTGGCGCCGTGGCAGGTCGGGCTGGTGACGATGCGCGGTGACGATCCCGCGAGCATCGCCGCCGCCGACGATATTTACGCGCGGCTGACTGCCGCAGGGGTAGAGACGCTCTACGACGACCGCGACGAGCGCGGCGGGGTCAAGCTTGGCTCGATGGACCTGATCGGGCTGCCGTGGCAGCTGGTCGTCGGCCCGCGCGGGCTCGCCGCTGGCACCGTCGAACTCAAGCACCGCCGCAGCGGCGAAAAGCTCGAGCTTTCGATCGACGATGCGCTGGCAAGGCTGACCGCGTGATCCTCAATCGCTACGAACGCATGATCGCACGGCGTTACCTCCTCCCCGGCAAGGGCGAGGGGTTCATCTTCGTGGTCGCGGGGTTCAGCGTCGGCGCCGTCGCGCTCGGCGTTGCCGCGTTGATCATCGTGATGTCGGTGATGAACGGCTTTCGCGCCGAACTGTTCGACAAGATCGTCGGTCTCAACGGCCATGCCATCATCCAGGGCTATGACGGTCGCTTGGACGATTGGCAGATGATTGCCAGTCGCGCCGTGGCGACCCCCGGGGTCCGATCCGCGACCCCGATGATCGAGCAACCGCTAATGGCCAGCGCCAATGGCCGCGTCGAAGGCGTGCTGGTGCGCGGCAACCGGGTTGAGGATATCCGCACCAATCCCATCCTCAACGGCAATGTGAAGGCGGGCGACTTGGCGTCGATCACCCCGGGCAGCGGGAGGGTAGCGATCGGCTCGGTGCTCGCGCAGACGCTCGGCGCCTTTCCTGGCTCGGAGATCTCGCTGGCCACCCTTGAGGGCCGCTCGACCCCGATCGGGACCGTCCCGCGCATCGTCACCTACACCGTCGGCGCGGTGTTCGAGGTCGGGGTCTATGAATATGACAATAAGTACATCGTTATGCCGATGGCGGATGCGCAGTCGCTGACGATGCTTGGCGACGGCGTCGGGCAGGTTGAGGTCCAGGTCGACAACCCCGACAAGGTGGGCGAAGTGCTCGCCCCGTTGCAGGACGTGGTGCGCGGGCGCGGGGTGATTGTCGACTGGCGGCAGATGAATTCGGCGCTGTTCGAGGCGCTCGAGGTCGAGCGGATTGCGATGTTCGTCGTGCTGTCGATCATCATCCTCGTCGCGGCGTTCAACATCGCCTCGTCGCTGATCATGCTGGTCCGCGCCAAGACCCGCGACATCGCGATCCTGCGCACCATGGGCGCGAGCCGGCAGGCGATGACCAAGATCTTCATGACCGTCGGGCTGACCATCGGCGCGATCGGGATCGTCGCGGGCGCGATCCTCGGCGCGGTGTTCCTGTTCTTCCGCCAGGGCGTGGTCAATGTCATCCAGTTGCTTACCGGGCAGAATCTGTGGGATCCGTCGGTGCGCTTCCTGTCGGAGCTGCCGTCGAAGACCGACCCGGTCGAGGTCGCCGCGATCATCCTTGTCACGCTCGTGCTGACCTTCTTCGCGACACTCTTTCCCTCGCGCCGCGCGGCCGCGACCGATCCGGTGCAGGTGCTCCGCTATGAGTAATCCGGTCCTCGACATCCGCGATTTGAAGCGCTCGTTCACGCAGGGTGACGTCACCATCCATGTCCTGCGCGGGATCGATCTCGCGATTCAGCCGGGCGAGATCGTGGCACTGCTCGGGCCGTCGGGCTCGGGCAAGTCGACCCTGCTCCAGGCCGTCGGGCTGCTCGAAGGCGGGTTCGAAGGCTCGATTCGCATCGCCGGCGAGGAAGCCTCGACCCTCGACAATGACGGGCGCACCGCGCTTCGCCGCGACGTACTCGGTTTCGTCTATCAATTCCACCATCTGCTGCCCGACTTCGACGCGCGCGAGAATGTCATGCTGCCACAGATGATCCGCGGCGCAACGCGGGACGAAGCGATCGAACGCGCCGATTCATTGCTCTCGACGCTCGGCCTTGCCCAACGCCTTGATCATCGCCCGGCCAAGCTGTCGGGCGGCGAGCAACAGCGCGTCGCGGTCGCCCGCGCGCTTGCCAACCGCCCGCCGCTCGTGCTCGCCGACGAGCCCACCGGCAATCTCGACGAAGCGACCAGCGACCGGGTGTTCGCCGAATTCCTCAACCTCGTCCGCGACGAGGGCAGCGCGGCGCTGGTCGCGACGCATAACGAGGGCCTCGCCGCGCGCATGGACCGCGTCGTGCGCCTCCACGAAGGTCTGCTCGAATAGTCATGCTGGGCCTTTTTGCCGGGCCGCGCGTTGCATCGCGCGTGCGCAACCGCACCTTGACCCTGATCTTCGCCGCATCGCTCTCGACGCTCGCCTGCGGACCGCGTGGCGGCGACAAACTCGACGACAATGAACTCGCCGGTGCCGAGGGCGGCGCGAGCAGCGCATCGGCGGCGCGCTGCACCGCGCGGACCGTCCAGGACGAGGTCAAGCGTCAATTGTTTGCCCGCGCTGCCGAGATTCGCGGCGGCAACGGCGACGACTATGCCAGCATCGCGGAGTTTGCCGTGCTCCAGCTCGATGGCATGATGCCAAGCGGGGCAGTCAAGTCGATCGATTGCACCGGCCGCGCCACGCTGCGCCTTCCCGCCGGGCTCAGGGTCGCCGGCGGCCGCACCACGCTCGGCGGCGACATCGGCTATAATGTGAGCGCGGGCGTGCGCGGGGACGTGACGCTCGGCCTGTCCGACTCGATCGCCGTCCCGCTCGCGACGCTGACTCAGGTGCGCGCGGCATCGTCGGCGCCCGTACCGTCGCGTGAACCGGTTGCGATCCCCAGCGAGCGGTCCGCTCCCGAACCGTCCTCTGATCCGGTCGAACAGCCGAAGCCGGTCCGCGCCCCCACGCCCGCGCCCGACGTCGCCCGTCCGAGCTTCAACTGCAGCGCGGCGCGCACGCGGGGAGAACGCGCGGTATGCGGCAATCCTTCGCTCGCGGCGCTCGACCGCGAGATGGCGGCGCAATATCGCACCGCTGTCGCCAACGGCGGTCCCGACGATCGCCGCTTGCTGGCCCAGACCCGCGATCGCTTCCTTGGCTTTCGCGATCGCTGCGGTTCCGATGCGTGCATCGCCAATACCTATCGTGGCCGGATGCGCGAGATTGACGACATCGTCGCCGGGCGCTGGCAGCCTCCGCGCTGACCAATCGCTGATTAGATGGGGATAAGTTGTCCGCGCGACTGGAGAATCGCCGGCGCTTTGACCATAGTCGAACGATGGCCCCTTACGTCCCGCTGCGCATCTTTTCCTGCTTCACCATGCTCGAGGGCGCGATCGAGCCCAAGGCGATCGCCAAGCATGCCGCGCGGCTCAATTTCCCTGCCGCCGCTTTGGTCGACCGCAACGGGCTCTACGCCGCGATGCCGTTCGGCGATGCCTGCTTTGCCGAGGGTGTGCAGCCGATCATCGGCACCATGCTCGGGGTTTCGCGCCCGGCGGAGATCGGGCCACCCGGCGCGATTGACTGGCTGGTGCTGCTCGCGCAGGACGAGGCCGGTTACGACCATCTGTGCCGCTTGGTGTCGGCCGCGCATCTCGACCGGCCGGTTCACGAGGAACCGCACGTCGCGCTCGACGCGCTCGTCGGCCAGGCCGACGGGCTGATCGCGCTGAGCGCGGGCGGGGAGGGGGCGATCGCCCGCCTGTTCGCCGATGGCCAGGACAGCAAGGCGCTGGCTTATGCCGCCAAGCTCAAGGCATTGTTCCCCGACCGCTTTTATGTCGAACTGTCGCGCCGCCGCGACGCGATCGAGCAAGCCGCCGAGGCGCGGCTGATCGAACTTGCCTACCACCACGACCTGCCGCTCGTCGCGACCAACCCCGCTTGCTACGACGAGCCGTCCTTTCATGCCGCGCACGATGTCATGCTGTGCATTGCCGCATCCACCTACGTCGACAATCAGGACCGCGCGACGAGTTCGCCCGAAGCCTGGCTCAAGCCCGGCGCCGACATGGAGGCGCTGTTCGCCGATCTTCCCGAAGCGCTCGCCAACACCGCGGTCATCGCGCAGCGCTGCGCCGTTGCCGCTCCGCAGCGCAAGCCGATCCTGCCCCGGCTGAGCGACGACGAAGACGAAACGCTGCGCCGGGATGCGCTTGCGGGACTGGAGGACAGGCTGGCAAAACTTCCGAACGAAGCATCGGACGAGCGCCTCAAGACCTACCGCGACCGGCTCGATTTCGAAATCGACGTCATCACCCGGATGGGCTTTGCCGGCTATTTTTTGATTGTCGCCGATTTTATTCGCTGGGCGAAGACCAACGACATCCCGGTCGGCCCCGGGCGCGGCTCGGGCGCGGGCAGCATCGTCGCCTGGTCGCTGCAGATCACCGATCTCGACCCGATCGCACTCGACTTGCTGTTCGAACGCTTTCTCAACCCCGAACGCGTGTCGATGCCCGATTTCGATATCGATTTCTGCGAGACCCACCGCGACAAGGTCATCACCTATGTCCAGCAAAAATATGGCCGCGACCGGGTCGCGCAAATCATTACCTTCGGACGCCTGAAGGCGCGCGCGGTGCTCAAAGACACCGGGCGCGTGCTGCAAATGAGCTATGGCCAGGTCGATCGCCTCGCCAAATTGATCCCCAACCATCCGACCGAGCCGTGGGACCTGCCGCGTGCACTGAATGGCGTGAGCGAGCTTCACGCCGAATATAAGAATGACGCGGGCGTGCGCCGCCTGATGGACCTCGCGATGAAGCTCGAAGGCCTGCCGCGCCACTCTTCGACCCATGCCGCGGGCGTGGTGATCGGCGACCGCCCGCTGCATCAGCTAGTACCGCTCTACCGCGACCCGCGCTCGGACATGCCGGTGACCCAGTTCGACATGAAATATGTCGAGGCGGCGGGGCTGGTAAAGTTCGACTTCCTTGGGTTGAAGACGCTTTCGGTGCTCAAGGAAGGCCAGCGCCTGCTCAGGCTGCGGGGGGTCGAGGTCGATTACACCACGCTCGCGTGGGACGATCCTGCAATCTACGAACTGCTCCAGCGCGGCGACACCGTCGGCGTGTTCCAGCTCGAATCGGAGGGCATGCGCCGCACGCTTGCGGCAGTCCGCCCGACTGCATTCGGCGACATCATCGCGCTGGTCTCGCTCTATCGGCCGGGCCCGATGGACAATATTCCGATGTTCGGCGACCGCAAGAATGGCCGAGCCGAACTCGCTTACCCGCACCCGATGCTGGAAAAGGTGCTGAGCGAGACCTACGGTGTCTTCGTCTACCAGGAGCAGGTCATGCAGGCGGCGCAGGTCCTCGCCGGCTACAGCCTGGGCGAGGCGGATCTGCTGCGCCGCGCGATGGGCAAGAAGATCCAGTCGGAAATGAACGAACAGCGCCAGCGCTTCATCGACGGCGCGGCCAAGAACGCGATCGCCAGCCCAGAGGCGAACAAGCTCTTCGACTTGATCGACAAGTTCGCGGGCTATGGCTTCAACAAGAGCCACGCCGCTGCTTACGCGCTCGTCGCCTACCACACCGCCTGGCTCAAGGCGCACCACCCCGCGGTGTTCTTCGCCGCGTCGATGAGTTTCGACACCGGCCAGACCGACAAACTCGCCTTGTTCGTCGAGGATATCCGCCGCTCGGGGCTCGACTGCCAGCCGCCCTGCGTCAACCACAGCGAAGCCGCTTTTTCGGTCGAGGACGGCGCCAACGGAGGAAGCGTACGCTACGCCTTGGGCGCGCTCAAGAATGTCGGCGAGAAAGCGATGGAGGCGCTGGTCGCCGAGCGCGAAGCCAAAGGCCCGTTCACCAGCCTCGACGATTTCGCCGCGCGGATCGACCCCAAGTTGATCAACCGCCGCCAATTGGAAAGCCTTGCCGCCGCGGGCGCGTTCGACGCGCTCGAGCCCAACCGCGCCGCGGTTCACGCCTCGGCCGAGACGATCCTCGCCCACGCGGCTTCGGCGCACGACCAGCGGACCAGCGGACAGCACGGGCTGTTTGGCGGCGGCGGGGCGAGCGACGTCGCCGCGATCCGCCTCGCGCGCGACATCCATTGGAGCCTCGCCGAGCGGATGGCCGCCGAGCGCGACGCGTTCGGTTTCTATTTCTCGGCGCACCCGGTCGACAGCCAGCGCCACTTGCTCGCCGCGCACAAGGTCAAGAGCTTCGCCGAACTGTCTGCAATCCGCGCCCCGGCTGATGGCGGCCGCTCGCAGACAATGATGGCGGGGATGGTCGAAAGCATCCGCTGGCGGACCTCGGCCAAGGGGCGGCGCTACATGCTGGCGACGATTTCCGACCCCTCGGGACAATATGAAGCGACCGCGTTCGACGATGAACCAAGCGCCGAACTCGAGACCGCGGCGAAGGCCGGCGGCTGCGGGCTGATGACGGTCGAGCTCGACCGCCGTCCGGGCGAGGACACGCCGCGCGTCACGATCAAGCGCTTTCAGCCGCTCGAAGGACTAGCGAAGAAGACCAGGGTCCAGTTGAGCCTGTCGATTCCCGACGCCAGCCTGATCGCGCTCGTCGCACGGGAGCTTGTGCCGGGCGGCACCGGTACCGTCCGCGCCACGGTGCCGATCGCCGGCGGCGAAGCGACGCTGCTGCTCGGCCGCGACTTTATCCTCGACGCCGATATCGCTGCCCGCCTCACCCGGGTGCTCGGCGAAGGCGCGGTCGAATTGTCCGCGCAGGAATCCCCCAAACTCGCGTTAGTCGGCTAACCCCTCTCGCCGTGGGAGGGGGAAGTCTGGGTCACCCAAGATTCTCCACTACCACCGGCGGCTGTTCAACCGGCGCCTGCTCGACCACCGGCTCCTCGGGCGCCACCGGCGCCTCGACCACCGGCTCCTCGGCCAGCGGCACTTCAACCGCGCCGTCGTCGACGCTTGCCGCGGGCGGAGGTGGCGTGGCGGTCTCATACTCATCGCCGGGAATGGGCCGCGCCTTTTTCGATACCGGCGGCGCCTTGCTGACCGGCGCGGTCGTCCCCGCATAAACGCACGCGTCGAGCCCGTCGCGCCCGACCACCCCGATCCGCGCCGCCAGCGTGTTGCCATAGCGCCGCGTGAACCCCTTGGGCGCGACCGCGCCGCGCTTCTTGGGCAAGGGCAGGATCGCCGCGATCCGCGCCGCTTCCAATCCGCTCATCGCCGACGCGTCATGCCCGAAATAGCGCATCGAGCCGGCGTTTGCGCCATAGGTCCCGATCCCGGTCTCGGCGAGGTTGAGATAGACTTCCATGATCCGGCGCTTGCCCCACATCTGCTCGATCAGGAAGGTGAACCACGCCTCGGCGCCCTTGCGCGCATAGCCGCCGCCTTGCCATAGAAAGGCGTTCTTGGCGGTCTGCTGGCTGATCGTCGATCCGCCCCTGATCCGGCCTCCGCTGGCGTTGCGCTTGACCGCATCCTGGATGGCATCGACGTCGAACCCATTGTGCGCGCAAAACTTGCTGTCCTCCGCCCCGATCGCCGCGCGCACCATGTCGCGATCCATCCGATCGAGCCCCATCCACTCCTTCGCCGCCCCGCGCCCCGCGGCGACATCGCCGAGCATCGTCGCTGTGATCGGCGGATTGATGAAGCGATAGGCCAGCACCCAAACGATACTCAGCAGGATCAGCGCGATCACCAGCTTGACCACGAACCCCACGATCCGCCTGCCAATCCCGCGCTCCCGCGCGCGCTTGCGCTTGAAAGTCGGGATATCATTCGTCGATCGTCTAGCCATGCCGCTGCCTAGCGAGCCGCCCCGCCGCCCGCAATGCGCGGCTAGTCGGATGAGTGGGAAGAAACGGTCTTTTTGTACTTGAGCTGCGAATGTTCGGTCCTCTCAGCAACCCTGGTCGGCCTCGGCCGTTCAGTCTGTGAGCATTCGAACGAGCCGAAAGGAAGCCGCCCGTGACGCATCGAGACGATCTACCCAAGCCGGGCTCTGAAGACGCGCCCGAACGGGCAGCAACCGCCGCGCAGGCGGAAAATTCACAGCGCGCGCTGGCGATGAAACAGTCAGGCGAGACGCCTCCCTCTCATCCAGCTGCGGTAGATACGCCGAACGAAGGGGTCATCTCGACACCGCGCCCGGACCATCCTTCGTCTGGTGCCTTCGACGCGGAGGGTCATCGGCCGGTGCTGGAACGCTCCAGGAAGGTGCGCTGATGCGAAAGATGCGCCGTCTTCGCACCGTGAATCGACGAGCCAAGCGCGCACTGCGGCACAGGGTCGAGGCGAACCGTCGGGCCACGTCGAGCGCCGCCTCAGAAACCCCTTCGCAACGATAAACGGTATTGCTCAACGAACTGGAAATATAAATGCAATTTCAGGTGAACACCGACAGCTCGATTGACGGTCGCGAAGCTTTGACCGATCAGGTCGAGACTATGCTACAAGAGCGTTTCGCGCGATATTCGGACAGGCTGTCTCGCGTCGAGGTTCACCTCAGTGACGGCAATGGTGATCGGGGGGGGGCGGTGACAAACGGTGCATGATCGAGGCGCGGCCGAATGGGCTGGCCCCGATTGCCGTGGTGGAAGAAGCCGCCACGATCCAGCAGGCTGTCGCCGGCGCGGCGGCGAAGACCATGTCGATCTTGGAAAAGACGTTTGGCAAGCTTACATCGCGCAAGGGGCATTGATACCGAGTATATGCTGAGGCAGTGAACCCATTGCGAAGCGGGCGGATGGTCCTGATGTTGGCCGGCGTCTTGCCCATCATCAGTTTGGCGTCGGCACCGACCGCGCGGACCTTGGCCGCGCCGTTGCCGATCTCCATCGCCACCACCGACGGCTCGTTGAGCACGATCCCCTGGCGCGGACGAATACGACGGTGTTCGCAGTGCCGAGATCGATCGCGATATCGCGCGATGCGAAGTTGAACAGACGGGCAAGGCCCATGGCAGATGATCCTTTGGATCGCGCGGACGCGACAACGACAGCAGATGCGCGAAACAATTTCGATGATTGCGAAGGGGTAAAGCCCCGTTGGTCGGCGGTCGAGTGCGCCCGGTCGCACGCGCCGCGCGGTCTGTCGTTGCGCTAAGGAATTAGCGCAGCGTTAAGCCGGGAGGCGCTCCCTTGCCGCACCGCACCATTCGCCGTAAATCAGGGCAATGACCTCGACCAACGACATCCGCCGCGGCTTCCTCGATTATTTCGAAGCGCAGGGCCACGCCCGCGTCGCCTCGGCGCCGCTCGTCCCGCACAACGACCCGACTTTGATGTTCGTCAACGCCGGGATGGTGCCGTTCAAGAACGTCTTTACCGGGCTTGAATCGCGGCCCTACGTCACCGCGACCAGCAGCCAGAAATGCGTCCGCGCGGGGGGCAAGCATAACGACCTTGACAATGTCGGCTACACCGCGCGGCATCACACCTTCTTCGAAATGCTCGGCAATTTCTCGTTCGGCGACTATTTCAAGGAGCAGGCGATCGGCCATGCGTGGACCTTGCTTACGCGCGAATGGGGCCTTTCGCCCGACCGCTTGACGGTCACCGTCTATCACACCGACGACCAAGCCGCCGATCTGTGGCGCAAGATCGCCGGGCTTCCCGACGATCGCATCATCCGGATCGCCACCAAGGATAATTTCTGGGCTATGGGCCCCGACGGACCGAGCGGACCCTGTTCGGAGATATTCTTCGATCACGGCGAGCATATATCCGGCGGCCCTCCCGGCAGTCCCGACGAGGACGGCGACCGGTTCGTCGAGATCTGGAACCTCGTCTTCATGCAGCATCTGCAGGAGGCCGACGAAATCGTCGCCGATTTGCCAAGGCCCTCGATCGACACCGGCATGGGGCTCGAACGCATCGCTGCGGTGATGCAGGGGGTGCATGATAATTACGACACCGACACCTTCAAGGCGCTGATCGCCGCATCCGAGGAGCTGACCCGCACCAAGGCGCTTGGCGAGAACCAGGCCAGCCACCGCGTCATCGCCGACCATTTGCGCGCTTCAGGCTTTCTCCTTGCCGATGGCGTGTTCCCAGCGAACGAAGGCCGCGGCTATGTGCTGCGGCGGATCATGCGCCGCGCGATGCGTCATGCGCATCTGCTCGGCGCGACCGACCCGCTGATGCATCGGCTCGTCCCCGAGCTCGTTTCCGAAATGGGGGCGGCGTTCCCCGAGCTGGTGCGCGCCCAGCCAGCGATCGAAGCGACCCTGCTCCAGGAAGAAGTCCAGTTCCGCCGCACCCTCGCCAATGGCTTGAAGCTGCTCGACGAAGCGACTGGCACGATGGAGCAGGGCGGCACGCTTCCCGGCGCGACCGCGTTCAAGCTCTACGACACCTTCGGTTTCCCTTACGACCTGACCGAGGACGCCCTTCGCGCTCGCGGCCTCGCCGTCGATCGCGCCGGGTTCGACGCCGCAATGGCCGATCAGAAAGCTGCCGCGCGCGCCGCGTGGAAGGGCTCGGGCGAAACCGCCAGTGACGGTTTATGGTACGACCTTGCAGAGGAGGTCGGATCGACCGAGTTTACCGGCTACTCGAGCCATGAGGGCGAGGGTGTAGTGCTTACTTTGGTCAAGAACGGCGCGCGCGTCGATCACGCTGGCATGGGCGAAACCTTGACTGTCATTCTCAACCAGACGCCATTCTATGGCGAGAGCGGCGGACAAGTCGGAGATGCCGGAAAACTGACTTCGCTCAATGGCTTCGAAGGCGTAGTTGAGGATACGTCGAAACCGCTCGGGCGGCTTCACGCGCTTCGCGTCCGCGTCGCGAATGGGACGCTGAAGGTTGGCGATACGCTTCACCAGTCGGTCGATGTCGAGCGCCGCGACGCGGTCCGCGCCAACCACAGCGCAACCCATCTGCTCCATGCCGCGCTGCGCCACCGCCTTGGGCAGCATGTCACTCAGAAGGGCAGTCTCGTCGCGCCCGACCGGTTTCGCTTCGATTATTCGCATCCTTCCGCGCTAAGCTCCGACGACATCGCCGCGATCGAGGCCGACGTAAACGCCCACATCCGCCACAACCACCCGGTAACGACCCGTCTGATGACTCCCGACGACGCGATCGCGGCCGGCGCGATGGCGTTGTTCGGCGAAAAATACGGTGACGAAGTGCGGGTGCTGAGCATGGGCCGAGCGACTGACGCCGACTATAGCGTCGAGCTGTGCGGCGGAATCCACGTCGACGCGCTCGGCGACATCGCCATCTTCAAGATCGTCGGCGAGAGCGCGGTGTCGTCGGGCATCCGGCGGATCGAGGCGCTGACCGGCGAAGGCGCTCGGCTGTGGCTGGTCGATCGCGACGCCAAGCTGCGCGAAGCCGCGGCGACGCTCAAGGCTTCGCCCGACGAAGTCCCGGCGCGCATCGCCGCGCTGGTCGAAACCGCGCGGCGGCTTGAGCGCGAATTGGCCGAAGCGAAGAAAGCGATTGCCCTCGGCGGTGGTGGGACGAGCGAGGCCGCCGGCCCCGAGCGCGTCGAGGGTTACGCTTTTCTCGGCCAGGTCGTCGACGGCCTCGACCCCAAGAATCTTCGTGGCCAGGTCGACGCGATGAAACAGCGCCTCGGCTCCGGCATCGCCGCGCTCATCGCCACCAACGACGGCCGCGCCAGCGTCGCGGTCGGCGTGACCGCGGACCTGATTGGGTCAGTGTCGGCGGTCGATCTCGTCAAGGCCGCAGTCGCCGCGCTCGGCGGGCAAGGCGGTGGCGGCCGTCCCGACATGGCCCAGGGCGGGGGGCCCGACGGAGCAAGAGCGCCCGAGGCTCTCGCCGCATTGAAGGATGCGCTCCAGGGCGCCAGCGCCTGAGCGGGGCGATGACTTTCCGCGCCACCGTCCTCACGCTCTACCCCGACATGTTCCCCGGGCCTCTGGGCGCCAGCCTTGCCGGGCGCGCGCTGGCCGAAGGGAAGTGGAGCTTCGATGCGCGCAATATCCGCGACCACGCGATCGACAGGCATCGCACGGTCGACGACACGCCGGCCGGGGGCGGTGCTGGGATGGTGCTTCGCGCCGACGTGCTTGCCGCCGCGATCGACGACGTCGCCGACGGCCGCCCGATCCTGGCCATGACCCCGCGCGGCGCTCCGCTGACGCAAGCCCGTGTTCGCTCGCTGAGCGAAGGCGAGGGGGCGATCATTCTGTGCGGGCGCTTCGAAGGCTTCGACGAACGCATCTTCGACGCACGTTCGGTCGAACAGCTCAGCATCGGCGACTACATATTGTCCGGCGGCGAACTGGGCGCGATGGTGCTGCTCGATGCTTGCATTCGGCTGCTCCCCGGCGTAATGGGCGCGGCCTCCAGCGGAGAGGAGGAGAGCTTTGAAGAAGGCCTCCTGGAATATCCGCACTACACCCGGCCCTATGAATGGGAAGGACGCACGATCCCCGAAGTGCTGCGATCGGGGGATCATGCGAAGATCGCGGCGTGGCGCAAGGCTCGTTCGATCGAGGATACACGGCTACGGCGGCCGGACCTGATCGAGCGCCATGGGGGTGCTCGGGAGGCGTCGCCCTCTGGTGCGCAGCATGACGATTAGGGACTTGAAGCAATGAACCTCATCCAGACGCTCGAAGCCGAGCAGGTCGCCGCGCTGACCGAACTCCGCGCCATCCCCGAATTCCGCCCCGGCGACACCCTTCGGGTCGGCGTCAAGGTAACCGAAGGCGAGCGCAGCCGCGTCCAGATGTACGAAGGCGTGTGCATCGCGCGCGCCAACAAGGCGGTGAATTCGAACTTCACCGTCCGCAAGATTTCGTTCGGCGAAGGCGTCGAGCGCGTTTTCCCGCTCTATTCGCCGGCGATCGATTCGATCGAGGTGGTTCGCCGCGGTGCGGTCCGCCGTGCCAAGCTTTATTATCTGCGCGGTCGTCGCGGCAAATCGGCGCGTATCGCCGAACGCCGCGAT
>JALYRH010000043.1 GCA_030855425.1 Pseudomonadota bacterium
CCGATATCTCTGTCCCGATCGCATCCGTCCCACACACGCGGTGTGGCTGAGACGGACCTGCCGGCTGATCCTCGCTATAGCTGCGCCTCAAGCCACTGCTGAATCTGAGAGCGCGGCGCGGCGCCAACCTTTTGCGCCACCGCCTCGCCACCCTTGAACAGCAGCATGGTGGGGATGCCGCGAACGCCATATTTGCCTGGCGTGTCGGGATTTTCGTCGATGTTGAGCTTGACGATATCGACCTTCTCGCCGAGCGCGCCGGCGATTTCCTCAAGCGCCGGAGCAATCATCTTGCACGGCCCGCACCATTCGGCCCAGAAGTCGACCAGCACCGGCTTTTCTGAATTGAGGACATCGGCCTCGAAACTCTGGTCGGTGACGGTCTTGGTGTTCTCGCCCATAAGATGCTCCTGAGATTCGGTTCGAGCCTTCATATGGTGATCGAACAGCCGTGGCTCAAGCCGGCAATGCGATAAGCGACGGGCCGTGCGTGTAAAGCAAGGCGGCTTCGATCCGCCGTCCGGGGAAAATCACGCCTAGCGCGGCGGCGTATGCCAGCATCTGAGCAACATGCCCGGCAGGGAGCGCAGCAGCACTGCCGGGTACCGCGCGGCCAGTCTTGAAATCGATCACCCGTACGACGTCCGCGGCGATGCACAGACGATCGACGGTTCCGGCGATCACGCGCCCGTCGGGCAGCGTGGCCGCGATCGGCGCCTCGGCCAGCGCATCGGGCATGAACAGGTCCGCGAAGCGCGGGTCCTCGATGACAGCTAGCGCGGCATCGACGATTTCCGACGCGCGTGACGGGTCGGTCAGCCCGGTGCGGGCAAGATAAGCGAGCGCAGCGGGACGGCGTTCATCGGGCGCTACCGCGGGAAGGCGCTCGAACAGGCTGTGAAGCATCGTTCCGCGTTCGGCGGCGGCGCGAAGCTCGGGCGATGGCGGCGGCAACGCGTCGCGATCAGGTCCGATCGACGAGGGACTGAGCGGGCGCGGCGGGCGCTCTTCCTGTGGCGCCGGGCGGCGCGCCCAATCGGGAACCGTGACGCGATCGAGCGTGCGGCGTCCGACGCGCAACCGTGGGAAGCGCGGGCGTTCTGTTCCGTGCCAGCTTAGCCCTTCTCCCCAAGGCCCCGGGTGCGACACGCCACCGAGCGCGGCGAGCGCGGCAGCGCTGCGGCTGTGCCAGCTGTACTCGACCACGTCTCCGCGCGATGGCTGAACCCCGGTGATGATCAACCGCTCGGCGGCGCGCGTGAGCCCGACGTAGAGCAAGCGCCAATGTTCCTGGCGGTCGGATTCGCGCTGCGCCTCGATCAGCTCGGTGTAAGGGCTGACCTGTTCCTCGGTGCGGGGTCGCAACAACGGAATTGGGCGGCGCGGATTGCCAAGCGGCAGGTCGAGCGACGGCGGCCGGCGTCCGACACGGTCCGGATCATGCGTTGCATCGGCGAGGATGACGAGTGGAGCCTCGAGCCCCTTGGCGCCATGGACCGTCATCACCCGCACCGCGTCCCCAGCGCTCGACGGGTCGCGCTTGACCTCGACCTCGCCCCGCGAAAACCAGGCGAGAAAGCGATCCAGCGAAACGCCTTCCTGCGCTTCGAATTCGAGCGCGCTGGCGACCAGTTCCTCGATCGGATCGCGCGCCGCCTCGCCCAGTCGCGCCAACAGCTTGCGGCGCGCGTCGGTTGCGCCAGACAGGAGATTTTCGAGGAAGCGTGCGGGGGTGACGAAATCGGCGCTCGCCAGCAAGTTCGAGAGGAGGTCGAATGCGGGCCGGTATTGATCGTCGTCGCGGCGCCCCTGAAGCGCGCTCCACAGCGATCCCGATCGGCCGAAGGCAAGCTCGCGCAGCTGATCCTGATCCCATCCGACAATCGGCGACACCAGCAATCCGGCGAGCGTCAGATCATCGTGCGGCTGGACCGCGAAGCCGATCGCGGCAAGCAGATCCTTGACCGCAAGCGGCTTCGACAAGTGCAATCGGTCAATCCCGGCAACGGGGACGCCGTGCGCGTAGAGCCGCGCAACAAGCAGGCTGGCGAGTTCGGAGCGGCTGCGGACGAGGATCAAGATATCGCCGGCGCTCAACGGTCGGCCGGTGCACGCGAGCGGGGCGGCCTCGTCGAGCCACGCCTTGATCTGGCGCGCGAGTGCATCGGCGTAGAGGCGCACGGGTTCGGCGACCCAACCCTCCTCCCCTTCCTCGCCGGCGTCTTCGGCATCGGCGGGCGAGAATGGCGGCCACCACAGCACTTCACCGGGGCGATCGCCGTGCGCCGCGGCGTGGCGATTGGGGCGGCGCGACAAGCCCATCGCGCCATGTCCGACTTCGTCGATCAGCGCATCGACCAGTTGCAGGATCGGCGGCGACGAGCGGAAGCTGGCATCGATCGACAGATCCCGGAATTCGCGCGCATAGCTATCGCTGCCCTGAGCCGCCTCGCCCGCCGCCGCCGCGCGATCGGCCACCGTCTGGCGAAACGCGTCGAACTGCCTGGGGTCGGTCCCCTGAAAGCCGAAGATCGCCTGCTTGTAATCGCCGACCATGAACAAGGTGCGCCAGCGAAGCTCGGTCTCGCTTTGGCCCGAGAAATATTCCGAGGCGAGCGCATCGACGATCGCCCATTGGTCGGCATTGGTGTCCTGCGCCTCGTCGACCAAGATGTGGTCGGTGCGCTGGTCAAGCTTGAAGCGAACCCATTCGCCCATCCCGTCGATCCGAAGCAGCCGCCGCGTCCAGGCGATGAGGTCATCGAAATCGGCCACTCCCGCCGCGCGCTTTGCAAGGCGGTAGGCGCGCGCGAACGCCTGCCCCGCACGAAGCCCCGCGGCTTGGGTCGAGGCGAATTCGGCGGCGCAGCGGCGGCGGCGGCGGTTGGTCAGCCAATGCGCGAATTCGCTCAGCAGTTCGGCATAATCGGGATGGACTTTGATTTGCCCGGTCGACGCCTTGCACGGTTCGCCTTGAGCGGTGACGAATTTCTTCCCGACGGTGTCGAGCAAGCCAATCCGCTCGGCGGGGGTCGCGGCAAGAAAGGCGGTGAGATTGGTAGCGATCGTCGCACCGGTTGCCGTAGGCCATTGACGATTGACGGCGATCAATTCCTCGATCGTTGGACGGTCAATCTCCTCGTCGGCCAGTTCGGCCGCGATGGCGTCGGTGGCGTTGGCTTCGGTGATGCCGATGGCCTGGAGCAGCGTCGCCTCGAAGCCCGCCGGATCGCCGAGCGCATCGATCATCTCCTCGGATCTGGCGCAGGTTGTCAGATACTCCTGCGCCCCGCCCTCCCCGAGCCGCAGCGACAGCGCTTGGACGTCGGCGATCAGTGCATCATCGTGCGAGGCTTCGGCGTCGGCGAGCAGCGAAGCGAGCGTGCGGCGGGTCAGCTCGGCCTCGGCGCGGCCCTCGATCGGCTGGAACCCGGGGTTGATCCCGGCCTCGGCGGGAAAGCTGGCGAGCAGGGTCTGGGCGAAGCCGTGGATGGTCTGGATGCGCAGCCCGCCGGGGGTTTCGAGGACTCGCGCGAACAAGCGGCGCGCGCGTTGCAGGTCGGGCGGCGCGTGATTCTCGCCGAGCGCGAACAGGTCGTGGCCCAGCGCGAGGTCGGGCATCCGCACCCACGCGGCGAGCCGCGCGGCGATGCGGTTGGCCATTTCGGCGGCCCCGGCCTTGGTGAAGGTCAGGCACAGGATCGCGCCGGGATCGACCTGCCCGAGCAGCAAGCGGAGCACGCGCGCGGTGAGGACCTGGGTCTTGCCCGTACCCGCCGAGGCCGACAATGCGGCATGGGCGGACGGGTCCGAGGCGCGGCGTTGATCGCCTTCGAGCACGGGAAAGGGTTTCAGGCGACGCGACATTCGTCCCGCCCTAGCAAGCCCGCTTGCGCTTCCCAAGCTCCCCACGCTTGAATAGAGCAAAGGCTGACCACCATCGGAGAGCAAGATGAGCGACGACGACAAAAGCGACGGCGAGCGGCGCGCCAAATTGGCCAAGGCGGGCTATGCCGTCGGGATTGGGTCGGCGGCGATCGTCGCGGCGCTGCTTTATGCATCGAAAGTCAAGAAACCGAAGCGCGGCGGCGCCAAGGAGTAAGGCTGCAGCAGAGGGGAACGACCGCGCTTACGGTCCTAAGTTCACTAAAGTCTCCGGGTGGCCTACCATTTTCGCGGAGCGGCGCGGGCGGCTGTCGTTGGATCGGGATATCGACGATTGCAAAGAGCCGCTGGCGCTTGGAGGCGCCGGGGTGAAGCATGGCAGGTCGGTGGGGTGTAGGACAGCGGTTTTCCCGCCTTCACTCGTCAGAGCGGGGTAGGTGCGAGTGCCAGCGACTTCTTCTTCGACGACGTTGGCTGGGTTGAAGTCTCGCAAGAAAAGCAGACAGTCAGCGAACGACCCATTGCGGACGCCGCCCGCAAAGTACATTAGGTAAACGGTCTACTTAGGTAATACCGACGCATGAGCCTCAACCTTTTGGCGGCTGCCGCAGTGGGCGCATTAGCCGCGCCTCCGTTCCAATGTGCAGAACTTTCAGGCGCCCATCTGGTAATCAACGACGCCAGCAAGCCTTTCATCATTGTCGGTGAGCGCCACGGAACCGCAGAAATACCGATGTTTTTCGCGAATTTGGTCTGCCTCGCCGCCTCCAAGGGGCCTGTTGTGGTGGGCTTGGAGTTTGAACCAGATCAACAGTCGTCGCTCGACACGTATCTCGCGTCAGATGGCGCAATCGCTGCTCGGAGCGCACTTCTGACTGAACGGCATTGGGGGTATCCGGACGGCCGTGCCAGCGAAGCCATGTTTCGGTTGTTGGATCAGCTTCGGCAGCTAAAACTGTCGGGGCAGGCAATTACGGTACTGGCCTTTATGCGGAATACTGCTGACCCGGACCGCCGCGAACAAGCGATGGCCACCGCCTGGCAGGAAAGTCTTGAAGCGAAGCCCGGAGCGAAACTACTAGCACTGGTGGGGGCCGTGCACGCGGAGCGGGAGCGTCTCGGTAATTTCGTGCCGGCGGCTCATTGGCTGCCGAGAGATCGCACAATAACCTTGAATTACGTCGCCTCAGGGCCGAGGGGCGTCGTAAGTGTGGTGTCGCCGAAGTTTAGGTGGCCTCGCTATGACCTGTGGTATTCCGTGGGGCAGCCGTTTTCCCGCTCGCCATTGGAACGAAAAATGTCGCGATAGCGACTATTGTTCGGTTATCGCAGCAACCTCGCCTAAGTCATATCTCGGTTCGGCGGCGCGGATGCGCCGATCGATTGACGCGTTTTCATTAGCCGCAGCCTCGTCGGTGCCTCCAGCATAGCTCATGTCCGTTTTTCACCCATCGCAGCGTTGCCGTTCATCGTTACACGAACTAATCTCGACGGTTCGCGCTCGCCTGCGGCGAGTTGTCGGCAGCGGGCCGATCGTACTCCGCACGACCTGGGGATATCCGGAGGTAATCTTCACCCGATGCTCCCGCGAGGGGAGAGGAAGTTCACTCCCGTCCGTACCACTCCTCGAGCCGCATGACCTGGTCGTAGTCGCCGTAGGGGGCATGGGCTGGGTGGAGTTTGGCGGTGAACGGCTCGGTGCCGGTTAGATATTTGGCGGCGGCGTCGGCGAAACGGTTCAGGACCGTCACGAGGAAGGTGCCGGGCTCCGATCCCTTGTCGGCGGCGGTGCGTTTGCCGAAGCTTTGCTTGTCCTTGGCGAGCGACCAATATTCGAATGCGCTGGCGGTGCCGGATATGCCTTCGAAGCCGCCGCGTTCGGCGATCAGCGCGAGCAGGCCGAGTTGCAGCGCGAAGCCTTGGGCGACGGCCTTGGCGCTGGGTGCCTTGCCGGTCTTATAGTCGATGATCGCAAGGCTGCCGTCGGCGGCGATGTCGATGCGATCGACCTTGCCGTAGAGCTCGACCCCGGCAACCTGTGCCTTGCCGAACAGTTCGGCCGCCTTGGGCGCGCGGCCCTGGGCGCGGTCGGCTTCGACTTCGCCGGCGATCCACTGCACCGCCTCGATCAGGCGCGGTTGCCACAAGGCGCGGAGCATCGGGTGGATGCCTTCGTCCTCGACCAGTTCGCGCGCGCGCGGAACGAGTGTCGCGGGGTCGCAGTCATCCTGCCTGAACCATTGCTCCAGAACCTCGTGGACAGCAGTCCCCTTCCACGCCGCGGTGTGATCGGCGTCGACCGGGTCAAGCGCGCGCAGCCGGAGAATCGTCTTGGCGTAAAAAGCGAAGGGGTCGGCGGTGAGGCGATCGAGGTCGGTGACGGCGATCTTTCGCGGCCGCTGTTCGAGCGGTGGGACTGGTGCCGGGCGATCGACCGGCGCGAAGCGGTCGGGGCGATCGAGGGCAAGGGCCAGACGTTCGAGCCTCGTGTCGCGCGCCAACCCGCCGGTCATCGCCTGAAGCCGGAGCCATAGCCGCGAGGCAACGGTCGGCGAGCGGCCGTCGCGGCGGGCCCGCGTCAGGAGCACGCGCGGCGCGCCAAGCGCACTCATGAAGTCATGCGCGGCAAGCCCGGCGCGAAGCTCAAGCCCCGGCAGCCCGAGCGCGCGGCGAATGCGCGGGGCAAGCCACGGATCGGGGCTTGGCGCGGCGGGCCAGATACCTTCGTTCATTCCGCCGAGAATCATCAGATCGGCCTGCTGGAGGCGCGCTTCGAGCAAGCCCCAGATCGCAATGCGGGGATGGCCGCCATAGGGGCGTCGTACCGGAACGGCGGCGAACATCTCGCCGAGCAAGGCGGTCGAATCGGCCTCGCCCAACACGAGCGACTGCGCGGCGGCCGATTGTTCGA
Source organism: Pseudomonadota bacterium (assembly GCA_030855425.1). The sequence goes on from JALYRH010000043.1 coordinate 6,797, forward strand.
GAGCGGCGATGAGGTCGGCGGCGGCGCGGCCGTCGGGACCACGCCACGCCGCTTGGCCGGCAAGCGCCACGGCGCCGGCCCGCAGCGCGGCGGCAAGCTCGGCAAGGGTGGTGGCGCGGGCGAGGAACTGGGCGGCGTCGGCCAGCCGTGGGCGAACGCTGGCCCACGCGCGCTGGGCTCGTGCAGGGTCGATCGATCGCTTGTCGACCGTCACGATCCGCTCGTCGAGGCCGGCCACCCCGGCGCGCGGGCGCGGGCCGCGCAGCGCAAGGTCGAGATCGCGCACCGCCGCGAGCCAGGCGAGGCGAGCAGCACCCTCGTCCGGCTGATCCTCCCCGCCGACCAAGGGATGCTTGAGCAGAGCCAGCGTCGCGACCGGCGCGAGATCCTCGGCAATGGCTTCGGCGAGCGCGAGGAGCAAGGTGCCGGCGGGGGTCTGCGATAGCGGCTGCCCGGCGCTGTCATCGGCGACGATATTCCACCGCGCAAGGTGCGCCGACACGCGCGCCGCGAGGATGCGGTCAGGCGTGACCAACGCGGCGGTCTGACCGGGGGTTTCGAGCGCCTCGCGCAGCGCCAGCGCGATGGCCTGGGCTTCGCTCGCGCCATCGGCGAGCTCGGCGCAGCGGATCCCCGACAAGCGGCGCTCGGGCGGAGACAATGCGTTCCATTTGTCGGAGAAGTCGGCGGCGGTCATGGCATGGGTGACCGCGCGGCCCCGCACCGCGGGCGATGCGGCGCGCCCGGTGCCCGGCCACGGCAGCACCTCGCCGCGCGCCACCCCGATCCGGTCGAGCAGGCGTTTCAAATGATATTGCGGATGAGTCTCGACGCCGCGTTCCTCCGCATCGGGGCCGAGCGCGTCCCATTCGGGGTCGGGCATGGCGTTGGCCAAGGCCAGCGCGGGAAGCACGACCGCGCCGTCGGGCAGCCGCGCGACGCGGGCGAGCAAGGCCGCGACGGCGGGCGCGGAAGTGGTGATTCCGGCGGCGACGGTGAAGCCACTTGGCGGGCGAGACTGCCAACGCTTGGCGATGGCATGGAGCAAGTGGCCACGCCGGGTTGCGCGGTCGATCCGTCCAAGCGCCGCCAGCTCGCGTGGCCAGCGATCGATTACCGCCAGGAAACGGTCGAGCGCACGCGACCAGTGAGCGGCAAGCTCGGGGGCCAGCAGCGCGGCCTCCCTGAGCCGCTGCGGGTCGACTTCCTCGATAGCGAGTGCATCAAGCGCGCGCGCAAGGTCGGCGGCGAGCCGCATCGCTTCGGCGGCGCTGTCATCGGGGCCACGCAATATTCGGGCGAGAATCAGCTGGCGCTCGAGCGGGTCGATCGCGGGAGGCAGCGGTTCGGCGAGATCCAACGGGTCGAGCGCGCCGCCGATGCGGTCGTCGAGCTCGGGATCACCGATCGCGATCAGGCGCGGCAACACCAGTCCGCCGCCGCTGATCCGGACGAACGCTTCGGTCAGGGTGCGCACCGCGCGGTTGGTCGGAACCAGGATTCGCCCGCGGGCAAGCGCGTCGGGCGCGCGGCCGTGCTGGCGAAGGAGACCGTCGACCAGCGCGTCGGCGAAGCTGCGATGCGCCGGGATCGTGAAGACCGCCGGGCGCTCCTCAGCCATGGAGCAGCGCGGCCTCGGTCGCGGCGATCGACGGCGGCGAACCAACGTCGAACCACAGGCCCTGGTGGACCGCGCCGAAGCACCGGCCTTCGTCGATCGCCCGATCCCAGAAGAAGTTGGTTGAAAAAGCGCCTTCGGGAGCATCGCGCAGCAGTCGCTTCGAAACGATCTGAATGCCGGTGAAGACGAATGGGGCGACCCGGCCCAGGCCACGGCGGCGCAGACGCCCGAGCGCGTCCATGTGGAAATCGCCGACGCCGTGGTTGTTGCTCGCGCGGGCGTGGGGGATAAGCAGCAGCAGCGCATCCATCTCCGCCTCGCGCCAATGCGACGCGAGCAGGCGGAGCGAGTCCGCGGGGCCGTCGATCCAGTAATTATCGCTATTGACGACCAGGAACGTGTCCTCCGCGATCATCGGTGCGGCCTGGACCAACCCGCCGCCGGTTTCGAGCAGCAGCTTGCGTTCGTCGCTGATCGTCACGCCGAGCCCGCCAGCGCGCGCCGCGAGATGCGCTTCGAGTGCGTCGGCGAGGTAGTGGACGTTGACCACGACCTGCTCGACCCCGGCGGCACGAAGGCGGTCGAGGACATGGTCGATAAGCGCCTTGCCCGCGACTTCGACGAGCGGTTTGGGGCGCGTCGCGGTGAGGGGGCGCATGCGCTTGCCGAGACCCGCGGCCATCACCATCGCGGTGCGCGGCGGCGCGGCCTTGATTGCTGGGCGAAGCGCCATGGCGCGGGTCCGACGCGTCACGCTTCGACGCTCCAGGCGGCAGCGCGAGCGGCGGTGGGAACGTTGGCGTCGAACCACGCCTTGACCGGTGCCAGCGCGGGATACGCGAGGTCGCGCTCGAGCAAGCCCCACATGCGCGGCTGAAACTTGCCGTAGGTCGGCTTGCCGTCGCGGTTCGAGAGGCGCACGAAGACGCCGAGGATGCGCGTATTGCGCTGCGCCGCGAGCGTCCAATAGGCCTTTTCGAATGCCTCGCCGTTGCCGTTCGCGGCGATGTAGCGGTCGAGCATATTGCGCTCGACCTGCGGCGAGACATCGCGCCGCGCGTCTTCGAGCACCGAGGCGAGGTCATAGGCGGGATGGCCGACGAGCGCGTCCTGGAAATCAAGCAACCCGAATTGCGCGATCCCCTGGCGGCCCGCGATCAACATGACATTTTCGGCATGAAAGTCGCGCAGCACGGTAACCGGGCCGAGCCCGTCGGCGGCAATTGGCGCGAGCACCTCGCGCCATGCCGCGCAATACCCGTCGACATCGACTTCAAGGTCGAGCGCCGGGGCATACCAGTCGGTGAACAGCGCCAGTTCGTCGAGCCACTGGTCGAGGCCGTGGACCGGAAGCCCGGGCATCGGCGCATGGCGGTGAAGGTGGACGAGGACGTCGGTCGCGGTGGTGTAGAGTTCGGCTTCTCGCCCGCCTTCAAGATCGAGCCGTTCGCGCAAGCGGTCGTCGCCGAAGTCGCCGAGCAACAGCAATCCCTGGTCGAGGTCTCGCGCCAGGATTTCAGGCGCGCTGAGACCAATCCCCCTCAACCATTCGGCCATCGCGACGAACGGGCGCGGATTCTCGTGCGGGGGGGGCGCGTCCATCAGCACCGCGCGGCGACCGTCACCGTGAATGATGCGAAAATAGCGCCGAAAACTGGCGTCCCCCGCGAGCGGTTCGATCCGCGCCCCGCCCCACCCGCAAAGGCTCAGGAATTGGGGTGCTGCGGCGGGGGGAATCATTGGGGCGGCCATCGCCCCTCCCAGCCTTGGCCCGGCGTAGCTGTCAAGACGCGCGCGCCATCCTCGTCCGGCGCAAGCGATAAAGCGAGCGCGGTGATGGGCCATGCGCCCTCCCCCGCATGGTCGGGCCATTCGACCACCAGAACGCCGTCGCCAAGCACGCCGTCGAGACCAAGCTCGTCGAGTTCGGACGGATGGGCGATGCGGTACAGGTCGACATGCCACAGCGGCAGCGCAAGCTCGTCATAAGGCTGGACGATGGCGAAGCTCGGGCTCGGCACTTCGCCATGATGGCCGAGTGCTTCGAGCAATCCGCGCACCAACGTTGTCTTGCCCGCGCCCAACGAACCGTCGAGCAGGATCACGTCGCCGGCCCTGAGCGACGGCGCAAGCGCGGCGCCGACGGCGCGGGTCGCGGCTTCGTCGGCGAGAATCACGACGTCATCATCGGGTGGGAGCACGGGGAATGGTCAGCGTTACCGCGGTGCCCTCGTCCAGCGCCGATACCAGTTCGACCCTGCCGCCGTGCGCTTCGATGAACTGCCGGGTCAGCGGCAGGCCCAGTCCAAGTGCGGCATCGCTATGCACGGTACCGATTGCGCGGTGGAAGCGGTCGAATACCATCGCCTGATCTCCAGGAGAGATTCCCGGACCATTGTCGAGCACGGTGACGACTGCCTCTTCAGCATTGCCCGAAGCGCGAAGCAATATCTGTCCGCCCTCGTCGGTGTAGGTCACCGCGTTGCGAATGACATGCTCGATCGATTCGCGCAGCCGCCGGGCATCACCGACGACGATCCCGGCCGATGCATCGATGACGATCTCGAAGCTCTGGTTCTTTTCTGCTGCGCGGCCGAGCTGCGATTCGCCGACCGATCGACATAATCCACCAAGGTCGATCCGTTCGCGTTCCAGCACAACGCCGCTGGTGTCACCGTGAGCCAGGTCGAGCACGTCGTCGACCAGCTTCGACAAGCGTGCGACCGATTCGAGGATCGCGCTGACATAATCCGCCGCGGCGGGCGCAAGCTTGCCCGCATAGCCTGCGCTGAGCATCTCGGCGAAGCCACCGATCGACGTCAGCGGGGTGCGCAATTCATAGCTCATATTGGCGACGAAGTCGGTCTTGACGCGGTCGGCTTCCTCAAGCCCCGTGGCGCGCTCGCGGAGAGCGGCCTCGATCCGCGTCGAATCGGTGACGTCGATCATCGTGAACAGGCAGTTCCCGTCGGGCAGCGGAACCGCCGCGAATTCGAAGTGACGGCCGTCGGTCATTGAAACGCGGCCCGACCCCGATTGGCGCGTGCTGGTGGTCGAGCGGACAAGTTCGCGCACTTGCGCGGCCGCCGTCGGATTGACCAGCCGCCGAGCCATCGCCGGGACCAGTTCATCGACCCGCGGATGCTCGCCGAGCCATGTCTCGTCGAGCGCCCAGACCTCGCAAAACCGCCGGTTCCACAGATACAGGCGGCCGTCGGACGCGAACACGCTGATCGCCTCGAACAGATTGTCGAAGGTCGCGGCGCGGACGCGGAGCAATGTGTCCCGCGCCGACGCCAGGCGGACCTGTTCGGTGCGATCCTCGACGATCAGACGCAGCCCGCCATCGGGCAGCGGCTGCGCGACGATCCGCAGATGGTCGCCGCTGGCGAGGATCCAGTCCTCCTCGATCATTTCCTCGGGGGATATGAACCAGTCGCGGCGTTCGGCCTTCCACGCCGGAAAGTCGCGCACTTCGGGCAACCGGTTCATTTCGCGCATGCGTTCCAGGACACGGTCGAACTCGGGCTTTTCGGCAAGCCATTCGGGGTCGAGCCGGGCCATGATCGCGAACGGCTGATTGAAGAAGTCGAGATGGCGATCGGCGTCGAACTGGGCCGCGCCGGCGGTCATGTGGTCGGCGAGTTCGCGCTGCGATTCGACGTGGCGGGCAAGCTCGATCCGCGCGTCTTCCAGATCCTGTATGTCGATCGCGAAGCCCGCTACCGCACCGGTCGACAAGGGCACGTCGACGAGACGGAGCATACGGCGTTCCGCGCCGATCGTCGCTGGCTGGGTGCGCGAATAGGGCTTGCCGAGGTCGAGCGCGCGTTGCGCACCGTCGCGCGCGGTGTCGCCGCCCGGCGAATCGACCAGCTCGGTACCGCGCGCGATGACTTCGGCCGCGTCGCGCGCCTCGACCGCGACGACGAAGGCCGAATTGACCAGACCGAGCCCGAGGTCAGGGCCGCGATACCACATCGGGAATGGCGCCGCCTCGATCAGCTGGGTCAGCGCATCGAGCGCGCTTTCGGTCTGGCCAAGTCGGCGCGCGAGTGTGGCGCGCTCAGCCTCGGCGTCGCTGATGTCGAAGAACCATAATAGCATCGTGCCATGCGGCTCGGGCGGCGCGGCGGGTGCGCCGCGCACTTCGACGACGCGATCGGAAGCGGCGAGGCGGACCATCCGGCGCAAGGGTTTCGCGTCAAGGGTCGCGAGCTTGAGATCGGCGGTCAGCACCGCCAGATCGTCGGCGACGAGGCCCAGACCTTCTCCTTTGAGCTGATCGAAGCGCGTCGGGGTGTCGCCGAAGCCGAGATCCCGCTGTAGTCGGGGATCAATTTCGATGCTGCCGTCGGGACGGACAATTAGCGGGCGCGCCGGCGTGGCGTCCAGCAAGGCACGCAATTGCCGTGCCGCATCGACCACGCCATGGGCGCGGCGGATGCGCCGCCCGGCAAGGATCGCCAGCGCGGCGGCGATCGCCACCCATAGCATCGCGACGACGATGATCGCGAAGGCGACCGAGTCCGCGGCAAGCGTCAAATTTCAACCCCTGCTTGCGCCATCAAAACCGCTTAGTTGCTGCGACCGGCAATAAAAAGAGATGACGGCCACTTCTACCCGCCTCCCTGAAGAACGCATCCGGCAGGTTGGACGGAAAGTGTCACAAAAAGAA
>JALYRH010000044.1 GCA_030855425.1 Pseudomonadota bacterium
GAGCACGCCGAGGCGGCCGATGCGGAACGTCTGCCCGAAGCGATCGCGCTGCTCTTCGGCGGCGATCGTCACCGGCAGCGACAGACGTTGGCCGCCGCGGTCAATCTCAGCCGTCACCGCTTCGCCGGGTCGCAGCACGACTACCGCAAACAGATCTTCGAAGCTGCCGGTCGAGCGGTCGGCGAGCGAAACGATGCGGTCACCCGGTGCAATCCCCGCCGCCGCGGCGGCTCCGCCCGGCTGGACACCGGCGACGACATTGCTCGTGCGCGGCACGCCGTCGATCGCGAACAGCGCGCTGACGATCGCGATGGCAAGCAGGAAATTCGCCGCCGGACCTGCGAGCACGATCAGAAAACGTTGCCACACCGGCTTGAACTGAAAAGCGCGATCACGGTCGGCGATCGCCACGTCGTCCTGGTCGGAATTCTCGCTCGCCGGGGTCATGTCGCCGACGAATTTGACGTACCCGCCGAGCGGCAGCCAGCCGACCTTCCACCGCGTGCCGCGCTTGTCGGTCCAGCCCGCGACCTCACGTCCGAAGCCGATCGAAAAGGCTTCGGCGCCGACCCCGCACCAGCGAGCGACCAGATAGTGGCCCATTTCGTGGATGAAGACGAGCGGGCCGATCGCGGCGATGAACGCCAGGACGATAAACCATATCGGGGGCTGGGCGAGCATCAGGCAGGCACGGCGGTCATCATTCGGCCCACGCTGTCGCGTGCTGCGCGATCGATGTCGAGGACGTCGGCGACGGAATGGGGCACTGGTGCGGCGGTCCGCGCCATCGCTTCCTCGACCAACCGCACAATGTCGAGAAATCCGATCCGTCCGGCGAGGAACGCCGCCACGGCGACTTCATTGGCGGCATTAAGCACGATCGCTTCGCCGCCGCCCGCCTCAAGTGCCTCGCGCGCCAGCCGGAGCGCCGGGAAGCGTTTCGGATCAATCGGTTCGAATTCGAGTTTCCCAATCTGCGCGAGGTCCAGCCGCGCGGCCGGGGTGGCGATTCGCGCGGGATGGGCGAGCGTGTGCGCGATCGGAATGCGCATGTCCGGACTGCCGAGCTGGGCGAGCGTCGACCCGTCGACAAATTCGACCATCGAATGAATCACCGACTGTGGATGGACGAGGATATCGATCTGCTCCGACGGCAGGCCGAACAGATGATGCGCCTCGATCAATTCGAGGCCCTTGTTCATCATCGTCGCCGAATCGACGCTGATCTTTGCGCCCATCGACCAATTGGGGTGTGCCACCGCCTGCGCCGGCGTCATCACGGCCATGTCAGCGAGTGTCGCGGTGCGGAACGGCCCTCCGCTGGCGGTCAGGATTATTCGCGCGACATCCTGCGCACGTGATCCCGCAAGGCATTGAAATATCGCATTATGCTCGCTGTCGACTGGCAGGATCGTCGCCCCCGCGCGGCGCGCGGCATCGGTCATCAGCGCGCCCGCGGTAACCAGCGCTTCCTTGTTCGCCAGCGCGACGGTGCGCCCGGCTTCGACCGCCGCCATCACGGGTTCAAGCCCGGCGCAGCCGACGATCGCCGCCATCACCCATTCGGCTTGGCCCGAGGCGGCTTCGTTGAGCGCCGCGCGCCCGGTCGCGGCGCGGCAGCCACTCCCGGCGAGACGCGCCTCGAGATCGTGAAGCAGCGTTTCGTCATCGATCACGGCCAATCTGGCGCTGGTGCGCCGCGCCGCATCGGCCAGCGCGGCGACATTTGTTGCCGCGGTCAGCGCGATCACCTCAAATTGCTCGGGATGACGTTCGACAAGGTCGAGGGTCGAGGTGCCGACCGATCCGGTGGCGCCGAGGATGGAAACGGTCCGACGGGTCACAACCACCCCGCGATCATCGCTGCCGCGGTCAACGTCGCGACCACGACCAGCCCGTCGAGCCGGTCAAGTGCGCCGCCATGGCCGGGAAGCCAACCGCCGCTATCCTTGATCCCTGCCTTGCGCTTGAGCCAGCTTTCGAACAGGTCGCCGCCTTGCGCGGCCGCCGCAAAGGGTGCGGCAAGTACGATCAGGAGCGCGGGCAACGCCAGCAGCCAGGCCCACAGTCCCCCGAACAGCGCAGCTGCCACCATCCCGCCCAGCAGTCCGGCCCAAGTCTTGTTGGGGCTGATCGCGGGGGCGAGCCTGGGTCCGCCGATCGATCGACCGGCGAAATAAGCGCCGATGTCGACCGACCAGGCCGTGATGAACACCCACAACAACAGCTCGAGCCCGAGCGGCGATCGCTCTCTTATCCACAGCATGGCAAGCGCCGGCAGGAGCGCATAGACGAAGCCCGCCACCTGCCAGCCGAAGCCCCAGCCGCGAACCATGCGCCGCCATTCGTAGAACATCACGCACGATGCCAGCGCGACCAACGTGGCGAAGAAATACCCGCCACGCGCCGCCGCGCCGAGCGCCACGGCCATCAGCAACACGCCTACCAGCGACCGCCTGGCAAGCTCGCTCATCGCCCGCCGAACCGACGCTGGCGCGCCGCATAATGAGCCAAGGCTTCGGCAAAGGCAGCTTCGTCGAAATCGGGCCACAGCGCATCGACGAAGACCAGTTCGGCATAGGCCGCCTGCCACAACAGGAAGTTGGACAGGCGCACTTCGCCCGACGTGCGAATCAGCAGGTCGAGTTCGGGCAGATCGGCGGTCTGGAGCTCGGCCCCAAGCAGCGCTTCGTCGATGTCGGCAGGGTCGAGTTCGCCCTTGGCCACTCGCTCGGCAAGTGCGCGGGTCGCGGCGCACAATTCGGTGCGGGAGCCGTAATTCAGCGCGACGACGAGCGTCAGCCTGGAGTTGTCCGCAGTGCGCTCGCAGGCGCGTTGCAACTTGGCGGCGAGTTCATCGCCAAAGGCGGCAGGCTCGCCGATCAGCCGCAACCGAACCCCCTCTTTTTCAAGAGTGTCCAGTTCACGCTCCAGATAAAAGCGCATCAGCCCGGTAAGGTCGGCAACCTCCTCCTCCGAGCGGCGCCAGTTTTCCGAACTGAAGGCGTACAGCGTAAGCACTTCGACCCCGGCGTCGGCGGCGACGCTGATTGCCTTGCGCACCGCCTCCGCGCCGGCCCGATGCCCCGCGACCCGCGGCAGCCCGCGCTTCGACGCCCACCGTCCATTACCGTCCATGATAATGGCCACGTGGCGCGGCACACTCGCGCCGTCACCATGCGCGGCGGGCGGCGTTCGGGTTGGTGTTGCGGCGCGCTGGTGGCTCACTTGCCGAGAATTTCCTGTTCCTTCGAGTGCGCGGCGGAATCGATGTCGGCGATCGTCGCGTCGGTCATCTTCTGGACGTCGGCCTCGAGCCGCTTGCGCTCATCCTCGCTAATCTCGTGCTTCTTCTCGTCGGTCTTGAGCGCATCCATTCCGTCGCGGCGCACGTTGCGCGCCGCGATCCGCGCCTTTTCGGCATATTGGCCGGCAAGCTTGGCAAGCTCCTTGCGCCGTTCCTCGGTCAGGTCGGGGATCGGCAGGCGAATCATCTGCCCGTCCGAAATCGGGTTGAGACCCAGCCCCGCCGAGCGGATTGCTTTCTCGACCGCGTTGACATTGCCCTTGTCCCACACCTGCACCGACAACAGCCGCGGTTCGGGGGCCGAGACCGTGGCGACCTGGTTGAGCGGCATTTGCGCGCCATAGACTTCGACGTTGATCGGATCGAGCAAGGCGGTCGAGGCGCGCCCGGTGCGCAACCCGACCAGATCGGACTTCAACGATTCGGTTGCGCCATCCATGCGGCGCTGAATGTCATTCTTGTCGTAAGCGGGCATTATTCACTCCTCGTCTTGAACGATCGTCGCGATCCCACGCCCGGCGAGCACCTCCGCGAGGTTGCCCGACTGGCGCAGGTTGAACACCACGATCGGAATCTTGTTATCGCGGCACAAGGCGACTGCGGACGCGTCCATCACCTTCAAACCATCGGCCAGGACGCGGTCGAAGCCGATATGCTCGTAACGCTTGGCGCTGGGGTTCTGCTTGGGGTCGCTATCGTACACGCCATCGACACTGGTGCCCTTGAACAGGGCATCGCATTTCATCTCGGCGGCGCGCAGCGCGGCGCCGGTGTCGGTGGTGAAATAGGGACTTCCGACCCCGGCCGCGAAAATCACGACCCGGCCCTTCGCAAGATGCCGTTCGGCGCGGCGGCGAATGATCGGCTCGCATACCTGGTCCATCTTGATTGCCGACTGGACGCGGGTCTCGACCCCCATCTGCTCGAGCGCATTCTGCATCGCCAGCGCGTTCATCACGGTCGCCAGCATGCCCATATAATCGGCTTGCGCGCGGTCCATGCCCTTGGCGGCGCCGGCCATGCCACGGAAGATGTTGCCCCCGCCGATCACCAGGCAGATTTCGAGTCCGCTTTCCTTAGCGGCTTTGACTTCGGCGGCCATGCCGGCAACGATTTCGGGATCGATGGCGAGGTTACGCGGTCCCATCAGCGCTTCGCCCGACAGCTTGAGCAGAATACGGTGAAGGCGGGGCAAGGTCATGCGGGCTCCTGATCGGCCCCCGAACGCGAACGGGGCAAGGGCGCTTTAAGACGCCCCTGCCCCGCTGCCAACCGTTGACTTCCGCGCCGCCGCATTGGGGAGCGCCACTTTGCTCAAGCGGCCTTGTTGGTTCCGGCCGCTGCGGCGACTTCGGCGGCGAAATCGCTGGTGTCGCGCTGAATGCCTTCGCCAAGCTGGAAGCGTTCGAACGCGGTGAGCATGATCGGCGCGCCGGCTTCCTTGCTCGCTGCCGCGATGACATCGGCGATCGGGGTCTTGCCATCGATCACGAACAACTGGCTGAGCAGCGCATTCTCCTTGGCGAACTTGGCCATCGTGCCATCGACCATCTTCTCGACGATGTTGGCCGGCTTGCCGCTTTCATTGGCCTTTTCGACGGCGATCGCGCGCTCGCGGGCGAGCAGCTCGGGGTCAAGACCGGCGGCGTCGAGCGCGAGCGGGTTGGCGGCGGCGATGTGCATCGCCAGTTGCTTGCCGAGCGCGCTGAGCGTGTCGGCCGGTGCATTGCTCTCAAGTGCGACGAGGACGCCGATCTTGCCCATGTTGGGCGCCGCGGCATTGTGGACATAGCTGACCACCACGCCCTGCCCGACTTCGAGCAGCGCGGCGCGGCGCAGCGACTGATTTTCGCCAATCGTCGCAATGTTGTTGGTCAACGCCTCGGCCACCGTCCCGCCCGACGGAACGGCCGCGGCGTTGAGCGCCGCGAGGTCGCTGCCCGTGGTCAAAGCAAGTTGCGCGACGTCGCGCACAAAGCTCTGGAATTGCTCGTTCTTGGCGACAAAGTCGGTTTCGGAATTGACTTCGACGACCGCTCCGGTGGTGCCCGTGACGGCAACCCCGACCAGTCCTTCGGCGGCTGTGCGGCCGGCCTTCTTGGCGGCGGCGGCCAGACCCTTCGAGCGCAGCCAGTCGACCGAAGTCTCCATCTCGCCATTGTTCTCGGCAAGCGCCTTCTTGCAGTCCATCATGCCCGCGCCAGTGCGCTCGCGCAGTTCCTTTACCGAAGCGGCGGTGATCTCAGCCATTTCATATTCCTCTCGCACCCCTCCCGCAGGCGGGAGGGGTTGGGGGTGGAGAAAATTTCAAGGGTGGGCGCAACGATTGAAACCAGTTCCCACCCCTCAATCCCCTCCCGCATGCGGGAGGGGAAGATAGGTTACGCCAGTGCGGTTTCGACCGGGGGCTCGCTCATCGCGCCAAGGTCCTCGCCGCGGGCCGAGGCATTGCCGGCCTTGCCCGAGTTTGCGGCACTGGCGATCGCTTCGCAGTAGAGGCGAATGGCGCGCGCGGCGTCGTCATTGCCCGGAACCGGGAACGCAATGCCCTGCGGATTCGAGTTCGAATCGAGGATCGCCACGACCGGGATGCCAAGCACATTGGCTTCCTTGATCGCCAGCTCTTCCTTGTTCGAATCGACCACGAACATGACGTCGGGAAGCCCGCCCATGTCGCGAATCCCGCCGAGGCTCTTCTCCAGCTTGTCGCGCTCACGGGTCAGCTGGAGCACTTCCTTCTTGGTCAGGCCGGCGGTGTCGCCGCCAAGCTGCTCCTCAAGGCTCTTGAAGCGCTTGATCGAGTTGGAAATGGTCTTCCAGTTGGTCAGCATGCCGCCAAGCCAGCGATGGTTGACGAAATGCTGTCCCGACGCGCGCGCCGCGTCGGCAACGGCGTCCTGCGCCTGGCGCTTGGTGCCGACGAACAGCACCTTGCCGCCGCGACCCACCGCCTGGTGAACGAATTCAAGCGCCCGTGCGAACAAGGGCACGCTCTGCGACAGATCGATGATGTGAACGCCGTTGCGGTCGCCGAAGATATACGGCTTCATCCGCGGGTTCCAACGGTGGGTCTGGTGGCCAAAATGGGCGCCAGCTTCGAGCAATTGCTGCATCGTGACGACGGGGGTCGCCATAATATATTTCCTTCCGGTTATTCCTCGGTCAGCGCCTGAAACCAGTCTTGCGACCGGCACCGGTATGGTGGCCCTGCCTGTGGGATGCGCGGGCCGATAGCCCAGCTTCGGTGCAAATTCAAGCAGATTGCCGATCACCCGCGAGCAAGAACATAGCAGAAACATTACGCTTGACAGCGTTGGAACATAGCGCGAACATAGTTGCAGTTTAGGGGATTATCTGTCCAATTTGGAACTTAACTGAGGGTTTCGGGTTGGCCGCACAACGATAGGGAAATGCTCATGCTGGCACCGTTCGCAACACTCGCCTTCCTCGCCATCCTATGGATGGTCGCGCAGATCGCGCTCGATGTGGCCGACAGTGTCGGGGCCAAGATGCTTGCTGCACTTCGTGGCGAGTCGATGCTCGCTCAACCACCCCAATCGGTACGCCCGGTTACCGTGCGCTTTCATCCGCGGGTGGACGCGGTTCGTCGTCCGACGCGTGTCCAGCCGGAGTGGCGCGCCGCCGCTTGACCCGGGCATAGCTCGCGATGCTCAGCGGCGTGGCACCAAGATAAAGCACTGAGATCGTCAACAAGGTGATCCACGGCGTCGTGACCAGGGCGGCGCCGAGCAAGGCAACTCCGGCCAGAGCGAACAAGCGCCATTCGCGGCGGATGCGGATCGAGGTCCAGGTGTATGTCGCAACGCTTGAGATCATCAACGCCGCGATAAACAATATCCAGGGCATGACGATGAACCAGCTGCGGAACAGGTCTTCACCGCTGATCAACCACAGATAGAGCGGCACGAAGGCCAGTCCCGCGCCTACCGGGGCGGGGACGCCGGTATTGAACCCGGCCTCCTTGTGCGGTTGCGGCCCGGCGTCGATCTGCGCGTTGAAGCGCGCGAGGCGAAGCGCACAGCATACCGCGAGCGCGAGGGCGGCGGTCCAGCCGAATAGCGGTGCACTGTACAAGGACCACAAAAACAGGATCAGCGCCGGCGCGGTGCCGAATGCGATATTGTCAGCGAGGCTGTCGAGCTCGGCACCGAAGCGGCTGTTGGCGCGCAGCAACCGCGCAACGCGCCCATCAAGACCGTCGAGGATGCCCGCGACGATGATCGATCCGAGCGCTTTTTCCCACTCGTCACCAATCGCGAACCGCACCCCAGTGAGGCCGAAACACAGCACCAATACGGTGATCGCGTTGGGGACGAGCGCGCGCAGCGGGATGCCGCGGGCGGGACGCTCCTCGATCGCATCATTCACTGGCTGACGCCCGGCCGCTGGGGATCCTGTCCGATGATCCCGAGCACGGTTTCACCCGCGATCGTGCGCTGCCCCAACAGGACCTGCGCCCCGGTTCCCGCGGGAAGGAAGACGTCGACCCGGCTACCGAACCGGATCAGCCCGATGCGCTCGCCCGCGGCAACCGTGTCGCCGACCTTGACGAACGCCATGATGCGCCGCGCCACCAGTCCGGCGATCTGGGTGAAACCGATTTTCACGCCGTCGTCGCGCTCGACCAGGAAGTGCTGCCGCTCATTATCCTCGCTCGCCTTGTCGAGGTCGGCATTGAGAAACTTGCCCGGGACATAAGCGACACGAGAAACCCGCCCGGCGATCGGCGTGCGATTGATGTGAACGTCGAACACGCTCATGAAAATCGACACGCGGCTATATTCGCCGCTCAGCCCGCCCTCCCCGCCCAGCTCGGGCGGGGCCGATACGCGGCTGATCATCGTCACCAGCCCATCGGCAGGCGCGACGATCAGCGCCGGATCTTGCGGAGTAGTGCGGATCGGGTCGCGGAAAAAGGTCGCGACCCAGATGGTGACCCCGACCAGCAGCCAGCCGAAGATATCGGGCAACAGCACGAACGCGAGCAGCGTGAGGAACGCCGCGATGACGGTGAACTTGCGGCCTTCGGGATGAACCGAGGGAAAGCGCCACTTGACCGTGGTCAGGTGGCTGTCGGGTTTTTCGAGGGATGCCATGACTGCTCTTTAGGGTGATGGCCAACGCGCGGCAATGCGCGCGGTTGCCATTGCCGCAACCCCCTTTTAAGGCCCGCGCCAATCGCTCGATTCAACATTCAGGAAGTTTTCATGGCCAAGATCAAGGTGAAGAACCCCGTCGTCGAGCTCGATGGCGACGAAATGACCCGGATCATCTGGCAATGGATTCGCGAGCAGTTGATCCTCCCGTTCCTCGACATCGACCTGATCTATTTCGACCTTGGCGTCGAGAAACGCGACGAGACCGACGATCGGATCACGGTCGACGCGGCCAATGCCATCAGGCAGCATGGCGTCGGGGTCAAATGCGCCACGATCACGCCCGACGAGGCCCGGGTCGACGAATTCAAGCTCAAGCAGATGTGGAAATCGCCCAACGGCACGATCCGCAATATCCTCGGCGGGGTGGTGTTCCGCGAACCGATCGTCATTTCCAACGTGCCGCGGCTCATCCCCGGCTGGACCGACCCAATCGTGGTCGGGCGCCATGCTTTCGGCGACCAGTATAAGGCGACCGACTTCCTCGTCCCCGGGCCTGGCAGATTGACGATGAAATGGGTCGGCGACAATGGCCAGGAAATTGAACATGAGGTGTTCGACTATCGCGCCGCGGGTGTGGCGATGGGGATGTACAACCTCGACGAGTCGATCCGAGACTTCGCGCGCGCCAGCCTGAACTACGGTCTCAACCGTGGCTGGCCGGTCTATCTCAGCACCAAGAACACCATCCTCAAGGCCTATGACGGCCGCTTCAAGGACATCTTCGAGGAGGTTTACGAAAGCGAATTCAAGGCCAAGTTCGCCGAAGCGAAGATCGAATATCAGCATCGCCTGATCGACGACATGGTCGCCTCCGCTCTCAAGTGGAGCGGCAAGTTCGTGTGGGCGTGCAAGAATTATGACGGCGATGTTCAGTCGGACATGGTCGCCCAGGGGTTCGGCAGCCTCGGGCTGATGACCTCGATCCTGACCAGCCCCGACGGCAAGACGGTCGAGGCCGAGGCCGCGCACGGCACGGTGACCCGCCATTACCGCCAGCATCAGCAGGGCAAGGCGACTTCGACCAACCCGATCGCCTCGATCTTCGCCTGGACCGGCGGGCTCAAATATCGCGGCCAGTTCGACGACACTCCCGAAGTCGTGAAGTTTGCCGAAACGCTCGAGCGGGTGTGCATCGAAACCGTCGAGCAAGGCAAGATGACCAAGGATCTGGCGATCCTCGTCGGCCCCGAGCAGCCGTGGATGACGACCGAGCAATTCTTCGAAGCGATCCGCGCGAACCTCGAACAGGCGATGGGCAGCGAAGCGGCGGCCTAGCCAGGTTGGCCCCTTCTGTCGCCAGAAGGGGCCGGAACTTACCTTTTCTTGAGCGCCTCGGGCTTGTGCGCCGCGCGCTTGCCGGTCTCGCTCTCGACCAGATATTCGGGATTGTCCTTCGACGCGGCGACCTTGTGACCCTTGATCTTCATCGGGCTGGTCAATTTCCTGACTACCTTGCCGGTCGAATGACCGCCGCTTGAATCCCATTCTACCTTGTCGCCCTTGTGCAGCGTCTTGGTCATTATTGCTCTCCTCTCACGCTAAACGCGGCGCGCCCGTGACAGATGCGTTCGGTCATGCTTTTAGGACCGGATGGCTGGCGAGATGCAGATTACCCCGGCGCTGGCCGATGCGCTGATCATACTCGGCGCGGCAGGAATCGTGATCCCGGCGTTCGCGCGATTGAAGGTCAGCCCGGTGATCGGCTTCATCCTGGTCGGGATCATCGCCGGGCCATTCGCGCTCGGCGCGCTGGCCAGCGAAACGCCATGGCTCGAAGCGGTGTCGATCGACGACCCAGAGGTGATCGCGCCATTCGCCGAATTCGGTATCATCCTTCTCCTGTTCGCGATCGGGCTCGAGCTGAGCTTCAAGCGGCTGTGGTCAATGCGCCGCCAGGTGTTCGGGGTTGGCGTGGCCGAACTGGGCGGGAGCGCGCTGCTGATCGGGATCGGCCTGTTGGCGACGGGCAATGGGCTTGCCGCCGCTATCGCCCTGGGGCTCGCACTGGCGATGTCGTCGACCGCGCTGGTCATACCGATCGCGGGCACCTCCAGCCCGGTCGGGCGCGCCGCCTTTTCAATGCTGTTGTTCGAGGATCTCGCGCTCGTCCCCTTATTGTTCCTGTTCACCAGCCTTGGCGGAGCCGAGGGCCTGGGCGGCTTGCTGACGGTGGCGTGGAAGGGCGCGCTGGTGATCGTCGCGATGCTGATCGCGGGACGGTTCCTGCTCCCCCATCTGTTCGCGCAGGCGGCGCGGACCAAGAGCCCTGAGCTATTTCTTGCGGTCAGCCTGCTGGTCGTTATCCTCGCCAGTCTCGCGACCAGCGCGGTTGGGCTCAGCCCAATCCTCGGCGCCCTGATCGCCGGGGTGTTGATTGCCGAGACCGATTATCGCAGCGAAGTCGAACTGGTTACTGCGCCGCTGCGGGGATTGGCGCTCGGCGTGTTCCTGATCACGGTGGGAATGCAGCTCGACCTTGGCGCGCTGATCGCCGACTGGCCCAATTTGCTCCTCGCGCTCGGCGGAGTGCTGATCGTCAAGTCGCTGGTGACCGCGACGCTGCTGCGGCTGTCGGGCTCGCGCAAGGGCACCGCGGCGGAAACCGGATTGCTGATGGCGAGCCCGTCCGAGACGACCCTGATTCTGCTTGGTGCGGCGGCGGTGGCGGGAGTGATCGACCGCGATGCGGCCGCATTCTGGCAAGCGGTCACCGCGCTCGGGCTGACCGTGACGCCGCTGCTCGCCGCGGCGGGGCGCTGGGCATCGCGGCGGGTCGATGCGCGCGGCCGCGACGCGATCACTCCCCCGGTCGCGGAGGGGCGGACGGTGATTTTTGGCTTCGGCCGGGTCGGGCAAATGGTCGCCGAAATGCTCGCCGCGCACCACCGCCCCTATCTCGCCATCGACAGCGACATCGATTCGGTAATCGCGGCGCGCGAGGCCGGGTTCGACGCTTTGTTCGGCGACGTCGCGCGCCGCGAACTGGTTGAGAAGCTCGCCCTCGGCGATGCCGCAGCGGTTGTGTTGACGATGGATGACCCGGTGCTCACCGCGCGGATCACCCGCCAGTTGCGCGCCGACCATCCCAACTTGCCAATCATCGCCCGCGCGCGCGACACCGACCATGCCGCGACGCTCTACCGCGCCGGGGTCAGCGACGCGGTCCCTGAAGCGCTCGAAGCCTCGCTGCAATTGTCCGAAGCCGTGCTGGTCGACATCGGGTTGGCGATGGGTCCCGTGATCGCCTCGATCCACGAAAAGCGCGCCCAGCTGCGCGCCGAGATCATGGCCGCGAGCGACCTTGAGCGCGAGCCGACTCTTGGCCGGCGGCGCGCGCGCGACGGCGCGGGGGGAGCCAAGTCGCACGCAACGATGGCCCACGGAACCTTGCCAGCGCCCAAACCTTGAGCGGGGATGGATGAAACTCTCGATTGCCTGATCATCGGCGGCGGCCCGGCGGGATTGACCGCGGCCATCTATTTGTCGCGCTTCCACCTCGACATCATGGTCGTCGATGGCGGGAAGAGCCGCGCCGCCTGGATCCCGACCAGCCATAATCACGCCGGCTATCCCGAAGGGATCAATGGCGCGGAGTTGTTGCGTCGGATGAGAGAGCAGGCACAACTCTATGGAACAAAGGTTGAAACTGGCCAGGTCACCAGGCTTGAGAAAGACGGCAATGGCGGCTGGAGCGCCGAATGGGGATCGGGTCCGGTCACCGCCCGAACGGTGCTGCTCGCCACCGGTGTGACCAATCGTCGCCCGCCGATGGATATGGCACTGCACGACGACGCGATGGCGCGCGGCCTGATCCGTTATTGCCCGATCTGCGACGGCTATGAAGTCACCGACAAGAAAGTGGCGGTAATCGGCAGCGGCGAGCGCGGGCTGACGGAGGCGCGCTTCCTGCGGAGCTACACCGCCGATTTGACGTTGGTGTCACCCGACCTGCCGCACGATCTCGAACCGGCGATGCGTGCGGAGCTTGCCGAGATGGGCGTGACGCTGATCGACGGACCGTTGACCGCGATCGAACCCGGCGGCGAGACGATTGCGCTGGTCACCGAGACCGGCCGGCATGACTTCGACAGCATCTATCCGGCGCTCGGATCGGACACCCATATCCAGCTCGCCGAGATGGTCGGTGCAAGCCTGGCTGGGGATGCCTGTGTCAAGATCGACAGTCACCAGCGCACCGGCGTGCCCGGGGTTTACGCCGCGGGAGACGTGGTCCTCGGCCTTGACCAGATCAGCCATGCGATGGGGGAAGGTGGAGTCGCGGCGACAACCATCCGCAACGATCTCGCCAAGGACCGGCCGATCCGGCGCAAGGCGACGTCCGCCTAAGCCAGAAAGTCGGGGTCGAGGACAATATGATCCTCGCCAAGCACCGCAATCGGTTCGCGGAACGGAATCAACGAGCGCTTGCCGGTCGGGAGCATGACCTCGATCAGGTCGCCGGCGCCGAAATTCTCGATCCCCGCGACGCTGCCGATCGAACTGCCCGCGGCATCGACGCACGGCAGACCGACCAGGTCGGCATGGTAATATTCGCCCTCCTCGAGCGCTGGGAGCGTATCGCGATCGACCTCGAT
>JALYRH010000045.1:0-11036 GCA_030855425.1 Pseudomonadota bacterium
CGGCGGCGGGCGCCCGCGCCATGCCGGGTTCGGTGCTGATCCGCGGCGAGCCGGGCCGCGCCGTGCGGGTCGATCTTCCGGGCCAGGTTCAATTGTTCGGGGAGGGCGCCAGCTCGATCCGCATCGATTCGCTCACCACCGACCTGCCGTCATTCCCGCGAATCGGTGACGACGGGACGTTGTCATTCCGTTTCGGCGGAGATCTTCGTCTCAGCGGCGACAGCGACGGTGCCTACCGTGGGACGATCGACATCACCGTCGAATATCTCTGAGCGGCGAGAGATGGCTCCAAAGTGGAGCAAAGGTGAACATCGCTTTAACCCTGATGCTGAGCAAAGCCGTAAGTGGTTGCGGTTAATGAGGACGGCACGGGTGGCCGGCAGTTCGGTCAGTCGCCGATTTTCAACGAACCGAACCAGTGGGGATTAGTTTCATGAAGACTTTGATCAAGGCGGCCCTGGCCGCAACCGTCGCGACCGGCCTGTTCGCTGCTCCGGCGTTCGCCGCGCCGAATACCGACAGCGCCGACTTCACCGCCAAGGCAAAGATCGTCAAGGCCGTCACGCTCGTGAAGAACTTCGATCTCGACTTTGGCACGATCACGATGCTCAGCACGCTGACCAGCCAGACGGTCACCATCGGCCAAGATGACACCCGCGACTGCGGTGGCACCAACCTTACCTGCTCGTTCCCGACCCAGGCCGCCGCGACCTTCACCGTGACCGGCGTTCCGACGCAAGCCCTCGATGTAGCGCTCGTGGCACCGACGGATCTCGACGATGGCGCAGGCAATTTGGTTGCGTTCCGCCCCGATGCTCCCACAGTGGTCACCGTCGCCGCAGGTGGCACCGTCGACTTCGGCATCGGCGGCGAAATCGATGTTGTCTCGGCCACCAAGGACGGCCTGTACAGCGGCGACCTGACCGTCACCGTCACCTACCAATAAGCGTCTCGACACTGTTTTGGGGGAGGGGTCGCCGTCTGGCGGCCCCTTTTTCATATCCACACGCGATGATGGGTTAACGCCGGGCTAACCATGTCCGTCAGCCCTATCCCAAGCTTCACTGGTTAATGCATCGCTTACCCTATTCGAAGGTAAGCCCTATGCGTCGCCTCTACAGTTCGCTTGTTGCCGTCGCTGCCGCGATTGCCGCCGTCACCCCGGCCGGCGCCGCCACCACCACCGCGGTCACCTCCGTCAACGTCATCAAGCCGGTGTCGCTG
This sequence comes from Pseudomonadota bacterium, assembly GCA_030855425.1. The sequence goes on from JALYRH010000045.1 coordinate 1,225, forward strand.
GCAAAGCTCCAGGACATGGATTTCGGCACGCTCACCTTCGCCGGCTTCACCGGTACCCGCACCATCACCTTGAGCCGCACCGGGACGCTGACCTGCGCCACCGACATCGTGTGCAGCGGGATTGCCAAGCAAGCCCGCTTCAACGCCCAGGGCACCAACCGGATGGTGGTGTTGCTGACCTACACCGGCGGCACCTTGTCCAATGGCACCGATTCGATCCCGTTCGCCGCCAACGGTCCGGCAAGCGTCACGATGATGAACTCGGGCGCACCGGGGCTTGATTTCGACGTCGGCGGCGCGCTGACGATCAGCCCGACGCTGATCGGCGGGCTTTATAGTGGAACGATGACGGTCACCGCCGAATATCAGTAACCGCCTAGCCCTTGGTTTCAACCGCACGGCCGCGCTCACCCGCGGCCGTTGTCGTTTGCGCGATGACGACACACGCCAGTCGATTTACGAGCCGTGGTTAGCGTTAAAGTAACCATTGTGGACGAAACATCTCCCTCCAATCTGGAGGAATTTGTCCATGTCTGCTCGCGCGCGCCAACTATTCGTTCTCATCGCCGCTCCGCTGGCGCTGACCGCCACGCCGCTCAGCGCCGGGGTCGGCGACCTGCTCGTTGCCCCGACCCGAATCATCCTCGACGGGCGGCGCGGGACCGAGATCATCCTCAACAATATCGGCGACGACGTCGCCACCTACCGCGTCTCGATCGAGCTGCGCCGGATGAAGCCCGACGGCACGCTCGAAACCGTCACCGTTCCAACCGCGCGCGAAACCGCTGCCGAGGCGATGATCCTCTATGCCCCGCGCAAGGTCACGCTGCCGCCCAACCAGCCGCAGTCGATCCGCATCAATGCGCGCGCGCCGCAGGGGCTCGCGGATGGCGAATATCGCGCCCACCTGCTGTTCCGCGCAATTCCCGAAGCGCGCCCCGCGACCGCGCCCGCTCCGACCGAGGGCGTCTCGTTTCGCCTCACCCCGGTCTATGGCGTAACCATCCCGGTGATCGTACGGCTGGGCAATCTGACGGCTACCGCCGCCATCGCCAATGTCGCCAAGGGCAACGAGGGTGGCAAGCCCAGCATCGGGCTCGACCTCAGCCGCGTCGGCGACCGCTCGACCTTCGGCGAGGTGCGCGTGATCAAGGCCGGCGTGGCGGAGCCGATCGCCGTCGCCGGCGGGATCGCGCTCTACACCGAAATCGACCGGCGCCGCGTCACCATCCCGATCGACGCGCGTTTCGCCGCTCAGGCGACCGGCGCGGTCACCGTCGAATATGTCGAAAAGACACCGACCGGAATGGTCACGCTCGCTTCGACCAGCGCCATCCTGCGCTAACCGGGACAGCGGGGGGTTCGGCCACACGATGCGCGCCACGCGCACCTCGATCGGCAAGGCGGCGCTGCTGGCGCTCGCCTGTGCCGGCGCGGCCGCGTCCTTCGCCGAAGCGCCGAGGCCGTTCGCGGTCGATCCCGAATCGCAATATCTGCTCGACGTCAATATCCGCCAGCTGCGACTGGGCGAGGGGGTGCGCGGTTATCCGACCCCCGAAGGGTCGTGCCTGTTGCTGGGCGACATGATCACCGTGCTCGACTTGCCGGTGAAGGTCGACCTGGCCGCTAAAAAGGCCAGTGGATGGGCGTTTCACGAGGGCAACCGGTTCGACATCGACGCCGCCGCGCGCACCGTTCGCTTCGGGACCGCTCAAGAGGCGCTCGATCCGGCGGCGGTGCGCGAAACCCCCGACGGCTGGTGCGTCGACAGCCTCGCGCTCGGCCGCTGGCTCGGGATCAGCGTCAAGGTCAGTCCTTACGCCTCGGTCGTCACCCTCAACACCGATACCAAGCTGCCGGTCGAATTGTCGCGCGAACGCGCAATGCGCGCCAAGAATCTGAAGAAACCCGCCGCCTTTCCGCTCGAAGGCCTGCCCCGCGTCAAGCTCGCCTATCGCATGTGGCGCGCCCCGGCACTCGACTTCATCGTCAGCGCGGGCGTGACCTATGACGCCGGGAGCGGCGCGCGGATCGATCGCCTCGCCTCGGTCCGGGCCGCAGGCGAAGTCGCGCGAATGTCTTATGACGCGACCGTCACCAGTAGCCCGCGCGGGGCGCTCCCGAACGTCCGCTTCAAGGCTTATCGCTCGGAACCCGACGGTGGCCTGCTCGGCCCGCTCAACGCAACCAATTTCGCGGCTGGCGACGTGGCCGGTCCGACCAACCGCCTGATCGCCGGGGGCAGCGGGCGCGGCGCCGAAGTCACCAATCGCCCGTTGTTCAACCCGGCGTCATTCGACCGCACGCGATTTGATGGCGACCTGCCCCCCGGGTGGGACGCCGAATTGTACCGCAATGGTCAGCTCGTCGCCTTCGCCAAGAGCAGCCCGACCCAGCGCTACGAATTCGAGGATGTCGCGCTTGGCTATGGCGACAATCGCTTCGAGGTCGTGATGTTCGGGCCGCAGGGCCAGCAACGTTCGCGGGTCGAAACGATCAATGTCGGACAGGAGCATGTTCCGCCCGGGAAGACCTATTATTACGCCGGGGTAAACCAGCCAGGGAGCGACCTGCTCGGCTTTGTCGGACGGCGCGATCCGGTCGATCGCGAGATTGGCGACGATCGCGCCGCCGTGCCCACGGTGCAGGCCGCCGCGTCGATCGAACATGGACTCGACAAACGCACCTCGGTCGCCGCGCTCGCCGCGATGATGATCGTTGGCGACGAAAAACTGACCTTTATCGAAGGTTCGGTGCGCCGCTCGGTCGGTCCCGCGCTGGTCGAACTCGCGGCCGCAAGGCAATCGGGCGGTGGAATCGCGCTGCGCGGCTCGGCGATTGCGCGGTTCGGCAAGATCGACGTCGCGGCGGAAGGGGTTTCGGCGCAGGACTTTTTCTACCGCGGGCGGTTCGAGGAGCGCTTGCGCGATGGCCGCCTGACCGTCACCGCGCCAATCGCAACCGGCAAAGTTCCGCTGCTGCTGCAGGGTGATGCGCGTTACAGCGATCGCGACGGACAGCAGATTACCAAGCTCGGCGCGCGCCTCCAGGGCAATGTGAAGCGCATCAACTTCGCCAGTGGGGTTGAATATGAACGGCGGCGCGGGGTGGCCGGCGACGATAGCGACCGGTTCGATCTCACCACGCTCGCCTCGGGACGGATCGGCGATCTCCGCGTGCGCGGCAGTGCCCGCTGGGAAGTCACCCCGCGCGCCCGGCTGCGGGGCGCCGAACTGTCGGGCTACTGGTCCGCCTCGGACCGCGCCGACTGGGAAATTGGCGTGGGTTATGAAGCGCTTGAGCATCGCGCGCGGGCGCGCTTCTCGCACATCCGCCGGTTTGACGCACTCGCCGCTGCGGCGAGCATCGAAGCCGCCAGCGATGGTTCAGTCGCGGTCGGCATCAATCTCAATTTCTCGCTCGACGGGTCGCGGCGCGGCTTCCACCCGGTGCGCGACCCGATCGCCGCGGTCGGGCAGATCGAAGCGCGGATTTTCCGGGATGATAATGACAATGGCATTCGCGACGGCCAGGAGCCGTTCGAACAAGGGGCAATGCTCACGGCCGGCACCGCTCTGGCGCTCAATCCGAGCGGCAAGAATGGCATCGCATCGGCCAACGGGCTGACCGCCTTCCGCCCGGTCGCGATCGGGATCGACGCAAGTTCACTCAGCGATCCCTCGCTCGCCCCGCGTCATGCGCTGCAGGTCGTCGTGCCGCGCCCGGGCGTGACCGCGCGGATCGACATTCCGCTGGTTGGCGCAGGCGATATCGAAGGCGCGCTGGTCAAGGACGATGGCAGCGGCTTCGAAGGGCTCGACATCGAATTGATCGATCACCAGGGCCGCACCGTCGCCACGGTACGTTCGGATTATGACGGCTTCTTCCTGTTCGAACGGGTCGCTTACGGCACCTATCGCTTTCGCCTGACCGCGCCCTCGGCCGGCGCGGTGGGCATGACGCCTTCGGTCGATGCCCAGGCGACGGTCAGCCCCGACAAGCCGGTCGCGCGGCTCGGCGCGATCCGCTTGCGGCCGGCCTCGCGCGTCACGGTCGCGGCGCGTTAACCAAGTCGTCTCGCACGACTTCGAACGCGCCGTTGCGCGAGCAACGCAGGGCTTTTCGTGATTGAATGAAAAATGGTGCGGTCGAGAAGACTCGAACTTCCACGGGCTTTCGCCCACAACGACCTCAACGTTGCGCGTCTACCAGTTCCGCCACGACCGCACGTAGAATCCGGCCGTGATCGAAGACCCCGGCCCCTGGTGAGGCGCCGCCCCTAGCAAAGGCTTTCGCGCCACGCAACGGGAGAAGCGGAAGTCCACAATCGGGACAATGGTTAAACAAGTCGAAACCATGATCGGCGCGAATGTGTTATGTCCGGCCCATGGACATGCTCGTCTTTGCCACCGCGGCGCTGCTCGCGACCACAACCGACGCTGGGCAACTGGTGCAAGCGGCATCGCCTGCGTCGGCGGTGCGGTTCGACAGCGGCGCGGCGCTCAGTGTCACCGTGCGCGCGCGGATCATTCGCGCCTCGGCGATCATCGGCGCCGACCATGGCCCGCCCGCCCCGCGCATGATCCCGCGCCGCACCACAATCATCGCCGCCGACGGGCGCGCGGTGCCGGCGTTGGTCTACGATTTCGAATGATCAGCTGGCGAAGCGCAGCGACAAATTCTCGCCGCCCTCGGGGACGTCGACTTCGGCACTGTTGAAGCTCGCCGCTGCGCCGGGCGCGAGCGAGCGCGCGGGCGGGGCAATGGTCCACTGATAGACCAGTCTATTGCTGGCCGGGTCGCGCAACTCGGCATGGATCGGCGGCACCACTTGCTCGCGGTCGGTCGAATTGATCACCCGCCCGCTGATCGCCAGCAATTCGTTGCCACTGGCGAGCCTTTGCCGGTCGCTGGTGGTCAGCATCAGCTGGAGCGGGCTTTCCCCCGCCTCCGCAATCCCGGCGCGCGCCTTCATTTCAGGTGGCGCGAAAAAGTAGAACAGGGCAGCGGCGGCGACCACGATCAGGATCAGACCGGCGATCCAGCCAAGCTTGCCGCCACGGGGCGGTTCTTCGTCGTCATTCATCGCCGGAATGGCGGCAAAGCCTTGGTCATCGGGCGCATAGGCTTGGTCCGCCGAGGATTGGTCGGTCATGGCCGGCCACTGGCTGCTGCCGCCTGCGACTTCGGGTTCGGGCGGTTCGGCAACCATGTGGCCGGATCCCGCGTCGTCGGGGACATTGGCAAGCGGCTCCTCGCTGTCGCGCGGATCGGGCTGGGGAGGGCCACCGGCGATTGCTTCCTCGCCGCCTGCGGCGATAGCGTCCAAGCCGCTCGCGGCTCGATCGTGGCCACCGGCCACCGGCCATTGCCCGATCGCCTCGTCACCCGCCGCCATGTCTGCGTCGGCCTCGCTTGCGGCGGGTTCGCCGTCCTGGTGCCATTTATGCTTGCACGCGGCGCAGCGCACCTGGCGACCCTCGGGCGGGATCGCGCCGTCTTTGAGCCGATATTGCGTCGCGCAGGCTGGGCAGGTCAGGATCATGATCGCAAAAGCCTCTCCGGAGCGGTTAACGCCGGTAAACAATACAACGTCCTGCTTGGCAAGGACGGCCGCCAACAGCTGCGATGCTTGGCAAGGCGCTGCGCGCTGTGCGACACAGCGTGAATTGGGGTGAGGGAGCGTCGCGCTGGGCACGATTGTCGAATTTGACCGCATTGGCCTGCGCTATGGTACGGGCGGCGAAGTGCTGCGCGATCTCGACTTCCGCCTTGGCGCCGGGCAATTCTACTTCCTGACCGGGCCATCGGGCGCGGGAAAGACGTCGTTGCTCAAGCTGCTTTACCTCGCACAGCGCCCGACGCGCGGCCGGATCAGCCTGTTCGGCGAAGAATTGACCGATGCCCCACGCGACCTTCTGCCTGCCTTTCGTCGGCGTATCGGGGTGGTGTTCCAGGACTTTCGCCTCGTCCGCCACCTCTCCGCGTTTGACAATGTCGCGCTGCCGCTGCGCATCGCCGGGCATGACGAGGCCGAGGTCGAGGGTCCGGTGCGCGAAATGCTCGCGTGGGTCGGGCTCGCCGACCGTGCCAGCGCAAGGCCGCCGACGCTGTCGGGCGGCGAGCAGCAACGCGTCGCAATTGCGCGCGCGGTGATCGCTCGCCCCGAATTGCTCGTCGCCGACGAACCAACCGGCAACGTCGACGCGGCGATGGCGCAACGGATTCTGCACCTGCTAACGGCGCTCAACCGCTTGGGCACCACCGTGGTGGTCGCGACGCACGACTTGGGCCTCATCGCAGCGACTCCGGGCAGCCAGCTGATCCGGCTCGAAAATGGCAATCTGGTCGATCCGACCGGTGCGCTGCGTCATCCGCCCGTATCGGCGGCTTGGTCATGATGCTCGGCTGGCTGTTCGCCTCGCCGCCCGACCGCCGCTTGCTGCCGAGCGGGCGCTTCGCCGGCGCCACACCGTGGCTGATCGGAATCATGATGTTCGTGATGATGATCATCGCCGCGACCGGGCTCGCGCTGGCCGGCGGCGCGCGGCTGGTCCGCGACGGCGTCGCCCACCGCTATTCGATTCAGATCGCCGATGGCCGGGGCAGCGAAGCGCGCGCGGTCGCTGCGGCGCGCTCTGCCCCCGGGGTGTCCAGCGCCGTTCCCGTCCCCGTGGCCGAGCTTCGCGCAACGCTCGAGCAATGGCTCGGCCCCGTCGCGGCGGGCGAAGGATCCGATCTGCCACTCCCGGCGCTGATCGAGGTTGATCTTGCCCCCGGCGCGAATCCCGCGGCTGTTGCTGCGGCGGTGCGGCGCGCGGTGCCCTCGGCGCAATTCATTGCCGACCAGTCGCGGCTCGCCCCGATGCTCGGCACGCTGACCGCGCTGACCGCAGTCGCCGCGCTGGTGGTGATGCTGATCGCGCTCGCGACCGCCGCCGCGGTGGTGTTGGCGACGCGCAGCGCGCTCGATACCCACCGTGGCACGATCGAGGTGATGCACGGCATCGGCGCGACCGACCTCCAGGTGACGCGGTTGTTCCAGCGCAAGATCGCGCTCGACGCACTGATCGGCGGGACCGCCGGCGCGGCGCTCGCGGCGCTGGTCCTGTTGCTGGTCGCCGGGGGCGGGTTCGGCGCGCTCGGCGACTGGACCAATGGCAGCCTGCTGCGCTGGGTCGACCTGTTGTTCCTTGCCAGCCTGCCCGTCATCGCCGCAATCATCGCGACGCTGGTTGCGCGCACCACCGTGCTTGGCGCATTGCGCGCCCAATTATGATTGCCCGCCTCGCTTCCTTTCTGCTCATCCTGTGGGCGCTCGGCTTTGCCCTGTTCGCCGTGACGCTGGGCAAGCCGGCGCGCGCCGGCGTCAGGCCGACGCAGGCGATCGTCGTCCTGACCGGCGGCAAATTCCGGATCGAGCATGCCGCCAAGCTGCTCGCGGAAGGCAAGGCCGAGCGCCTGCTGATCGCGGGCGCCGATCCGTCAGTGCGCAAGCAGGATTTGGTGCGACGTCTTGGCGGCAAGAGCGCGCTGTTCGCCTGCTGCGTCGACCTCGGCTCGGAATCGGTCGACACCCGCTCGAACGCGGAGGAAGCCAAACGCTGGCTCGAACAGCGCCGCTTCTCCAGCTTGCGGCTCGTCACCAGCGACTGGCATATGCGCCGCGCGCGCTACGAATTTCGCCACACGCTGGGGAGCGATTATCGCATCGTGTTCGACGCGGTGAAGACCGAACCCGGGCTGATGACGCTGTTTGGAGAGTATAATAAATATCTGCTGCGGCGGATGAGTGTGTGGCTCGACCTGTGATCGCGGCGCTGCGCTCGGCATTGTTCGCCCTGATTTTCTATCCGGGCACCCTGATCTACGTGCTGATGATCCTCGCCGCCGTCCCGCTGGGCACGCGCGCGGTGCAGAATCGCGTCCACGCCTGGGCCAAGTTTCATTACTGGCTGGTCCGAAAAATTCTCGCCATCCGCTTCGAATGGGATGGGGTCATCCCCGACGGCCCATACCTCATTGCGGTCAAGCATCAGGCGATGGTCGAGGCGGTCGACACGCTGCGGTTCGCGCGCTCGCCGGTGGTGGTGATGAAGCGCGAGCTCAGCCACATGCCGCTGTGGGGCAATGCGGCGCGCGCTTACGGGGTCATCGGGGTCGATCGCGAGGCGGGCGCGGCGGCGCTGCGCGAAATGATGGTTGCAGCGAAACAGGCCGCCGCCAGCGGTCGCCCCGTGCTGATCTTCCCCGAAGGAACGCGAACGCCGCTCGGCGACGCACCGCCGCTGCGCCCGGGGTTCGCCGGCCTCTATCGCGTGCTCGGGCTCCCCGTGGTGCCGATCGCGCTCGACAGTGCGCGCATCTGGCCGCGCGGCTTCGTCAAGCAAGCGGGCACGATCCACTTCAAGGTCGGCGAAATCATCCCCCCCGGCCTCAAGCGCGACGAGGTCGAGGCCCGCGTCCACGCCGCCATCAACGCGCTGAACTAGCCCCGCAACGTCGCCCCGAGCTTGGCCGCTGCGGCAACGACTTTCTCGCTGATCGCGACGATCTCAGCGTCGGTAAAACTTTTCTCGCCGGGTTGGAGCGTTACCTCGATCGCGAGGCTGAGCCCGTGCTCGCCTTGGTAGCGGTCAAACAATCGTGCGTCGCGGATGAGCACCTTGTCGGCCCCGCGCACCGCGCGCACCAGTGTATCGGCGGCCAGCTCGGCGGGAATCAGGAAGGCAAAGTCGCGAGTCACCGCCTGAAGCGCCGGCGGAGTAAAGGCAACGCGCGCCCGCTCGACCGTCCGGGGTACGGGGATGGCATCCAGATAAATCTCCGCGGCAACCGTCCCCGCGGGCGCGTCGAGCGCCTTGGAGACCCGCGGATGAAGCTCGCCAAACGCCGCAAGCGTCAGCTTTGGCCCGAGCCCGAGCCGCGCCGAACGCCCGGGATGCCACGTCTCGCCCGCATCCATGAACAGTTGCAGGTTCGCGACCGGCGCTCCGGCCGCTTCAAGCATCGCCAGCACTTCGGCCTTGGCGTCAAAGGCGTCGAACCCAGCAGCCTTGCCTGACTGCCACCCGCGCACCAGTCTGTCCCCGGTCATCAGCAACCCGAGCGTAGCGTGCTCGCCGTCGCCAAGGTAGCGCCGCCCGACCTCGAAAAGTCGCACCGAGGTCGCCCCGCGATCGACATTGCGCCGCGCCGCCGCCGCCAGCCCGGGGATCAGCGACGGGCGCATGTGCTTCATCTCCTCGCTGATCGGATTGGCGACGATCTGCGCCGCGCCGCCGAACAACGCCGCTTCCTTTTCGCCGATGAAGCTCCAGTTGATCGCTTCGTCGAACCCGCGCGCCGCCGCGGCCCGGCGGACCTTGCGCTCGATCATCTGCGCGCGGGTCGCGGTCGGCCGCGCCACGCCCCAGGAATCTTCGGCGCCGCGCGGCAGCGCGGCTGACGCAATGTGCTCATAACCGACGATCCGCACCACTTCCTCGACCAGGTCGGCCGGCCCATCGGCGTCACGACGCCAGCTTGGCACAGCCACCTCGCCCCCCTCGACGATGAACCCGAGCGAGGTAAGGATCTGCTCCTGGCGGTTGATTGGAACGTCGATTCCACCAAGCGAGCGCGTCAACGCCGGATCGAACGCGATTCTTCTGTCAGTCACCGGAGGCGCTTCGACGCGCGTCACGCGGCTGGCTTCGCCACCGCAAATGTCGAGGATCAATCCGGTCAGCAGCGCCAGCCCGTCATCAAGGAAAGCCGGATCGACCCCGCGCTCGAAGCGGCTGCGCGCGTCGCTGGTCAGGCCGGTGGCC
>JALYRH010000045.1:11046-12797 GCA_030855425.1 Pseudomonadota bacterium
TGGCCTGACCCGTCCGTGCGATCCGCTCGGGGGTGAAATAAGCGACTTCGAGCAGCACATCGGTGGTGCCGCCGTCGACGCCCGAATGGGTGCCGCCCATGATTCCGCCCAGATCATGGACGCCTGCGGCATCGGCGATCACCGTCATGTCGGGGGTGAGCGCATAATCCTTGTCGTTGAGCGCGGTAAAGTTCTCGCCCTCCCGTGCGCGCCGCGCCACCACCGCGCCGTCCAGCTTGGCGACGTCATAGGCGTGGCTCGGCCGGCCCAGGTCGAGCATGACGTAGTTGGTGATGTCGACCAGCGCCGAAATCGGCCGTTGCCCCGCCGCCTTGAGCCGGTGCTGCATCCACTCCGGACTGGCGCCGTTGCTCAACCCGCGGACGACCCGGCCGTGGAAAGCGGGGCAACCCGCCTCATCCTCGATGCGGATCCCGACCGGATTGTCGAAGCCGCCTTCGATGGCGGGCACGTCGAGCGGCTTGAGCGACCCCAGCCCCGCCGCGGCGAGATCGCGCGCGATCCCGCGCACCCCCATGCAATCCTGGCGATTGGGGGTGATCGCAACGTCGAACACGGCGTCGTCGAGCCCGGCATAATCAGCGAAACTTGCGCCCACCGGCGCGTCGCTCGGCAACTCGACGATGCCGTCATGATCGTCGCCCAGCTCGAGCTCGCGCGACGAGCACATCATGCCGTTCGACTCGACCCCGCGGATGGTCGCCTGCTTGAGCGTCATCGCGCTGCCGGGGACGTAAGCGCCCGGCCCGCCAAACACCCCGATCATTCCGGCGCGCGCATTGGCCGCGCCGCACACGACTTGCGTCGGCCCGTCACCTGCATCGATCTGGAGGACCTGCAGTTTGTCGGCCTGCGGATGCTGTTCGGCGCTAATCACGCGCGCCACCTTGAACGGCGCGAGCGCCTCGGCCGGGTTCGTCACATCCTCGACCTCAAGCCCGATCCGCGTCAGCGTTTCGGCGACCGCGGGCGCGTCGGCGTCCGTGTCGAGATGCTGCTTGAGCCAGCTCAGCGAGAATTTCATGCGCCTACTCCCCCGCTCAGCGTCGGCACATCAAGGAAGCCGAACCCATAATGCTTGAGCCAGCGCAGATCGCCGTCGAAGAAAGCGCGCAAATCGTCCATGCCATATTTGAGCATCGCCAGCCGATCGACCCCGGTGCCGAACGCAAACCCCTGCCACTCCGCCGGGTCGAGCCCGCAATTGGCAATCACGCGCGGGTGGACCATCCCGCTGCCAAGCACTTCCATCCAGCCTTCGGACCCACCGACAACGCGGCGGCCCTTCTCCATCGACCAGCCGACGTCGACTTCCGCCGATGGCTCGGTGAAGGGGAAGTAAGACGGCCGCAGGCGAAGCACGATGTCGTCGCGCTCGAAAAAGGCCTTGAGGAACGTCTCCAGCGTCCATTTGAGGTGACCCATGTGGATGCCCTTGTCGATCACCAGCCCCTCGATCTGATGGAACATCGGGGTATGCGTCGCGTCGCTGTCGCTGCGATAGACCCGTCCCGGGGCGATGATCCGGAACGGCGGCGCGCCGCTCATCATCGTCCGGATCTGGACCGGGGAGGTGTGCGTGCGCAGCACCCGGCGCGGCTCCTCGCCCTCGATGTAGAAGGTATCGTGCATCGCCCGCGCGGGATGAGTTTCGGGAATGTTGAGCGCGGTGAAATTGTGCCAGTCGTCCTCGATTTCGGGCCCCTCGGCGACGGCAAAGCCAAGGTCGG
>JALYRH010000046.1 GCA_030855425.1 Pseudomonadota bacterium
GGGCGGCGCCGGTGAGGGCGGCGAGATCGCTGAGCGATTGGCGGTTGTCGGACATCAGGCACCCACCTTGTTCTTGCGGTTCATGCCCGCGACATCGAGAGTTTCAGGGCTCTGGCCACCATGCGGGTGGTCGGTGCCATTGTAGAGGTGAAGCGCGCGCATCTGGTCGCGGCCGAGCGGCCCTCGCGGGATCATGCGTTCGACCGCCTTCTCCAGCACGCGCTCGGGAAAACGGCCCTCGAGGATTTTGCCGGCTGTGGTTTCCTTCAAGCCGCCGACATAGCCGGTGTGCTTGTAGTAGATCTTCAGCTTGAGCTTGTTGCCGGTGAAGCGCACCTTGCCGGCGTTGATGACGACGACATGGTCACCGCAATCGACGTGGGGGGTGTAGCTCGGCTTATGCTTGCCGCGCAGGATGTTGGCGATGAGGGTCGCGACGCGACCAACCACCAGGCCTTCGGCATCGATCAGATGCCATTTCTTTTCCACATCAGCCGGTTTGATCGACTTGGTGGTCTTCATCAGCGCCTTCATGGGCTGCGACCTCTCGTTCAAATGAATGAAGCGCCGCCCTTCAGGACAGCGCCGCTGGGGGGCCATTGATCGCCGAACAACTTTTTGTCAAGCAATCCGGGCGTTTGCCGACGGGTATAATATTACCGGAGCACGGATGTAACCCAGTCGGCATAGGCCGCGGGGAGCCGTTCAATCGGCCAGACGACGATCGCGGGTGTTTCGTAGCTGTGCAATTCGGACACGCGCACGATCAGCGCGTCGGCGCGGGCCAGCGTGGTCTTGAATAGTGCCGGGGCTTCATTGGACTGCACCACTGCGCCGTCCCACCAATAAATTGAGGTGCATGGCGCGAGCACGTTGACGCATGCCGCGAGCCGGTCCTCGACGACCACGCGGCCGATGCGAAGCGCTTCTTCGAGGTCGGCAAATACCACATAAAGCGTGCAGACGGTCATCTAATCCTGTCTCGATGGAACAGCGTGGTTGCTGCACGTGACGGCGAGGGGTTGATAATCATCCTCCCTTCTGCTGCCTAGCGGAAGCTCCGTCCCGCTCCGCGGGTAGGGGGAGTTCCGACGGCATGCGCGCCCCACGCGGTTGCGGCGACGAGCAGCGCGCCGACCGCTTGGTGGACCGCGGCGAGCGGCAGCGCGACGCCGCTCGTCACGGTCGCGATGCCAAGCAATATCTGGGTTCCGAGCGCGGCGTGAATCGCGATCGAGGCGAGGCGATCGCGCGGTCGAACCCGCCGCGCGAAGATCGCGATTCCGATCACCACGACCCATGCCCACCAGCGATGAAGGAAGTGAATCAGATAGGGGTCGTGAGTGACAGCGAACCAGGCGCCGCGGCTGGCGTCGATGCCGTCGGGAACGAGACGCTCGTTCATCAGCGGCCAAGTGTTGGAAACCTGACCCGCGTCAAGCCCCGCGACCCACGCGCCGAGCAGCAATTGGCTGGTCAGCAACACCCCCGCGCCGATCGCGATCGGGATGAGACGGGCACGCCGATCCTCCCCTGTTCGCGCCAGTTTCCGCAAGTCGAGCGCGGTCCAGATCAGCCCAGCAAGAAGGAACAGTGCGGTGAGCAAATGTGTCGCAAGGCGGAAATGACTGACGTCGGTGCGGTTCGCCAGCCCTGATTGAACCATGTACCAGCCAAGCGCACCCTGAAACCCGACCAGCAGCAGCAAGGCGGTCAGGCGGGAGCCGTAACCCCGCGGAACCGACCGGCGAATCGTGAACCAGACAAGAGGAACGAGCATCGCCACCCCCACCAACCGTCCGAGCAAGCGATGCAACCACTCCCAGAAATAGATTTGCTGGAAAGCGGCGAGGTCCATCCCCGCGGGACCGTTGATCTCTCGGAATTCGGGGGTCGCCCGGTAAAGCGCAAATTCGGCGGTCCAGTGAGCCTGGTTGAGCGGGGGCAGCACGCCGCCGACCAAATTCCATTCGGTGATCGACAGCCCGCTCTCGGTCAGGCGGGTGATTCCGCCAACGACCACGATTGCGAACACCAGCATCGCGACACCAAGCAGCCATCGGGAAAGCGCAAGCGGGTTTGGGAGACGATTAACGATCTTGACAGAGTGCGGCGTCACGGCAGAGTCCATGGTCGCGCCTATGGCCGCTTTGTAAGCCCGTGCCAATATTATGGAGAGAAAATCGCAATGTGATATTGTCTCTTTGCAATTGATACGTTATATCCTGCGCCATGACGACGATCCCACTCCCGACCGCGCGCCTTGACCGCTTTGCGATTGGGCTGTCGGGACTGTGCGTGGTGCATTGCTTCGCGACGTCGGTGTTTCTGGCGGTCGTGGCGAGCGCGGGCGGGATGCTCGGCAGCGAATGGATTCACGAAGTCGGCCTGGTGCTGGCGATGCTGATGGGGGCGCTCGCGCTTGGCCGCGGGATCGTCGAGCATGGTTATATGATGCCGAGCTCGGTTGGCGGACTCGGGCTTGGCGTCATGGCGGGCGCGCTGACCTTGCCGCACGACGGATCCGAAGCGCTGTTCACCGTCGTTGGAGTGGGTATCCTCGCGCTCGGCCACCGCCTCAACCACATCGCCGCCGAATAAAGCGCTCGATCGGCGCCGGGCTTACTGGACAGGCCGTGCGCGCCTTCCCATATCCCGCTCCGGCCCTCGTCGGCTGATCATTATTTTCAGCCCGGGATCCCTTTCATGTCGCATCTCGCCATCGTCTACGAGCATGACCAGTGGCTGCGCCCCTTGTTCGCCGAACTCGACCGGCGCAGGACCGACTATCGCGCGATCCACGCCGACGGGATGGTATTCGATCCCGGAAATCCCGCGCCGCCCGCGCACTTGATCTTCAACCGCGTCGCTATGTCGAGCTTCCTGCGTTCGCCCGACCATCCGATCTTTTTCGCGCAATCGCTCTTCGCGGCGTGGGAGGCGGCTGGCGCGCGGATCGTCAATGGACCGCGCGCGCTGGCCATCGACGCCTCAAAAGCGCGCCAACTCTCGCTGATTGCCTCGCTGGGCCACGCCATCCCCGCGACCCGGGTCGTTCATCGTGTCGCAGACTTGGCCGCCGCTGCGAGCGAGCTCGAATTTCCGATCGTAGTGAAGGGCAATATCGGCGGGTCTGGCGCAGGGATCATGCGCTTCGACAGCCCTGAACAGCTGAGCGACTTAGCCGCCGAGAAGATGGTCCCCGAGAGCATCGACAAGGTCTGGCTGGTGCAGGACTATGTCCCCGCGCGCGGGGACAGGATCATTCGGTTCGAAGTGCTCGATGGCAAAATGCTCTATGCCTTGTCGATCGATGGTGGGGGAAGTTTCGACCTGTGCCCGGCAGACGCGTGCAGGGCCGACCTCGAGCGCCCCGCGATCAGCATCGAGCGCGCCGACCCCGAGCCCGCGTTGATCGCAGCCGCCGAACGCATTGTCGCCTCGGCGGGGATCGACGTCGGCGGGGTCGAGGCAATGATCGATGATCGCGACGGGGTGGCGCGTTTTTACGACATCAACGCCTTTTCTAACTTCGTTGCCGATCCGCTGACCGTGCTCGGTTGGGATCCGCATCAGAGGTTGATCGACTGGCTCGAGCAGCAGCAACAGGAGTGTCCGCGATGAGATATGGCTATTTGATGCCAGTGTTCGGCGGCTGGCTACGCAATGTTCCCGACGAGGGAAATGCCCGCGACGTGGGACTATGTCCGTGACCTAGCAGTGCGCGCCGAGCAGATCGGCTTCGATCTCACGCTCATCGCCGAACTCAACCTCAACGACATCAAGCGCAAGGACGCCCCGAGCCTAGATGCATGGTCGACTGCGGCGGCGATCGCGGCGGTGACGAAGACGCAAGAACTGATGGTCGCGGTGCGCCCCAATTTTCACCAGCCCGGGCTGTTCGCAAGGCCGCCGCGAACATCGACCGCATCGTCAATGGCGGCTGTCGCTCAACGTCGTCTCGTCGTGGTGGGCTGAGGAGGCCAAGCAGTTCGGGCTGGTGTTCGATCAACATGACGATCGCTATGCGCGTTCGGCCGAATGGCTCGAGGTGGTTGGCGGGCTGTGGCGCGAGCCGGTGTTCGATTATCAGGGCAGTTTCAGGCCCGGCTCGAACCTAAGCCGGTGCGTCCCCCAACGATCTATGACGGTGGTGAAAGCGATGCCGCCAAGTCGATGATCGCGCGACTTTGCGACGCCTACGTCATGCACGGTGACCGGGTCGCGGATATCGCCCGGAAGATCGCCAACATGGCCGAGCGCCGCGAAGGGGCGGGTGGCGCACCGATGCACTATGGCATGGCGGCCTATGCAATCGTTCGCGATAGCGAGGCCGAGGCGCAGCGCGAACTCGAGCGCATCCTCGACGTCAAGGCATTGCCCTCCGGCTACGACAATTTCGACCAGTGGCTGGCCGGAACGCAGCTCGAGCGCGAGCTGAAGGTCCGCGAATATTCGGTGTCGAACCGCGGGCTCCGTCCCAAGCTGGTCGGAACGCCCGAGCAGGTGAGGCAGCGGATTGCCAATTATGAAGGTGCGGGGCTCAACCTGCTTCTGCTCCAGTTCAGCCGCAAATGGAGGAGATGGAGCGTTTCGCTGCTCAGGTGATCGGGCCTCGCCCGGCCGGCGCCCCCGGATTGCGAACCGAGTCTCCAATCCCTATCTAAGGCACCATGGGCAGCCACGATCATCACCTTCGCGACGGCGATTCGCTGGTCACTGCGGCGGCGCGGCGGATGACGGACCGTGGCGAACAATGGACCGCGATGCGCTCGGCGGTGTTTGAGGTGCTGGCGTCCTTCGACAAGCCCGTCTCGGCCTATGACATTGCCGAAGCGGTATCGAAGGCGCGTGGCAAACGCGTCGCCGCCAACAGTGTTTATCGCATCCTCGACTTGTTTGTCGGCGCCAACCTCGCTCGGCGGGTCGAAAGTGCCAATGCCTATGTCGCCAACACCCACCCCGAGTGCCTCCACGACTGTATCTTCCTTATTTGCGACAGTTGCGGTCAGGCGACCCACATCGATGACGACAAATTGTCGGGCGGAGTGCGCGATGCAGCGGCGAGCGCGGGGTTCAAGCAAGTCCGCCCGATGATCGAAGTGCGCGGCACGTGCGGGACCTGCCGCTAAGCGCTGGATAAGCCGATCTTATAAGGTTAGGACGGGCGCATGTCAGATCGACCGCATACTCCGTTGCTCGACCGGGTCAATTCTCCCGCCGATATTCGAACCTTCCGGAAGACCGAGCTTCCCCAACTTGCCGACGAGCTCCGGCAGGAGATGATCTCGGCGGTATCGACGTCCGGCGGGCATCTCGGCTCGGGACTGGGCGTGGTCGAATTGACCGTTGCCATCCACCATGTGTTCAACACCCCCGAAGACATCCTCATCTGGGACGTCGGGCATCAATGCTATCCGCACAAGATCGTCACCGGGCGGCGCGACCGCATCCGCACGCTTCGCCAGGGCGGGGGGCTGTCGGGTTTCACCAAGCGCAGCGAGAGCGAATATGATCCGTTCGGCGCGGCGCATTCGTCGACCTCGATTTCCGCCGCCCTGGGCTTCGCTATTTCGAACAAGCTTGCGGGGCGGCCAGGCCGCGCGATCGCGGTAATTGGCGACGGGGCGATGTCGGCGGGCATGGCCTATGAAGCCATGAACAATGCTCACGAGGCGGGCAATCGGTTGATCGTCATCCTCAACGACAATGACATGTCGATCGCGCCACCGGTCGGCGGGCTGTCGCATTATCTCGCGCGGCTGGTCAGTTCGGGGAAATATCTGAAAACCCGCGAAATTGCACGGCGGGTGTTCGGCAAGCTTCCCAAGAGCGTCGAGAATGTCGCGCGGAAGGCCGAGGAATATGTCCGCGGTTTTGCCACCGGGGGGACATTGTTCGAAGAACTCGGCTTCTACTATGTCGGGCCGGTCGACGGACATGATGTCCAGGGGCTGGTCGAGATCCTCCAGAATGTCCGCGATGCCGCCGAGGGGCCGATCCTGGTCCATGCGGTAACCGTCAAGGGCAAAGGCTATGCCCCGGCCGAAAGTGCCGCCGACAAATATCACGGCGTGGTCAAGTTCGACGTGGTATCGGGCAAGCAGCACAAGGGCCCCGGCGGGGGTCCGCCGAGCTACACCGCGGTGTTCGCTAATGCGCTCTCCGCCGAGGCGCGGCGCGACGACAAGATCGTCGCAATCACCGCGGCCATGCCCTCTGGAACCGGGCTCGACAAGTTCCAGCAGGAGTTTCCGAGCAGGACGTTCGATGTCGGGATCGCCGAGCAGCACGCGGTAACCTTCGCCGCCGGGCTCGCCGCGCAGGGGCATCGCCCGTTCTGCGCAATCTATTCGACTTTCCTCCAGCGCGCTTATGACCAGGTCGTCCACGACGTCGCGATCCAGAATTTGCCGGTGCGTTTCGCGATGGACCGCGCCGGGCTGGTCGGTGCCGACGGCTGCACCCATGCCGGTTCGTTCGATCTTGCCTACCTTTGCACGCTGCCCAACTTCGTCGTCATGGCGGCGGCGGACGAGGTCGAATTGACGCACATGGTCCATACCATGGCGCTTCACGACAGCGGCCCTTCGGCGGTGCGTTACCCGCGTGGAAATGGCCGTGGGCTCGAAATTCCGGCAGTCCCGCAGCGGCTCCAAATCGGCAAGGGGCGCATCATTTGCGAAGGCAAGACGGTCGCGATCCTGTCGCTGGGGACACGGCTCGAGGAGGCAGAAAAGGCCGCCGCGATGCTCGAGGCGAAGGGGCTGTCGACGACGGTCGCCGACATGCGCTTCGCCAAGCCGCTCGACGAGGAGTTGATCCGTCGCTTGCTGTCGAACCACGAGGTCGCGGTGACGATCGAGGAAGCTGCAATTGGCGGATTCGGCGCGCATGTTCTCACCCTCGCGAGCGATGAGGGGCTGACCGACGCCGGGCTCAAGATCCGCACCATGCGATTGCCCGACATCTTTCAGGACCAGGAGAATCCGGCCAGGCAATATGACGAGGCCGGGCTCAATGCGCCGCACATTGTGGAAACGGTCCTAAAGGCGCTGCGCCGCAACGACGTCCACGTCGACAGCAGCGCCGATGCGGGGGCGATCGCCTGAGCCTGGGTCTGTGGCTGGTGGTCGGAATGCTCGGCCTGATCAGCTTATTCTTCGTGACCATGCCGCTCCCGGCGAGGCGTCACCTGGCGCTGGCGCGCAAGCGCCGCGCGCTCGGCGAAGGCGAGTTTGTCACGATGATGGCGTTCGAAGGCGTGTCGGGGACGACCGCGCGCTTCTTGTGGAATGAACTCAGCAATTTCTACCATTCGCCGCTCGCGCCGTTTCCCGATGACAGACTGGAAACCGTCATCGTCATCGACCGCCCCGAGATCGAGGGCATCGTCGGCCGCTTCTGGTCCGCGATGCGCGGCAATGACGCACGTCCCTTGACCGGCTCGATGGCGCCCGATCCGACCGTCGTCGAACTCGGGCGCCATTGCGACCTGCTCGCCGGCTGGTCGGTCCGTGGAAGCGCATGAGCCAGTGGCGGCGATGGGCGCGCGGGGCGCTGGTTGCGCTGGCGGTGCTGCTGATGGTGCTGTCGTTCCTGCCGCTGTGGCAAACCGACCTTTGGTGGGTCCGCCAATGGGATTATCCGCGGCTGCAGGTGGCGGGGCTGCTCACCATCGTCGGGGCGGCGCTGATCGCATCGCGGATCGAGCACCGCTGGTGGCTGGTCGGCGCGGCGGCGCTCGCGCTGGCGTGGCAGGCGAGTCATTTTCTTGCCTATCTGCCGCTGTATCCCAAGGAAGTGGCGAGCGCCAAGTCCTGCTCGCCCGAACGCAGCCTGTCGTTGCTCAACGCCAATGTATTGCTCACCAACAGCGACTATGCACCGCTGCTCGCGCTGATCGCCGCGCGCCAGCCCGACATCGTGCTGCTGCTCGAGCCGGGTAGCGAATGGTCGAAGGCGGTGGCGCCGCTCGCGCGCGACTATCCCTACCGCCTGGCGGAGCCCGTGCCCAACACCTACGGCATGATCCTGATGTCCCGGCTGCCGATGGCGGGTCGGATCGAACATCTGCTTCAGCCCGGAATTCCCGCGGCCGAAGTCATAGTGAAGCTGCGCGGCGGGCAGCGCATCATCCTCTATGCACTCCATCCCGAGCCACCGTGGCCCGGCGACGATAGCGGCGAGCGCGATGCCGAACTGGTCGTGACCGGTCGCAAAGTGCGCGACGCGGGGCGCGCGGCGGTGGTGATGGGCGACCTCAACGACGTCGCCTGGTCGCGCACTTCGACATTGTTCAAGAAAGTCGCGGGGATGGGCGATCCGCGCGTCGGGCGCGGCTTCTATCCCACCTTCAACGCCAACTACCCGCTGCTGCGCTGGCCGCTCGACCATCTGTTCGTCAGCCCGCACTGGAATGTCATGTCGATCGAGCGGCTCGACGATATCGGGTCGGACCATTTCGCGATGTTGTTCAAGCTCTGCCTGACCGAGCGCGCAACAACTCGGCAAGTCGCCCCCGCCGCCGCGGCCTCAACCGAAGCCGAAGCGACCAAGGAGATCGTCGCGGGCAAGCAAGAAAAGCGCGAAGAAGACCGTGGTGAGTAAGCTGCGCGCCGACCTGCTGGTCGTGGCGCAAGGGCTGGCGGAGAGCCGGACGCGCGCGCAGGCGCTGATCCTCGCGGGGAATGTGTTCGTCGGCGACCGGCGCGTCGCCAAGGCGGGCGACCTGATTGCCGAGGAGGCGGTGTTGAGCGTCAAGGGGCGCGACCATCCTTGGGTGTCGCGCGGCGGGGTCAAGCTGGCACATGGACTCGATCATTTCGGGTTCGTGGTCGAGGGCGCGGTCGGGCTCGACGTCGGGTCGTCGACCGGCGGCTTCACCGATGTCCTGCTGACGCACGGCGCGGCGCGGGTCTATGCGATCGACGTCGGGACCAATCAGCTTGCGTGGAAGTTGCGCAGCGACGAACGGGTGATCGTCCACGAACAGACCAATGCGCGCTCGCTGACCGCCGCAATCGTGCCCGAGCCGGTCGACATCATCGTGTGCGACGCGAGCTTCATCGCGCTGGCGAAAGTGCTTGACGCTGCGCTCGATCTTGCGCGGCCGGGGGGGGCGCTGGTCGCTCTGGTCAAGCCGCAGTTCGAGGCAGGACGCGGCGAGGTCGGCAAGGGCGGGGTGGTGCGCGATCCGCTCGTCCACCAACGGGTGTGCGATGCCGCGGCGGAATGGATCGCATCGAAGGGTTGGAAGGTCGTGGGACTTGAGATGAGCCCGATCACCGGACCCGAGGGCAATGTCGAGTTTCTGCTCGGCGCAACGAAGGAGACGACGCTTGACTGATGTCACGCACAACGATCGCGGATTGTGGCGCAAAGCGATGGTCGCGGTGCCGGTGATCGTGATCTTTGGCTCCGTGATCGGGGTGGTATCGAACAGCGGATCTGCCAATGTTTGGTATGCGCCGCTGACCAAGCCGAGTTTCCAGCCGCCGGGCTGGGCGTTCGGCGCGGTGTGGACTGCGCTCTACACAATGATGGGTATCGCATTTGCCGCGATTGCCAACGAGCCACGGTCGAGACAGCGCAGTGTCGCGCTGACCTTGTTCGTGGCGCAGCTCGCGCTCAATTTCGCCTGGTCGCCGATCTTCTTCGGCGGCGGGATGATCGACGTTGGCTTGCTCATCATCCTGGCAATGAATGTGCTGGTAACGATGACGATCATTGCCTTTTGGCGAATTCGGCCACTGGCGGGGACGCTGCTCATTCCCTATCTGGCATGGTTGTGTGTCGCGACCGCGCTCAATCATGAGACCGGCCGCCTCAACCCGGGTGCCGACAGGGTGCCGCTGGGGATTACGGGAGCTTGAGATGCAATCGCAGAACCGCATGTTGGACGATCTGGTCAAGATGATGAATGGCGCCGCCGGGACGTTCGCCGGAATGGGCCGCGAGGCCGAGGGCGGCTTTCGCGACAAGATGCGCGAATGGGTCGGCGGGCTCGACATGGTCAGCCGCGAGGAGTTCGATGCGGTGAAAGCGATGGCGGTGGCGGCGCGCGATCAGAATGATGTGCTTGAGGCGCGAATCGCGGCGCTCGAGGCAGGCGCCACCAAGCCAGCCAGGCCCGCCAAGGCGAAGGGCGCCAAGGGCATTCCGCCGGTTGACGGAGCCGCGCTCTGACCGACATGATTGACAGCGAGGAGCGCGACGACGGCGCGCCAATCGAAGTGCTCGAACAATATTTCGAAGCGCGCGGCTGGGCGTGCGAGCGTTCGGGCGAGGGCGAGATCGTCGCTTCGGCCAATGGCAGCTGGGCGCAATATGAGCTGCGCGGGGTGTGGCGGCCCGAAGATCTGGTACTGCAATTTCTCGCCTTCCCTGACATCAAGGTCGGCGACGAGAAGCGCGCCGCGATCTACGAGACGCTCGGGCTGATCAACGAGCAATTGTGGCTGGGCCATTTTGAACTCTGGTCGGGATCGGGGCTGATCGTATTCCGCCATGCCGCCCTGCTCGGCGAGAGCGACGGCCTGACGTTCGAGCAGGCCGAGGCAATCGCCGAAGCGGCCATGGAAGAATGCGAGCGATTCTACCCGGTGTTCCAGTTCGTGCTGTGGGGTGGCAAGTCGCCGGCCGAAGCGATCTCGGCGGCGCTGATCGATACCGCGGGCGAAGCTTGATGATGCATTGGGCCTGACGTCATGACACCAGCATTCCCTGATCCGGCGTGGCTGATCGGCTGCGGCAATATGGCGGGCGCGATGATCGCTGGCTGGCGCGCGGCGGGGGTCGATCTGTCGGGCGTGATCGCGATCCGGCCGAGCGCCCAACCGGTCGAAGGCGTCTATACCGTCGCGACGCTTCCGGTGGGCTCGGCGCCGCGCTTCGTCATGCTCGGGGTCAAGCCACAAAAGCTCGATGAAGTCGCGCCGGGGTTGGTGCCGCATATCGGCGCGGACACCATCCTTGTGTCGTTGCTCGCGGGGGTGACCGCGGCAACCCTGCGAGCGCGTTTCCCGCAGGCGCGCGCGATCATCCGCGCGATGCCCAACCTGCCCGTCGCCGCGCGGCAAGGCGTGACCGCGCTGTTCAGCGACGACGGCGATGCTGATGCTCGAGCGATGGTCGAGGCATTGATGGTGACGCTCGGCCTTGCGCCATGGTGTGGCGACGAGGCGGCGTTTTCGGCAATCGGCGCGGTTGCGGGGTCGGGGCCGGCCTATGTCGCGCGCTTTGCCGCAGCGCTGGCGACCGGCGGGGAGCGACTCGGCCTCGATCCCTATCTTGCGCGCGCGATCGCCACCCAGACGCTGGTCGGGACCGCGGCAATGGCCGCGAACCAGGAGCCGATGTCGCAGATTGCGCGCCGCGTCGCGAGTCCGAACGGGACAACCGAGCAGGGACTGGCGGTGCTCGACGCCGCCGACGGGCTCCAGCCGCTGGTCGATGCAATGCTCGGCGCCGCGATCGTGCGCGGCCGCCAATTGGCCGAGGAGGCCGCCGCGCGGCATTGATCTGGCCCCCCTGCTGCCCTAGGCGAACCGCTGAAAACAGTGGGAATACACATGGCTGAACAGCAGAGCTTCGACGATCGTGACGGGTGGATCTGGATGGACGGCAGGCTCGTGCCATGGCGCGAGGCGAACGTCCACGTCCTGACCCATGCGCTTCATTATGCCTCGTCGGTGTTCGAGGGGCAGCGAGCCTACAATGGCACGATCTTCAAGCTGAGCGAGCATAGCGAGCGGCTGCGCAACTCGGCCTCGCTGCTCGGGTTCGATCTGCCGTGGAGCGTCGCGGAGATCGACGCAGCGTGCATCGAAGTGCTCAAGGCGAGTGAGATGACCGACGCTTATTTGCGCCCGGTGGCGTGGCGCGGTTCGGAGCAGATGGGGGTTAGCCCCAAGGGCACCAAGCCGCACCTCGCCATTGCTTGCTGGTATTGGGGCAAATATTTCGACGAAGCCAAGGCGGCCAAGGGCATCCGCCTTGACATGGCGCCGTGGCGCCGGCCCGCGCCCTATACCGCGCCGGTCCACAGCAAGGCGGCGGGACTCTACATGATCGCGACAATGTCCAAGGCGCACGCCGACGCGCGCGGCTATGACGATGCGCTGATGCTCGACTGGCGCGGACAGGTGGCCGAAGCGACCGGCGCCAACGCCTTTTTCGTGCGCGACGGCAAGCTTTATACTCCGACCCCCGACTGCTTCCTCGACGGGATCACGCGCCGCACGGTAATCGACCTCGCGCGCCAGCGCGGGATCGAGGTGATCGAAAAAGCCATCTGGCCCGAGGAACTGGAGAGCTTCGAGCAGTTTTTCCTGACGGGGAGCGCTGCCGAGGTCACGCTTGTCCAGTCGGCGGGTCCTTGGTCGTTCGAAATCGGCGCCCTGTCGCGCACATTGCAGGCGGACTATGATGCGCTGGTCAATGGCCGCGCTATCAACCGCTGACAATTTGAGCTATTTGGCGCGTTCACATAATCTTGGCATATCGCCCCGATAACCCAAGCGCCAAAGCGGTGCGATTGGAGAGCGTGATTGTTGCCTAGCGTGGAACAGGGGGCTGAAACGCGCGCGATGCGCGGCGTCCCGCGGTCCGGTCGGCGCACGGCCACAATCGGCCGATTGTGTTGAAGAACTCGTCGGTGGGCTGGGCACTGAAGCGATCAGGAGGGCGGGCGAGCGGAGCCGCGCCTCACCCTGCCATTACCGGAGCCGGCATCGGGATCAGCTTGGCCATCTTGCGCA
>JALYRH010000001.1 GCA_030855425.1 Pseudomonadota bacterium
GTCCAGTCGAGGCCATTGCACGATCGATACAAAGTGGTCGAATGGCGTTCGGGGCTGACCGAGCAAGTGGTCATCAGATATTCGTCGCCGACCCGGCTGATCCGAGCATCCTCAAGTCCATAGCATTGCCAATCGCCGGCGGGCGCGATCGCTTTGTCGTAGTGGATCGCCACCCGCTTGGTGCCGTCGGGGCTGAGCTCGACCGGCAACAGCCACGACAGGCTGGTCAGCGCCATCACTTTCCACCCTCCGCCGCGCATCAAGAACTTGCGCGGGTCGGCGGTGTCGGCAAGCTCGAGCGGCCAGCGGTCGATCACGAAGCCGTCCGCTTCCCAGCGAATGACGTGGACATGGCCGTCGCCGATCGGCTCCCTCAGCGCCTCGGCGATGCGCACCATCATCAGCAGATTGCCATTCGCCAGCCGCGTCAGCCCGGGGTTGAACGCGCCAAGCACAAACGTCTCCATGTCGAGCTTGCCGGCCAGCGGCGAGCGCGCGAGGTCGATGTCGTCGGGAACCAGCACGAGCTGGTCGAAGACGAAGCGCGGGGGAAATTGGGTCATGCTCGCCTAACGTTCACCAACGGTCGCGGTTTCGGCGCTTGCCACCTACCGCTGCGTCACTACATTGTGGCCCATGACCCCCAACGCGTTCCCGACCTTCGCCTCGCTGCCCGCCGCCCGCTACGGGATCGGCGACGTGGTGCGGCACCGACTGCTCGATTTCCGCGGCGTGATCTTCGATGTCGATCCCGAGTTTGCCAATTCGGAGGAATGGTATGACGCCATTCCCGAGAATATGCGCCCGGCCAAGGACCAGCCGTTCTACCATCTGCTCGCCGAAAATGCCGATTCGAGCTATATCGCCTACGTCAGCCAGCAGAACCTAGTTGCCGACGACGACGGCGACCCGATTGACCACCCCGCGATCGGGACGCTGTTCGATGCGTTCGACGGCGAGCGCTACCCGCTCAAGCGCCAACATTGCCATTAACTGTGCGGGCGGCGCCAATCGCCGCCGCCCGTCAGCCTGTCAGAAGTTCAAGGCGACGCGACCGTACAGGTAGCGGCCATTGAAGCCGAACGGCGAGAAGCTGCTGAACGGCAAGGCGTAGTTGGTGTCGGGAAAGTTGCGCGCCAGCCCTGTGCCCCGGTCGACCCCGCGCCCGCGCGGCACATTGTCGGATAGACGTCGAAGATATTATTGCCCCCGAAGGCAAGAGTGAGCCGCTCACACGGGCTCAGCAATGGCAATCGCCGAAATTCCGTCCAACAGGATCGGTCGAGCGAGATGCGTCATGGATTCTCCCCTTTTTGCCGCAACGGCGCGCATGTTGGACTGCGTCGTTTCGGCCCCGTCGCGAACGGGGCGCTATGGCCTTGCTTGCAATACCGAATTCAGTTCGGCATCAAAACGGATTATCGCTGTAGCGAGAATGTAACGATCGTCGCAGCCCCAGTCGGCGGTTGACAGAATCGGCACCCTCCCATAGGCGAGCCGCTTCCCGCGCGACGGCTGTGCCGCGCAGTGCCGGTTGGCGCGCGGTCAAATCGTTACGGAAGAGATGAACCCATGTTCGCAATCGTGCGCACGGGCGGCAAGCAGTATCGCGTTGCCCCCGGAGACAAGATCGTCGTCGAGAAGCTGGCCGGCGAAGCCGGTGATACGATCGACCTCACCGACGTCCTGCTGGCGGGCACAGGCTCGGACCTCATGGCGACCGCCGGCCTGATCGTCGGTGCCGAGATCGTCGCCCAGGCGAAAGCCGAGAAGGTCACGGTGTTCAAGAAGCGTCGTCGTCACAATTATCGCCGCAAGGCGGGCCATCGCCAGCAGCTGACCATCCTCAAGATCGTTTCGATCGGCGATCAGAAGGCTGAGAAGAAGGCCACTCCGGCGAAGGAAGCTGCTCCGGCCAAGCCTGCTGCTCAAGCAAAGCCTGCCGCGAGCAAAGCCGAGGCGCCGGTCAAAGCCGAAAAGCCGAGCACCGCTGAAACGAAGCCGGCCAAGGCGTCGACAAATGATGCTGCACCTGCTAAGGCTGCAGCCAAGAAAGCCGCCCCGAAGGCGGCTGCCAGCACCGAGAAGAAGTAAACATGGCACATAAAAAAGCAGGCGGCTCCTCGCGCAACGGTCGCGATTCGGAAGCCAAGCGCCTCGGCGTCAAGAAGTTCGGCAGCGAAGCCGTTCGTGCCGGCAATATCATCGTTCGCCAGCGTGGCACGCGCGTCTATCCGGGCGCGAATGTCGGCATCGGCAAGGATCATACCCTGTTCGCGCTGACCGACGGCCGCGTGGCGTTCCGCGACGGCCGCCAAGGCCGCAAATTTTGTCACGTCGAGGCGATGCTGCCGGCGGCGGCGGAATGAAGGGATCGGTCGCGTAAGGACTGCTCCCACAAGGGGGCAGCCCGGACGGTCCACAGGACTCGAAAAGGGAGAAGGGGCAGCCCCCTTCTCCCTTTTTTCGTGCCCCCGACGAGCGTTTGCACGAAGCGTCACCGGGCCGTCCTTTTCTTCTCCTCAAACTGCAACCCAGCCGCGCTAGCGGCACGTGGGAGGAGAAGAAGATGTTCGTCCGGACCACACGATTGCTGCTCAGGCCCGGCTGGGCCGAGGACGCGCCGGCGCTAGCCGTGGCGATCGCCGACGAGGCGATCGTCCGCAATCTGGCGACCGCGCCATGGCCGTTCGGCGTATCGGAGGCGGAGGCGTTCCTCGCGGCGCCGCGCGACCCCGCGCTGCCCAGCTTCCTCATCACCGAGCGTACCGCGGGGGCGCCGCGGTTGGTGGGATCGTGCGGATTTGGGCGGCGCTCGTCGGACGCGGTCGAACTTGGCTATTGGATATCGCGCCGCCATTGGAACCGGGGTCTTGCCACCGAGGCCGGCCACGCGCTGGTCGAACTGGCGCGTTCACTCAAGCTGCCGCGGCTCGAGGCGGCGCATTTCGCCGATAATCCCGCTTCGGGCCGGGTATTGGAGAAGCTCGGCTTCATCGCCACCGGGCTGTCGGCGAAGCGATATAGCTGCGCGCGCCAGGGTGAAGCGATGACGCGACTGTTCCGGCTCCAACTGGCAGGCTCCGACGCGCTGATGGCGGCGTAATCGTTATGCTGCGCGCCGGACCTTGCGCCCGGGCTCGGCGGCGGCGAAGTTGCCGCTCGTCTCGTAATTGGCGATCAGCGCACGATCGTCCTCGTTCCACGGATGGAAGCGCGGCAGGAAGAAGCTTGCCCAGGCAGCGAAGATCTTGCGGAACATGCCGGGGTTGATCCACGCGTACCACAACACCCCGGCGACGGCTCTCGCGCCGGTGATCCCGTCCTGACGCAGCAATTCGAGCGCACCCGCAGTGCGATCGACGATGAAGTTGCGGGTCACGAGCAGCATCAGCTTGGCCTTGACCTTCCAGCGCTTGGTCCGCGACCACGCCCTCGTGGCGTGGAGCCAAGTGTCATAGGCGACCCCCTTATGCTCGATTTCTTCGGCCGCGTGCCAGCGCCACAGCTCGGCACTCGCGAGGTCGGCACCGGCGAGGTGGCGCGGATCGGCGAGCAGTTCATGCGCCAGGATGGCGGTGAAATGTTCGAGCGCCATGGTCGCGGCCAGGCTCACGATCGGCGGGCGGGCCTTGGTCAGCGCAAGCCGTTCGGTCACCTTCGCCTCGAGTTTCGACAGATCATAGCCGGCTTCGGCGGCACGGCGGTTGAACGCCAGATGCTCGCGGCTATGGATCACTTCCTGGGTCGTGAATGCCTTGATTTCACCCGCCAGGCGGGGACAGACCCCCTCCCGGTGCCGGCGCACGCTGTCGACGAAGAACGCTTCGCCTTCGGGGAACGTCGCGGACAGCGCATTGTAAAGCGCGCTCGCATAGGGATTGCCGCCATGCCACCAGCGCGGGGTTGCTTCGTCGCGCCCGAAGCGGCGGTCGCGCGGGGTGATGGTGAGATCGGCGGGTGTTACGCCCGAACGGGTCATGCTTGCAGCGTTCATCGATCCACTCCACACCCTGGGTTGCGCATAAATCGGTGTAACTGACATAAATGTCAATAAGTTTGGGAATTCGTAAACGGCTGTCGCCCGACGCGAGCCGCGCCGCGGCGGTGGCGGCGGCGCGCGAACTGTTGACCAGCGAGGGCGTGGCGGCGGTCACGCTCAAGGCGGTCGCGGGCCGGATCGGGCGCACTCACGCCAATCTGCTCCATCATTTTGGCTCGGTCGCGGGACTCCACCGGGCGCTGGCGGCGGACATCGCGGTGTCGGTGGCGGGGTCGATCACCGGCTCGATCGGGCGCATGCGTCGCGGCGAGGCGCGGCTGCGGGATGTGGTCGAGGGCATGTTCGACGCGTTTATCGAGCAGGGCGCGGGCGAACTCATCGCGTGGGTCGTGCTGACCCGCCAGCGCGAAGCGCTCGAACCGATTGTGGACGCGATCGCGCAGGTCATCCGCGACATCAGCGATCCCGGCGAACAGAGGCCGCTCGACCAGGCCACGCTCGGGCTGGTCCTCCTCGCGATTGGCGACAGTCTGGCAGGAAGCGAGGTCGCGCGCGCGTGCGGCCTGTCGCGCTCCGCGGCGCGCGATATCGCCGTGCGACAGGTAATTGCCGTCCTGTCGGGCAGAATCAAGGCCGAAACGAACCACAGCGCCGGTTGAATCCAAGGCTTTTCAATGCGATGTAGGGTGCGGGAGGAATATAATTCATGTTGCGTCACTTATTGTTCGCCTCACTTGTCCTGGCACCGCTCGGGGCGACCGCCCACGCGTCGGGTCTGACGATCGCCGTTCCCGCCATTCCGGCCGCGCTGTCGGCCAACGCCGCGCTAGGCCGCTTTTACGACGCGGCCGGACGTGCGCCGCTGTGGATGCAAGGGTCCAGCCTGTCGCCGGCGGGTCGGGTTGTGCTCGACCGTTTGCGCACCGCGGACAGTGAAGGCTATGCCGCGGGTGCAGGCCTTGCGACGCGGATCGATGCGGCATTGGCCGCCCCGGCCCCCAATGCATTGGCGATCGATCGCATGCTTTCGACGGGATGGCTCGGTCTGGTGGCGACGCTGCGCGGACCGATCTCCGGTTTTCGTTATTACAACCCGGCGACGGTACCCGACGTCGAGCTGCCCGATCGGACCTTGTTCCTGGCCGACAAGGCGAGCGATCGCGCTGCTTATGTGACCGCCGCGATGCGCAAGTCGCGTTTCTACGAGGAACTGCGCAGCGCAATGATGGCCGATGCCGCGGCCAATGGCGGTCGGATCGATCCGCGCCTCGCGGCCAATCTGCAACGCGCTCGTGTCCTCCCCACCACCGGGCGCTATCTGTTCGTCAATCCCGCCGCCGCGGAGATGATGCTGGTCGAGAATGGCGAAGTGATCGACAAGATGCGAGTCGTCGTCGGCACTTCCGCAACGCCAACCCATCCGATGGCGAGCCGGGTCTATTTCGCGATTCTGAATCCGTACTGGAACGTCGCCGAGGATCTGGTCAAAAAGATCGTCGCGCCGCGCATCGTCAGCGGCGGCGCCGCCTATCTCAAGCGCACCAATTATGAAGCGGTCGATGAGTTTGGCCAGGGCGCAACGGTGATTCCCGCATCGAGCATCGACTGGAAAGCGGTCGCGGCGGGAACTACCTCGGTCAAGATGCGTCAGAAACCCGGCAAGCTCAATTCGATGGGCCAAATGAAATTCCCGTTTGCCAATGACTTCGGGATTTTCCTTCACGACACCGCCAACAAACCGCAATTTGCGGAGGCCAAACGCGACAATAGCAACGGCTGCATCCGCCTTGAAGACGCGCCGAAACTGGCGCGCTGGCTGTTCGGCACCCCGCCGACCGCGAACGGCGCGGTGCCCGACGAGACGGTTCGCCTGCCCCAGCCGATCTCGGTCTATGTCACCTATCTGACGGCGCAGCCGCAGGGCGGGGCATCGATCGCCTGGGCCAAGGATGTCTATTCGCTCGACCCGCCCACCACGGCGTCGGGTAGCCTCTGAGCCCGACTCCAGCCCCCGCCCTCAAGCTGCTCCACAGCCCAATCGGCTTAAAGGTCAGCTTGGTGGCGGGAGTTGAAGCGATAGGCGGGGGCCGATAGATGGCGCCGCCGTGGCGTTTGCGCGGCGCATCGCCTAAGGGCCGGCAATGCATTTTCTTGATCAGGCCAAGGTGTTCATTCGCTCGGGCGCCGGCGGCCCCGGCGCGGTCGGTTTCCGGCGCGAGAAATATATCGAATATGGCGGTCCCGACGGCGGCGCGGGCGGCAAGGGCGGCGACATCGTGTTCGAAGCCGTGGCGGGCCTCAACACGCTGATCGATTTTCGCTACACCCAGCATTTCCGCGCCGCGCGCGGCAAAGGCGGTGCGGGCAGCAACATGACCGGCGCCGGCGGCCCCGACCTGGTGATCAAGGTGCCGGTCGGGACCCAAGTCCTCGCCGACGATGAGGAACGCAGCCTGCTCGCCGACTTCACCGAAGAGGGGCAGCGGATCACCTTCCTCAAGGGCGGCGACGGCGGTCGCGGCAATGCCAGCTACAAGACCTCGACCAACCGCGCGCCGCGTCAGCACGGCACCGGCTGGCCGGGCGAGGAAATGTATGTCTGGCTGCGTTTGAAGTTGCTCGCCGATGCCGGGCTGGTCGGGCTCCCCAATGCGGGCAAGTCGACCTTCCTCAACCGCACCACCAATGCCGTCGCCAAGGTCGGCGAATATCCCTTCACTACGCTGCGCCCGCAATTGGGCGTGGTGCGTCACAAGGGCCGCGAATTCGTCCTCGCCGACATTCCCGGGCTGATCGAGGGCGCCGCCGAAGGCGCAGGGATCGGCGACCGTTTCCTGGGCCATGTCGAGCGCACCCGCGTCCTGCTCCATCTCGTCGATGCCGCGGGCGAGGACCCGATCGAGGCCTATCGCGTGGTGCGCGGTGAGCTTGCCGCTTACGGAGCGGGGCTCGAGGACAAGCCCGAAGTGCTGGCCTTGTCGCGCGCCGACCTGGTCGAGGCCAAGGACATGACCAAGCTCGCCAAGAAGCTCGCCAAGATCGCCGGAGTAGCACCGTTTGTCGTCTCCGCCGCGACCGGTGACGGGCTCGAGCCCCTGCTCGACACGATCCTCGACACCGTCGGGGGCGAAAAAGCGAGCGAGATCGAGTTGCTCGACGACGAGCCATGGTCGCCGCTCTGACCCTTGCGCTGACCGGCGCGACGGGGTTCGTTGGCGCGCAACTGCTCGATCTGGCGTTGAGCGAGGGTCATGCGGTCCGCGCCCTGACCCGCCGTCCCCAGCCCCCCCGCGCCGGCGTGACGTGGGTCGAAGGCGCGCTCGATGACGGCGACGCGCTCGCCGCGCTGGTTGCCGGGGCGAGCGCGGTGATTCACGTCGCGGGCGTGATCAATGCCCGCGATGCGGCGGGCTTCGAGGCCGGAAACGTGACGGGCACGGCCGCGATCCTGACCGCCACTGAAACCGCTGGCATCAAGCGCTTCGTCCACGTCAGTTCGCTCGCCGCGCGGGAGCCAGGCTTGTCGCTTTATGGCGCGAGCAAGGCACGTTCAGAAACGCTTGTCAGCGCCGCGCCGCTGTCGACTGCGATCGTCCGCCCGCCAGCGGTCTATGGGCCGGGGGATCGCGAAACGCTCGAGCTGTTCAAGATGGCGAAGCGCGGTCTGGTCATGCTCCCGCCCCCGGGCCGGCTGTCGCTGATCCACGTCGCCGATCTCGCCCGGCTGCTGCTTGCGCTCGCGGTGAGCGATGCGGCGCTGCTGCTTGAGCCCGATGATGGCCGGCCCGGCGGCTGGACCCACGTCCAGTTCGGCGAGACGCTTGGCCGCGCGGTGGGCGGCAAGGTCCGCATAGTGTCGGTCCCAAGGCGCGTGCTGGCGCTCGCCGCGCGCGCCGACCGGCTGGTGCGCGGGCGCCGCGCCAAGCTGACCCCCGACCGCGCCGCTTATTTCTGCCATCCCGACTGGACTAGCACCCCTGCCCGCGCCGCGCCGCGCGGCATGTGGCAGGCGCAGATCGATACCGAAACCGGCCTCGCCGACACGGCTCGCTGGTACCGCGCGAACGCCTGGCTTTAACGCACGAGTACCGAGGCCAAGGTATCGGCGGCACCGCGCTGCACCGCCAAAGCCAAGTCGCCGCGCCCTCTTTGCGCCCCATTCGATTGCTTAAGGACGCGCCCAAGATTAGGACCAGCGCCATGACCGATCGAGCCGAAACCGACGCCCGGGTGAAAGCCCTCATCATACCGTTCAACAACAAGGGGGTTGCGGTCGACGACGACACGCGCTTCGCCCAGGATCTCGAATGGGACAGCCTGACCGTGCTCGATTTCGTCGCCACGATCGAGGATGAGTTCGATATCCTCATCACGATGAACCAGCAGGCCGAGATCGAGACCGTCGGCCAGCTTATCGACGCGGTCGGGAAGCTCGCCGCGTGAGCGACCTGCTGTCGAAGTTCGATCCGCTGATCGCGCAGCGCGAGGCGCTTCTCTCGACCGGAATGACCGACCCGTTCAACCTCGTCATGGAGCGGGTAGAAAGCCCGACCGTGGCGATCTGCAACGGCCAGCGCACGATCCTGCTCGGCACGTACAATTATATGGGCATGACGTTCGATCCCGACGTCATTGCCGCAGGCAAGCAGGCGCTCGACGACTATGGCTCGGGAACGACCGGGAGCCGCGTGCTCAACGGCACTTACGCTGGGCACAAAGCGTGCGAGGAAGCGCTCAAGACCTTTTACGCGATGGATCATGCGATGGTGTTCGCAACCGGCTATCAGGCCAATCTGGGAATCATTTCAACACTTGCCGGCAAGGACGATTATATCGTCCTCGACATCGACAGCCATGCCTCGATTTATGACGGTTGCGCGCTCGGCAACGCCAACATCGTGCCGTTCCGCCACAATGATGTCGACGCGCTCGAGAAACGGCTGAGGCGCATTCCCGACGGAGCCAAGGCGCTGGTCGTGCTCGAGGGCGTCTATTCGATGCTCGGTGATATCGCGCCATTGAAGGAAATGGTCGCGGTGGCGAAAGCGGCGGGCGCGATGGTGCTGGTCGACGAGGCGCATTCGATGGGCTTCATCGGGACACATGGCCGTGGCGTGGCCGAGGCGCAGGGCGTGATCGACGATGTCGATTTCATCATCGGCACCTTTTCCAAATCGGTCGGCACGGTCGGCGGCTTCTGCGTGTCGAACCATCTTAAGTTCGAGATTTTGCGGCTGGTGTGCCGCCCCTATGTTTTCACCGCCTCGCTTCCGCCGTCGGTCGTCGCCACCGCCGCGACCTCGATCGGCAAACTGATGCACAGCGCCGACAAGCGCGCTCACCTGTGGGAAAACAGTCAGAAACTCCACGCCGGGCTCAAGGCGCTCGGCTTCCAGCTTGGCACCGAGGCACCACAATCGGCGATCATCGCGGTCATCATGCCCAACCTCGAACAGGGCGCGGCGATGTGGGAAGCGCTGCTCGACGGGGGGCTGTACGTCAACCTTGCGCGGCCCCCCGCCACCCCGGCCAATATGACGCTACTGCGCTGTTCTTTATGCGCGGAGCACTCCAGCGAACAGGTCGATCACATCCTGACCATCTTCGCCGCGGCGGGGCGGGCCACTGGCTGCATCGACTGAGCTTCTTGGGCTATCGCTGTCCGAGAGGGGCAGCTAGACTGACGCCATGACCTCCACCGATGATCGGCGTTTCGACTGGCGCGGCGGCGGCGCGGCCGCCGGGGCGCTGCTCGCCGCGCTGGTCCTGCTCGGGATGGTGTTCCTGGTTGCGATGTCGAACAACGCCCGCGACGACGCGCTGGCCGGCGAGCGCCATGCCTATGACGTGACCTTGCTGACCCGATCGCTCGACGCGAGCATTTCGCGTTCGGAAGCCGCACTTGGCCGATTCGTGCTCGACGAGGACGTCCAGACGAGCGGCAGCAGCTATTATGCGCAATGGCGCCTGGCGGGGCAGCAGCTCTACCAACTCGGCAAATTGCTTCGTAACGAGCCCTCGCAGCACGACCGTCTGGCGCGCCTGAATGAACTTTATCAGCAACGCGGCGCGGAGTTCGCGCTTGCGGCGCGCGCCACCGTGGCCGGACGCGGCGTGGGCGGAACAAGCTATTATTACGCCGCCGGGCAATCGCCGACCGGACCTGCGGTGCGGCGCGTGCTGAGCGAAATTGCCAATGGCCAGCGCATCGCCCTTGCGGCGCGGATGCAGGAGACGCAATTGTTCGCGGCGCAGGCCGACCGATTGACCGATTATCTGAGCTGGCTTGGGGTCGTGGTCGGGGCAATGGCGATTTTTCTCGGAGCGGTCGCGGTCCAGGCGCTGCGGCTCAATGCGATCGCGCGGCGCGAGGCCGAAAGCGAAGCCGAGCGCTCGCTCGTGCTCGAGCAAGCGGTCGCCGACCGCACCCGCGAACTCAGCGACGCCAACCTCGCGCTCAAGGCCGAAGCGGTCGAGCGTCAGGCCGCCGAAGCCCAATTGCGCCAAGTCCAGAAAATGGAAGCGGTTGGCCAGTTGACCGGCGGGATTGCCCATGATTTCAACAATATGCTGGCCGTCGTGGTCGGCGGAATCGATCTTGCTCGCCGCCGCCTCAACGGCCCGCGCCGCGATGTGCTGGTCCATCTCACCAACGCGATGGAGGGCGCCACCCGCGCCGCAGCGCTGACCCGCCGCTTATTGTCCTTCGCGCGATCCGAACCGCTGCTTCCCGAACGGGTCGACAGCGCCGCGCTGGTCGAAGGGATGAGCGAGCTGCTCGACCGGACGTTGGGCGAGCGGATTGAGGTGCGCACCGTGCTGGCGACCGGCGCGTGGCCGGTGTTCGTCGATAGCCACCAGCTTGAAAATGCGATCCTCAATCTTGCGGTCAATGGCCGCGACGCGATGGACGGCGAAGGCCAGCTGACGATCTCGACCGGTAACGAAACGCTTCTCGCCAATGCCGTCGGCGACATCCAGCCGGGCGAGTATTTGAAGATTTCGGTGAGCGACACCGGCTGCGGCATGACCGCGGAGGTGATCGACCGCGCGTTCGAACCGTTCTTCACCACCAAGGAAGTCGGCAAGGGCACCGGGCTTGGGCTGAGCCAGATTTTCGGTTTTGCGCACCAGTCGGGCGGCGAGATCGGGATCGACAGCGCGCTTGGCCGCGGCAGCACGGTGTCAATCTATCTGCCGCGCACGCAAGCAGCGGCGACCAATGTCCGTATCCATCCCTCGGCACAGCGCAATGAAGTGGACGTCACCGTTCCGGGCGCGCGCATCCTGCTGGTCGAGGACGATCCGCGGGTGCGGACCGCGACCGTCGGCGCGCTCGAGGATCTGGGCTATGATCCGGTCAGCTGCTCGGGCGGTGCCGAGGCGATGCGCTTGTTCGGCGTCGAGGATTTCGACCTCGTCATTTCCGACGTCGTGATGCCCGAGATCAATGGGCCCGAACTGGTTCGCGAGCTTCGCGCGCGGCGCCCCGACATCGCCGTGCTGTTCGTCACCGGCTTTGTCGGAGAGGGCGAAACCGACGATCTCGTTGGGCATGAACTGCTGAGGAAGCCGTTCACCGTCGCCGCGCTGGCGGCGGCCGTGGCCGGCGCGCTGGCGCGCGGATCTAGCGAACCGCGCCCGATCTCAGGAGCCGCGGCAGCAGGCTGAGCGCGCCGAGCAAGGGATGGCGGCGCTGCCACGGCTTGAGCACGAACGCGGTCCCCGCATGGCGGTTGATCTTCCACACGATATAGTCCGCGCCGCCGGCATAGGTCGCGCTCGCCTTGGCCAGCCGGACAACCGACAGCGCCTTGCCCTCGATCCGCCGCCGCGCCCAACCGCCGCTTGGCGCGCCGGCTTCGATCGCTGCCGATGCTGGTGCCGAAAAACGCTGGTAGCGTTCGGCATCGGCGTCCACCACCGATCCGCTGCGGCCCTTGCGCTCGGCGCGGAGCTCGGCCGAATAGGTCAGCGCAAAGGCGCGGCGCCACCAGTCGAGCGGCGCTTCGCCCGCCACCGGCCCTGCGGCACCAAGCAAAGTCGGCGCGGCGCGCGCAACGGCCGCGACCGCGGCCTTGCTCGCAAACTCGTCAGCCGCCCACACCAGCCGCGACGGCTGGGCGAACCGCGCCCAGACCGACACATTGCGAGTCTCAGGACCATTCAACCGGTGGAAATCAGCCTCGCTCAGCACGGCATATTTGGCCGCCAGCCCGTCGTGCTGGAAGGGGAAGACGTTGGGAGGCACGAGGGCGTTGGCGCGCGCCAGCCACGGTTTGTCGTAGGCACGACGATAGTCCGACACGATCAGGTAGAAATCGAGCATCAGCCCATCGAGCTGCTTCTGGCGCAGGCACGATCCATAGAACAGCACGCTTCGGCTGGCGGCGCCATGGCGCTCGGCAATCGCAGCGGCCATGCCGGCAACCGCCTTATCGACCGGCTGCGCCAGTTCGTCGGCGACGAGCCGCTCGATCGCGCGGCTCATGGTCAGGCGGCGAGGCGTACGAACGACAGAGGCAAGGCCGAGCGAAGCAGGATCGGTTTGCCAATCCCGGCACGGAACGTCTCTCCATCAAGGATGACATCGCTGCCTTCGCCCTCGATCGAGATTTCGTCGGCCTCCTCCACATGAACCCCGGTCATCTTGGTCTTGCCCAATTGCCCGACGAGGCTTGCCCAGAACGCCCGCAGCAGTGCCCACGGACGCTGCTCGACCGCAACGAATTTGAGCAACCCCGAGCGATGCGGCCCGGCATCACTCGACAGCAGCATTTTTTCGAGCGTGGTCACGAACAGCAAGGAGAAGCGACGCTGGATCGCACCCTCGCGGCGCAGAGATACACTAAGCTGTGCGGGTTCGGGTGGAAGGAAGCTGGCGCGCAAGCGGAATACCTGCCCGAGCACGACCGCCAGGGCCGTGATGATATGGCTGATCCCGTTGGGCAAACCGAGCGGATAGATGCGATTGCGGCAGTAAAGCATGATGTCGGCGAGTCCGGCGCCGCCGAGGAACATGCCGATCACCGGTTGTGACCCGTCTATTCCTCCCGACAATGAAATCAGCTCGCGAGCGACGATATGCGGGGCAAGGTCGGTCTGCGCGAGCGCGAGCAATCGTCCGAGCGCGACCACCGGGTCGCCCCCTGCGCCGAGATCGAGCGCGATCAGATTGGTCTTGCCGCTCGGCAACACCGCGACGGGCGGCGGCGCCGTGCCGAAGTGCCCGCCATTGTACAATTCGGTGAGCGCGGCCTGGACCGTCCCGTCGCCGCCGTTGATGACGAGCAGTTTGGGCCGGACCCGCGCGATCGTCGCCATGGCGTCGCCGATTTGGTCGGCGCGTTCGACCTCGTAATGGAAAATGTCGATATGTTCCGCGCAGTAAGCGCGGATCCGCGGCAGCTGGGCCAGATTGCCGGTCGACTTGGGGTTCGACAATAAGGCGATCCGCGGTCGCTTCATCAACTCTTCGCCGGCCCAACCGACAGGCCGCTGACGTAAAGCAACTGCACATCAACCCTCGCCGGGCGCTGGCCAACCTCGACCGCCGTGCGCGCGAACGGTGGGCGCATGTTGATCAGCGAGACGCGCGGGTTGTTCGAATAGCCGCCGCCGTCATGGCGATCCTTGCCGCCACTGCTGTTGAGATCATGATGAACCGCGACCGCATAGCGGCCGGTCCTCGGCACCGCGATGCACACGTCGATCGGACCACTGCTGGTCACCGGTACCTTGATCCGGCGCAGGCGGCCCTGCTTCTTGAGATAGACCGACGGATCGCTGCCGTAGAGCGACATTTTCAGCGTGCCGGTCGGCTGTTTGATTCCAGCAACACGAACCAGCAGCGATGGCTTGCCCGCCGCGCACACGGCGGCATCGGCACCGACGATGGCCGAGCTGGCGGGAGCGGCGAGGGCCAGCGCCACGAGTGCGGCACCGGCGGTGAGGGGGGAGCGACTTTTGCGCATGAAATTCATGTCCATTCTGTTACAGGCGAACAATGGCGTCCCCGCCCCCCTAACTGCGGGAGACACCGTCACAGCGTATGTCGGGCCAGTTTGCGGCCAAATCATGGTGCAGGGACGACAAAAATTGGCACGGCTCGCCCTCATCGATCGCTATCTGGCGAAAAGCATCGCCATTCCGTTGCTCGGGACATTGCTGCTCGCCGCGATGCTGCTCGTGCTCGACAAGATCGTGCGCCTGTTCGATTTCGTGATCGACGCCGGGGGGCCGGTCAGCGTGGTGTGGCGGATGCTTGCCAATCTGCTGCCCGAATATCTTGCTTTGGGCATCCCGATCGGGCTGTTGCTCGGGATATTGCTTGCCTTTCGCAAGCTAGCGCTGTCGTCCGAACTTGATGCGTTGCGCGGGATCGGCGTCGGCTATGGCCGCCTGCTGCGCGTGCCGTACGGCTTCGCGATCGTGTTGCTGCTGCTCAACATAATCATCGTCGGCTGGGTCGAGCCTTATTCGCGCTACCGTTATGAAGGGCTGCGCTTCGATCTTCGCTCGGGCGCGCTTGGCGCCGCGATCAAGGTTGGCGAGTTCAACACGATGGGCAAGCGTATGACGCTGCGCATCGAACGGAGCGAGGAGAATGGCACGCGCCTCGGCGGAATCTTCACCGCGCTCGAAGACAAGTCCGGAATGCGCGTCGCGGCGAGCGCCGAAAGCGGGCAATTCCTGTCGACCGATGATCCCGACACGATCATCTTTCGCCTCAAGAAGGGCCGGTTGATCCAGGACAGTCCCAAATTCACCACGCCGCGCACGCTCGCCTTCGACAGTTATGACTTGCCGATCAACCTGCCCTCGATCGACCCGTTTCGCGGGCGCGGCAGCGATCGCGACGAGCTCAACTTGGTCGAGATCAGCTCGCGCGCTTACGGTCCTGCGTCGACCAGGGTCAGCGTCGAAAAAAATCTCGCCGCCCGCGCCAACCTTCATTACCGCTTGGTCGAAGTGGTCATGATGCTGATGCTCCCGCTGCTCGCGGTCGCGCTCGCCGTGCCGCCCAAACGGTCAGCGTCGGGGCTCGGCATTTTCGTCGCGATCGTGATGGTGGTGACCTATCACAAGATCAACCAATATGCCGAAAGCGCCGGGGCTCAGGGCCGACTGGTGCCCGAGCTTGCGCTGTGGCTCCCCTTCCTGTTTTTCGTGGCGCTGATCGGGTGGATGTATCACGTTATCGCGCATCGCCCCGGGGGCCAGCCCATCGGTGCGCTCGAGGCGGCGTTCGCGAAGCTCGGCAAGTGGATTGGCAAGCTCGCTCCGCGCCGCCGCCGGATCGTGCCCGCGGCGTGATCAATCTCAACTTCCTGCCATCGCGTCGGCTCGCACTCTATATGGCACGGCTGTTCCTGAGCCGCAGTTTGGCCGTCCTGATCATGCTGGTCCTGGTGCTGATGGCGCTCGACCTGCTCGGCGAGTCGGGCAAGATCCTGGCCGTCCCGGGCAATGGCGAGCCCGAATTGTGGCGTTATGTCACGCTGCGCGTGCCCATGCTCGCGTCGCGCTTCTTGCCGTTCGCAGTGCTGCTCGGGACGCTGATCGCGCTCACCAGCCTCAACCAGAATAGCGAAGTGGTGGCGATGAAGGCGGCGGGAATGTCGGCCCACCAGGTGCTGGCGCCGATGATCATCGCCAGCCTGGTCGTCGCGGTCGTCACCTTTGTCTTCAACGAAACCGTCGTGGTCCGCGCCTCGCGCACCGCCGATGCCTGGACCGGCGCCGATTACAAGCCGATCCCGCCCGACAGCGGCGTGATGAGCAACGTCTGGGCGCGCGACGGTGAGCAGTTGATTCATGCCCGCCTCGTCGCTGGACGCGGCGCCGATGTGCGGCTTGAGGGGGTCACCATCTACCAACGCCGCGCCGGATCGATCGACGGGCTGATCGACGCCCCGCTGGCACGCCAGCGCCCGGGCGGGTGGCGCCTGTTCAATGCGCGAGTCTATGACACGGACATGAACGTCGTGCGCGTCCAGCCAACGCTCGATACGCTCGACGGGGTCGAGGCGACGCGCTTCACACTCGCTAGGATTAACCCCACCAGCCAGGATTTCAGGTCGCTCGAGCAGGCAATCGTCGACCTCGACCGCGCGGGGCGCCCAACCGACGCCGCCCGCAGCGGATGGTGGCACAAGATCAGCGGGCCGATGTCGATCGTGCTGATGCCTTTGCTTGCCGGAATCGCCGCCTTCGGACTGGCGCGCTCGGGACAGGTCCTGATCCGCGCCGCGATCGGGATGGCGCTCGGCTTCAGTTATTTCCTGGTCGACAATCTCAGCCTCGCGCTCGGCAATGTCGGCGCTTATCCCCCGGTGCTCGCCGCGTGGGCGCCATTCATGCTGTTCCTGCTGATCGGCGAAATGGTCCTCGTGCGCTCCGAGGAATAGACCTTGCTTGCTTGAGGCGGCCGTCCGAACCAGTTCCGACTTGCGCCCACAACCGTGGATCAGACGCCGCGCCCACCGCGCCACGAATTGACCGCGAGCCGCCCAACCAGAGTGAACAGTCCACCATAATTGGCGCCATGATAGGCCGAGTCCGCGCCCAGCGCGCCTT
This sequence comes from Pseudomonadota bacterium, assembly GCA_030855425.1. Next base: position 16,583 of record JALYRH010000001.1, read on the forward strand.
TCAGACGGCGATGCGCGGTCGGCAGCGCGTGGTAAGGAAGCCCGGGAAGAAGGTGATGCAGGGCATGGTAGCGCAGCCCAACTGGCGCCCACAGTTCGGCCGCGGGTCCCGGCGGCGGCACGTTGACGCTGTCGAGGAATTGCTCGGTGACACTCAGCGGCTCGCCATCGTTTTCCCAAAGATGCGCTACCAATGTTCGAGTCTGATTGAGCAGCATTGTAGCAGAGGTGACGGCGAGAAAGACGAGCATGGCATGGAGCGGGACCACGCCCGTGACCGCCATCACGATCAGCGTGATCGCCCAGACGCTCGCCGCGGCCTCCTGCCAGCGCCACTGGCGGGCAAGTTCGCCCTCGGCCGACTTGCGGCGGAACAACGGATTGATCTGTAGCCCCGAATAGCGCTCGATCACCAACCTTCGTAGACTTGGAGTCAGCAATGACAACGGCGCGAGCACGGCAAAGCGGAACAGCAGCGCTATCGGCGCAAGCGCCGCGGCGACGACGAACAGCGGCAGCGTCCAGGGCTTCATCAGCGCGAGCGGAAGATATTCGGGATCCTCGACCGTGCCATAGCGAATCTTGGCATGGTGGAGGTTGTGAATGCCTTCGTAGAGAAAAGACGGGATCAGCAACGGAATGCCAACGATCGCATTCCAGCCAACCTTGAACCCGGCCAACTGACCCTTTTTGATATGGGTCAGCTCATGAATGAAGCTGCCCGCGCGGAACAAAGCGAAGATGCTGACGGCCCCAGCAGCGAGCATTACCAGCGTGCTGGCGGTGATCGCGGCCAGCCCGAGCGCGGCATAGCCGACCGCCGCCGAGGTCAGGAAGTCGGCCCAGTAAATTCGCGCGTCGGGCACATTGAGGTCGCGCGTCACGTCGGCCGCAGCGCGCAGCATCGCCTTGTCGTCGCGACGAACGATCGCCGGCGCGGCTACCCTGTCCTCAATCGGACCAGCATCCCTGATGAATGTTTCGAAAATTGTGCAACCTCTTAGCGGGGGATGGTCGATTGACCTGAGATAGTGGCACCAAGATGGCGCTTAAAGGGGCGGCGCGGTGGCGGGTGACAAGCGGGGCCCGGCTCGCTAGCCCTTGGCGGCATGAGCGAACCCATCGTAATCCGCCCTGTCACGACCAAGGCGGACCGCTGCGCGTTCGTCGATTTTGCGTGGCGAGCGTATCAGCACGATCCCGCCTGGCGCCCGCCGCTCAAGAACGAAGTCCACGGCCTGATCGACCCCCGGAAGAACCCCTGGTTTGACCATGGCCGCGCGGAATTATTCCTCGCCGAGCGCGGTGGCACCATCGTCGGGCGGATCAGCGCGCAAGTCGACGAGCTGGTTCAGGAGTATGTTCAGACCGGACTTGGTCACTGGGGTATGTTCGATGCGCTTGATGGGACGGCGGGCGCGGCGCTGATTGCCGCCGCCGAGGAATGGCTTCGCGCTCAGGGCATGACGGCGGTGATGGGGCCGATTTCGATCTCGATCTGGGATGAACCGGGTCTTCTGATCGAGGGGTTCGACCAGCCGCCGATGGCGATGATGGGGCATCACCTACCGATATATCGCGAATGGATCGAAGCGGCGGGCTATACCAAAGCCAAGGATCTGGTCACCTACGATCTCGACATCGACAAGGATCAACCGCAACTGGTCAAGCGCATGGTCGCGGCGACCGAAAGAAATCCGCGAATCCGCATCCGCTCGGTCGACAAATCGAAGTTCGATCGCGACGCCGCGATCATCCTGGGCCTGCTCAACGACGCCTGGTCGGACAATTGGGGATTCGTTCCGCTGACCAATGCCGAAATCGCCCATGCCGGCAAGAAGTTGAAGCCGATCGTCTATGAAGATATCGTCCGCATCGCCGAGCTCGATGGCGAGCCGGTGGCGTTCATGCTGACCATTCCCGACCTCAATGAGTTGACCGCCGACCTCAACGGCGAGCTATTCCCGTTCGGCTTCGTCAAACTGCTGTGGCGCCTGCGCAAGCCGCGGGTGACGCGAATCCGAGTGCCGTTGATGGGCGTCACCAAGCGGCTCCACGGCACCCGGCTGGCGGGGCAGATCGCTTATACGCTGATCGAGTATATCCGTCGGGCCTGCGTCGATAATTACGGCGTCAAACGTGGCGAGTTCGGATGGGTGCTCGAGGATAATCAGGGGATGATGTCGATCGCCGAACTGCCCGGCGCCACGATCAACCATCGCTACCGGGTGTATCAGAAAACGCTCTAGGCGAGTTCGACCCAGGTCGGCGCGTGGTCGCTGGCCCGTTCCTCGGCACGCGCCCATTTGTCGACGCCCGCGCCGCGCAGCCGGTCGGCCGCTTGCGGGCTGAGCAGCAGATGATCGATGCGGAACCCCGCGTCGCGGGCCAGCGCGCCAGCCTGATAGTCCCAGAAGGTGAACAGCCGCGGCTCGGCGGGGTGGGTCGCGCGCAGGCCGTCGGTCCAGCCCTGGTGCATCAGCGTGCGAAACGCGGCCTGGCTTTGCGGTTGGAACAGCGCGTCATCGGCCATCGCGCGGGTCGAAAACGTATCGCGATCCTGTGGGATGACGTTGTAGTCGCCGGCCAGCACGACCGGGCGTTCTTCATCCAATAATATAGCTGCGCGCGCGGCAAGCCGCTCCATCCAGCGTAATTTATACGTGAATTTCTCGCTCCCGATCGGGTTGCCATTAGGCAGATAGATCGACGCGACGATCAGCCCGTGCGCCTCGGCCTCGATATAGCGGCTGTGGCTATCGTCGGAATCACCGGGCAGCCCGACTTGGCGCAGCACCGGCGCTTCGCCGCGTCCGAGGATCGCGACCCCGTTGAAGCCCTTTTGCCCGTGCCACACCGCGCGATAGCCCGCCGCCTCGATATCGCCCACGGGAAGCGATTCATCGGCACACTTCAATTCCTGCAGGCACACCACGTCGGGCTGCTCGCGATCGAGATATTCGACCAATCGCGGCAGGCGCGCGCGGATCCCGTTGATGTTGAAGCTGGTGACTTTCATGGCCACCACCCTAGCCTCGTCGAGCTAGACCGAAAAGCTCGATCCACAGCCGCAACCCGAGGCCGCGTTGGGGTTGGTGACCTTGAACGCCGCGCCGCCGAGATCCTCGACATAATCGACTGCCGAGCCGTCGAGCAGGTCGAGGCTGACCGGATCGACGACGAGCGTCACGCCGTCCGTTTCGACCCGAACATCATCCGCGGCGACGGCGCCCATCTCGAACCGATAGGAAAAGCCCGCGCAACCGCCGCCGTCGACCGCCAGCCGAAGCACCGCGGGCTTGCCTTGCTTGGCGGCGATGAAGGCGACGCGCTTGGCGGCGCTGGGGGTCAGGGAGAGGCTGGTCACGCCTTCGAGATAGGCGCGACGAGCGGCAACGACAAGCTCAGCGCTTGGTCGGGCCGCCCAGCGCGACGGCGTCCATCGAGTGCGTGCCGAAGCTCTTGCGTTGCATCGCGAGTAGATAGTCGCTCGACTTCATGAACGGGATTGGATTGACCGCGCGGCTGTCGATGCGGACTTCGTAGTGAAGGTGGCTTCCGGTCGAGCGACCGGTCGAGCCCATGCGGCCGATCATCTGGCCGCGCGTGACCCGCTGGCCGACGCCGACGAGGATGACCGACAGATGGCCATAGCGGGTTTCAATCCCGCGGCCATGGTCGATCTTGACGAGATTGCCATAGCCGCCGCTGTTATAGCCGGCGTCGCTGATCGCACCGTCGGCGGTGGCATAAATCGGCGTGCCGACCGGGCCGGCGAGGTCGATCCCGGCGTGCATCGCGGCGCGACCCTTGAACGGGTCCGAGCGGACGCCATAACCGGAAGTGAAGGCGGCGTTCTTGACGGGCTTGTCGGAAGGAACGGCAATCGCGCCATCGGCAAGATTGTCGAGCCGCTTCCAGCTGGTGAATAATTGCTTGAAAGTCGCATCGCCGCCGGTCAGCGGCTCGAACGGGCCACCCTCGGCCACCATTCGGCGCGGATTGATGCCGCGTTCGCGCAGCGCGCTCGCGGTCCGCGCATAACGGGCGTCAAATATATGCGCGGTGGCGATCGCTTGTGCCGCCATGGCGTCGTCGGCGCGGGCGAGCGGGCCAGCCAGTTCAGCTGGGAGCGAGCTGATCTTGGTGGTTTCGGGAAGCATGCCGACATCCTTACCCGACAGCATGGCCGCGAGCAGTTCCTGGCGTTGTTCGATCTGACGGGCGCGAAGTTCGGTCGCGGCGGCAAGGCTTGCCATGTCGGCGCTGGCCCCGGTCGGAGCACTGATCAGCCGCGCGGTGGCAAAGCTCGACCAGCCGATGACGGCGAAAACCAGCGCTGCAATGACCATTTGCACGCCGACCGACAGGCGGACGCGGCGCAAATGCTGGCCATCGTGCAGAAAAATATCGCGGTCGCGGATGATGCTACCCTTCGAATTGCCCAAGTGATTCATTCCTCAACACGCTCCCAAAATCCCGATCGCCGCGAATATCGCGACGCCGACAACTTCGTCAGTCGTGGAGCTCCCCAGCCCCGGTGATGTTCGAACAGTGATTTGCCCATCACTGCCCGGACCGGGAGACTTGTCCGGATTTGGTTAAGGCTTTCAACTACTAGTTCCCATTGCAAAGACGAACCGTCCGGAGCCTGCGGTGGAACGAGTTTTTCACTTGATCGAAGTTAAATTTTATACGTGAGCGAAACGAGTTTTGCGGAGTTCGCGCGATTCTCAACGATGCTGCGACTGCGAAATAAGTGGTTGCCGCGCCACGCTTTTGATCGCACACCGGGGCCGGGCTACGCCGTCCCAATGCGGCGCAAGCTCTCTGCAAGGAGAGACAATGATCGACCTGATTCGTCACGCGCGCAACGCCAAACCGTCGATCCGCCCAACACGGCCCTATTTTTCTTCGGGCCCGTGCGCCAAGCCGCCCGGTTGGACTCCCAATCAACTCGACATGCGCGTCCTTGGCCGTTCGCACCGGAGCGCGCTCGGCAAGCAGCGTCTCCAATATTGCATCGAGCTGATGCGCGAGTTGCTCGAGCTTCCCGCGACCCACCGCATTGGGATCGTTCCCGGATCCGACACGGGAGCGTTCGAAATGGCGATGTGGACGATGCTCGGGCAACGCGGGGTGACGGCGCTGGCGTGGGAAAGTTTCGGCGAAGGGTGGGTAACCGACACGGTCAAGCAATTGAAGCTCGACCCGACCGTGATTCGCGCCGATTATGGCCTGCTCCCGGATTTGTCACAGGTCGACTGGTCGACCGACGTCCTGTTCACCTGGAACGGCACGACCTCGGGGGTACGCGTGCCCGATGCCGAGTGGATCCCCGCCGATCGCGAAGGCCTAAGCTTCGCAGACGCGACCAGCGCGGTGTTCGCTTATCCGATCGACTGGGCGAAAATAGATGTCGCGACCTTCAGCTGGCAGAAGGTGCTTGGCGGCGAAGGTGGGCACGGGGTCTTGGTCCTTGGACCGCGCGCAGTCGAGCGGCTCGAAAGCTATGTGCCCGACCGCCCGCTTCCCAAGCTGTTTCGCCTCGTGTCGAAGGACAAGCTCGCGGAAGGGATCTTCAAGGGCGAGACGATCAACACGCCGTCGATGCTGGCGGTCGAGGATGCGATCGTCGCGCTCGAGTGGGCCAAGCGCTTGGGCGGGCTCGAGGCGCTGATCGCGCGCTCGGATGCCAATGCCGCCGCGCTCGACACGATCGTCGAAGAGCGTGCGTGGCTCAACCACCTCGTCGCCGATCCCGCGATCCGTTCGACCACCAGCGTGTGCCTGACGCTCGACGGGGCCGACGAGGCGCGGATCAGGGCGATCGCCAAGCTGCTTGAGGCCGAGGACGTCGCCTACGACATCGCCGGCTATCGCGACGCCCCGCCCGGGCTTCGCATCTGGTGCGGCGCGACGGTCGACAGCGCCGACGTCGAAGCGCTCGGCCCGTGGCTCGACTGGGCATGGGCAGAGACTGCGCAATGATGGGCCTTCGCCCGGGCACAAGCCAAGGAAACTGCAAATGACCAAAGTCCTGATCTCCGACGCGATGGACCCGCGCGCCGCGGCCATTTTCCGCGAGCGCGGGATACAGGTTGATGAAATCACCAGCCAGACCCCCGACGAGCTCGCCGCGATCATCGGCGATTATGACGGGCTGGCGATCCGTTCGTCGACCAAGGTCACCGCCAAGCTGCTCGAACAGGCCACGAAGCTGACGGTTGTCGGGCGCGCCGGGATCGGCGTCGATAACGTCGACATCCCGGCCGCCACCGCGCGCGGCGTGGTCGTCATGAACACTCCGTTCGGCAATTCGATCACCACCGCCGAACACGCCATTGCCTTGATGTTCGCGCTCGCGCGGCAGTTGCCCGAGGCCGACGCCTCGACCCAGGCCGGCAAGTGGGAAAAGAACCGTTTCATGGGGGTTGAGGTCACGGGCAAGACGCTGGGGCTGATCGGGGCGGGCAACATTGGTTCAATCGTCGCAGCCCGAGCGCTCGGGCTGAAGATGAAGGTGGTTGCGTTCGACCCCTTCCTGACCCCCGAGCGCGCAATCGAACTTGGGGTCGAGAAAGCCGACCTCGACACGTTACTCGGCCGCGCCGACTTCATCACGCTCCACACTCCGCTGACCGACCAGACGCGCGGCATCCTCAGCCGCGAGGCGCTGGCGAAGACCAAGCGCGGCGTGCGGATCATCAATTGTGCCAGAGGCGGCCTGATCGACGAAGCCGCGCTCAAGGATGCGCTGGACAGCGGGCAGGTCGGCGGTGCCGCGCTCGACGTGTTTGAAACCGAGCCCGCCAAGGATTCGCCTCTGTTCGGCACGCCCAACTTCATTTCAACCCCGCACCTCGGCGCTTCGACCAGCGAAGCTCAAGTCAACGTCGCGATCCAGGTCGCTGAGCAGATGAGCGATTTCCTGCTGCTTGGCGGAGTGACCAACGCGATCAACATGCCGAGCCTGACCGCCGAGGAGGCGCCCCGCCTCAAGCCGTACATGGCACTCGCCGAAAAGCTCGGCAGGCTAGTCGGGCAGATCGTCGGCAAGGATGTCCGCTCGATCGCGGTCGAGGTCGAGGGGGCCGCCGCACAGTTGAATCAGAAGCCGATCACCGGCGCGGTTCTGGCCGGACTGATGGGGACCTATTCCGACACGGTGAACATGGTCAACGCACCGTTCCTCGCCAAGGAACGCGGGCTAAACGTGACCGAGATCCGTCACGACCGCGAAGGCGATTATCACACGCTGCTGCGCGTCACCGCCGGGACTGCCAAAGGCGATCGCTGCGTCGCCGGTACCCTGTTCGGCAACAAGGCGCCGCGGCTGGTCGACATTTTCGGGGTCGAGGTCGAGGCCGAATTGGACGGCAGCATGATTTATTTGGTCAACACCGACGCGCCGGGGTTCATCGGCAAGTTGGGAACTACGCTCGGTGAAGCGGGGATCAACATCGCGACCTTCAACCTTGGTCGCCGCGTCGAGGGGGGCGAGGCCGTGGCGCTGGTCTCGATCGATGACAAGGCGCCGCCCGCCGTGGTCGCCAAGCTATGTGCGATCGAAGGTGTTCGCGAAGTCGTCCCGCTCAGTTTCTGAGGCGGCGCTGGGCGACAATGCCCGACATATAGAGAGCGACCGCGATCCAGATCGCGGCAAAGGCAATCGCATGGGCGCTCGTCAATGTCTCGCCATAGAGCAGTATCGCGAGCAGGAATTGTACGGTCGGAGCGATGAATTGGAGCATACCCACGGTCGCATACGGCAAGCGCCGCGCTGCCTCGGTGAACAATAGCAACGGCGTGGTCGAAATGATCCCGGCGGCGAGGAGCAGCACGACGTCGGACGATGTCTCGCCGAACATCACGCTTCCGCGGGTCGCCTCGAACATCAGGTAGGCGGCCGCGATCGGGGCGAGGATCATCGTTTCGATCGTCAGCCCGCTGATCGAATCGACCGCGACCTGCTTGCGCAGCAATCCGTAGGTGGCGAAACTGAAGCACAATGTGAGGCTGAGCCACAGCGTGTCGATCGCGCCCGCCGCCAGAACGGCCACCCCGCCCGCGGCAATCGCCACCGCGGCCCATTGGCGTTTCGACAATTGCTCGCCGAGGAAGAAGCGCCCGAGCACGATGTTGGCGAGCGGATTGAGATAATAGCCGAGGCTGCCAGCGAGGATGTGCCCTGAGTTGATCGCATAAACATAGAGCAGCCAATTGACTGCGATCAGCGTCGCGGTCAGCGCGAGCGTAGCGAGCGCCTTGCGATCGCGCGCGGCGGCGCGGACCGCGGGCCAGCCCTTGAGCAAGCTTACCAGCACCGCCAATGCGACCAGCGACCAGACGATGCGGTGGGCCACGATCAGGACTGGCGGGACACTGGCCAGTGCCTTGAAATAAACCGGCAGCACGCCCCACGCGGCATAAGCGCCAAGCCCGCAGAACAGTCCCACCCGCGCGCGATTATGGTCGACCTGCCGAATTGATGATGGAGCATTCATCGGCGTGGCGCTAATCCCAATGCTGAACATGTCAATTGCGGCCGAACCCGCAATGGCGTTGCACGCGTTGAAAGACGCTGTATCGCAGCCGACGACGACAAAGTGTGGCGGAAGGGGGATGAACAATGCCAACTATAACCCGTTTCGGCTGGCTCATCGGCCTGAGCCTGCTCGTTAGCGGTTGCATTGCCCTTAAAAAACAAGGCGCGCCGGCGGGTTCGTCGGTCACCGCGGTGGCGGCAAGAAGCGATGGCTGGATTGCGGTGGCCAGCGTGGCCGACCGTAACCGAATCAATCGCATCGCGCTCGCCTGGCAAGCTGGGCTGGCCGAAGCGAGTGCGCGAGGATTTCGCGACCAGGTCCGAAGCGAAGGCAGATTGCTGGTCAGCGGCGGGGCCCTGTCGCGCCCAGCGCCGACGCCTGGTTCCTACAGTTGCCGCGTGGTGACGCTCGGCCGCTCGGCCAAGCGCGGCCCGGCCTTTGAAAAGTTCAAGCCGTTCTTCTGTTACATCGATCTTGAAGGTGAGCTGTTCACGATCGTCAAGCAGACCGGCAGCCAGCGCCCCGCCGGACGCCTGTGGGAAGACGAGGTCCCCACGCGGCTGATCTTCCTCGGCAGCCTTGCGCTTGGCAATGTGGAAGAAGCTCGCGCTTATGGCGACGATCCGCAGCGCGACGTGGCGGGAGTATTCGAGCGCATCGCGCCGTTCGTATGGCGGCTGGTGATCCCCTTCCCGCAGGACGGCACCAAGGTTCAGGTGTTCGAGCTGACCCCGGTCGCCCAGCAGCCGAAGGGCTGACGTGAGCGCGGGCGGCGGGATCGCGGACCCGGCCGAGGTCCGCGCGCGTCTCGTCGCGGCGGCAACGGCGGGCCATCCGCTGACCTATTCCGAATTGCTTGCCCAGCTTGGCCACGGATTCTCGCGCCCCAAGATGCGCGCTTTGTGCAAGACGCTCGCCGCGGTCGATGAGGAGGCCGAAGCTCGCGCCGAGCCCGAACTGGCGGTGCTCGTCGTGCGCCAATTGGACGGGCTCCCTGGCCAGGGTTGGTGGGTCGGCGGCGGAGGCACGGCGCATGGCTATGATGGTTCGTGGGAAGGACCGAAAGCGGCGGCATTGATCGCCAGGCTCCAGCAAACAGCGTTCGAACATTGGGCAATGGCGAAAACCGGCGCTTCCGGCTAAGGGCACGCGATGGCCTCCCCTCCCGATAATTTCCGCACGTTCACCGTCGCCGACGACGATGACGGCATCCGCCTCGACCGTTGGTTCAAGCGTCACTTGCCCGAAATCAGCTTCAACCTCGTCTCGCGCTGGGCGCGGACCGGGCTGCTCAGGATTGACGACAAGCGCGTCGAGCCCGGCGACCGGGTCGCCACCGGGCAAGTGCTGCGCCTGCCCCCCGCCGAAGCCGCGCCCGCCGAAGGGCCCGAAGGCCGCACGCTGCGAGCGATCGAGCCGCTGACCGACGAAGAAACGCATTATGTCCAGGACATGGTGCTGGCGCGTGGCAAGGACTGGATCATGCTCAACAAGCCGCCGGGGTTGGCGACGCAGGGCGGGACCAAGACCGTCCAGCATCTCGACCGCTTGCTCGAGGGCCTCGCCGACGAAAAGGGCCAGCGTCCCAAGCTCGTCCACCGGCTCGACAAGGACACGTCAGGGGTACTGCTCGTCGCCCGGACAGCGCGCGCGGCGGGGCATTTCGCCAAGGCTTTTGCCGGCCGGACCGCGCGAAAAGTCTATTGGGCGCTGGTGGTCGGCTGGCCATCGACCCCGGAAGGAGTGATCGACGCCCCGCTCGGCAAGCAACCCGGATCGGGGGGCGAGAAGATGCAGGTCGACGAGAAGGACGGGCTGCCCGCGCGGACCCGCTATCGCCAGATCGATCGCGCCGGCAATCGCGCGACGTGGGTCGAGCTTCAGCCGATGACCGGGCGCACGCACCAGCTGCGCGCGCATATGGCGGCGATCGGTCATCCGATCGTTGGCGATGCCAAATATGGCGGCGCGGCGGCGTTCCTGACCGGCGGGATCAGCCGTAAGATGCACTTGCACGCGCGGCGGCTGAGGATCGACGGGACCGACGGGAAAGCGATCGACCATACCGCCGAGCTGCCCCCTCATTTCGCCGAAACGCTGGCCACGCTGGGGTTCGAGCAGCTGGCAGGTGACATGCTCCCGCTCGACAATCCCGACCCGGCGAAGTCGCTCGAGACCAAGGTCAAGCGGATCGCCGCCGCTGCCAAGACCGCGCGCAAGGCGCGCAAGGGCGAGCGTCGTTCGCGCGGCGCACCGACCGACCTTCCCCCGCCAAAGAAGCGCGTTCTCAAGCCCGGCGAAAAACCGCGCGGGTCGGCGCCGGGCAAGGCGCTTGCCAACAAGCGCCCGCCGTCCAAGAAAAGCCGCTGATTTGCACCCGAACAACGCTTTCCACTGGACCGACGAAGGTGAAATGCTGTGCTTTATCGCGGCGACGGGCTGGTCGCGGATTTTCCTGCCGACACCGACGGGACTGCGCGTCGCGCATACGCCGTTAATCGTGGACATTGGGGGCCGCACGCTCCGCTTCCATCTGGCAAAGAGCAATGCGCTATATGGTTCGCTTGACGGTGGGGCCGCGCTCGCCCTGATTGAAGGACCCAACGCCTACGTCAGCGCAAATTGGTATGCCGACCCGAACCGGCACGTGCCGACGTGGAATTATGTCGCAGTCGAGGTCGAAGGGCCGGTGAAGCAGCTCGACGCATCGGCGCTCGCTCCGCTGCTCGACGATCTTGCCGCAGCCAATGAGCCGTTGGTCGGTGAAAACTGGTCACGGGCGGCGTTCGATCTCGCTCGCTTTAACGCCATGACGGGCGCGATCGGCGCATTTGAAATGAACATCTCGGCAATACGAGGGACCCGCAAATTGAGTCAGAACGAACCGCACGCAATTGCTGGTCTGGCCGATGGGGTAGCGGCCAGCGGTGCGGTCGATCTCGCCGCCCTGATGCGGAGCGCAGGATGACCCGGCTCGCCATTTTTGATTGCGACGGGACCTTGGTCGATAGTGGGGCAACGATCCACCGTGCGCTGGGCGCCGCGTTCGCCGCCCATGGTTACGACTGCCCACCGCAGCATGTCACGCGCAAGGTCATTGGCCTGAGCCTGGATGAGGCGATGGCCGCGCTCATTCCCGATGCCGACCATTCCGCGCTGAGCCGGACCTACAAGGATGCGTTCATCGCGATGCGCGGCGCCGGCGAGGTCGAGGAGCCGCTGTTCGAGGGTATGGTAGAACTGCTCGATGCGCTACGCCGCGATGGCTGGCTGCTCGGGGTGGCGACGGGCAAGAGCGAGCGAGGCTTGCGCCATTGCCTCGCCGCGCACGGCATTGCGGACCGCTTCGTCACCCTCCAGACCGCCGGCGGCAACCCGTCCAAGCCACACCCTGGAATGGCGCTTTCGGCGATGGCCGAGGCGGGCGCGTTGCCCGCGAACAGCGTGTTCATCGGCGATACGGGCTGGGACATGGGTTGCGCGCGTGCGGCGGGATGCGGTGCGATCGGGGTTGGATGGGGCTATCACGACCATGACGAGATGATTTCGATGGGCGCGCATGACGTCGCCGACGCCCCTGCCGATGTCGTCGCGCTGGCCAGCAAATGGGTGAATGCATGACCGACGATGCGATGTGGAAACGGCGTTTTTTCGCGCTGATGCTCGCGCGGCTTAGCGGGACGGTGCTGGCGTTGCTCGGGCTGCTGGTGGGATTCACCGACGTGTTCCAGCCGGGCGGCTTTCGCGTGCTCGGCATCCTGCTCGTCGCGGCCGGACTGATCGACCTCGCCGTTCTTCCGAAGATCCTGCGGAAACAGTGGCGCCAACCGTGAAGCGCTTCTGGACGAAGGTCGCGCTGCGCGAAGTCGCGGCCGGCTGGGGGATCGCACTCGACGACCGTTTGCTCAAGACCCCCGCGCGCGAAACGCTTGTCGTCGGCGCGCACCCGCTCGCTGAGGCAATCGCCGACGAATGGCGCGCGTGCGGCGAGGAGATAGATCCGCGCTCAATGCCGCTGACCGGACTCGCCAATGCCGCGATCGATCACGTCGCGCCGGCACCCGAGCGCTTCGCCGATGACCTCGCGCAATATGCCGAGGGCGACCTGCTGTGTTACCGCGCCGAGCATCCGCCCAAATTGGTTGCCGCCCAGGCCGCGGCGTGGAATCCGCTGCTCGACTGGGCACGCCAGCGGTTCGATACCGAATTCGTGGTCACCGCCGGAATCGTCCACGTTGAGCAGCCCCAACCAACCGTCGCGCGCCTTGCCGCCGCGCTTGCGTCGATGACTCCGTTCGAACTTGCAGCTTTGTCGCCTATCGTCACCATCGGCGGATCGCTGGTCGCCGCGCTAGCCTTGTGCGAACGCGCGATCGACCTCGATACGGCTTGGAATGCAGTTACGATCGATGACCGGTGGCAGATCGAGCAATGGGGCGCCGACGACGAAGCCGTCGCGTCGCTCGCCTATCGCCGTCAGGAATTCGACGCCGCAGCGCGCTTTCTCAGCTTGCTCCACTAGAGTTTATCCAAGCTAGTCAGCACTTTCCATGCGGAACAGGCATTAGGGCCGCTCGACGAGCTCGCGGACGAAGGCAACGAGCCCCGGCTGGCGGGTGCGCTTGAGCCGTTCGGCGGCCACGATTGCCTTCACATCCTCGAGGCAACGATCCATGTCCTCGTTGATCAGGACATAATCATATTCGGCCCAATGCCCAATCTCGCTCGCCGCGCGGCGCATCCGATCGGCGATCACATCGTTGCTGTCGGTCGCGCGCGCATGGAGGCGGCGGTCGAGCTCAGCCATTGACGGCGGCAGGATGAAGATGCTGACAAGGTCTTCGCCCATTCCAGCCTCAAGCTGCTGCGTGCCTTGCCAATCGATGTCGAACAAGATGTCGCTGCCGGCCTTGAGTGCGGCCTTGATCGGCGCTTTCGGCGTGCCGTAGCGATGGTCGAAGACATAGGCCCATTCGGCGAGCTCGCCATCGTCGATCAGCGCCTTGAACCCGTCATCGTCGACGAAGTGATAATCGACATCGTCGACCTCGCCCGGACGCTTCGGCCGGGTCGTCGCCGAAATCGACATCGTGATTCCCGGATCGGCCTTAAGCAACATGTGACTGATCGTTGTCTTGCCCGCGCCGGAGGGCGATGAGAGGACGATCAGCAGCCCGCGGCGGCGGCTCGGAATCGGCGGTGCAAGAGGGTCGGCCATGACGGCAAATGACGTGCCGGGGGGGTGCCCGTCAAGGCACGCAAAACGGTTTTATGCTGCAACGCACAATAATCCTTGAATCTTTCGCATAAATCACTTATTGTGCACTGCAGCATAGGAGAACAAAAATGGTTGACCAGACCCAGACCGACAAGACGATCCAGGCCATTGCCGACACGGCGAAGACCACTGCCGCGACGGTTGAGGCCGTGACGCAGACCGCCGCGCCAAAGAACGCGCCGCGTGCCGCGAAGACTGCTCGCAAGACTCCTCGCAAGTCGGCGGCCAAGACCCGCGCCAGTGCCAAGAGCACGACCACCGCTCGCCGCACTCGTACGGCCACCGCCAAGGTTGCCAAGGCCGCCAAGAAGACCAACCAGCGCGCTGCCACCAGCGCGCGCCGTATCACTCAGGCGGCCGCCACCGGCGCTGCTAACCAGATTGACAGGAACGCCACCATGACCAATGAATTAAGCCAGATGTTCGCGGGCTTCCAGCTTCCGGGCAGCGACAAGTTCCAGGGCCTGTTCGCCGATGCCGGCGCGCGCAGCCAAGACCTCGTCGCCAAGTCGCGGAACGCGACCGGAGAAATGACCGATCTCGCCAAGGCCAATGCCGAAGCAATCGCCGAAGCGGGCCGCATCGCTGCCGCGGGCGCCAAGACCATCGGACAGGACGTCATTGCGTCGAGCCGCACCGGCTTCGAGCATGCTTCGGAAGCGATCAAGACGCTCGCCGACGCCAAGTCGCCGACTGAATTCTTTCAGCTTCAGTCGGAAATGATGCGTTCGTCGTTCGACCGCATGGTTCAGGAAAGCTCGAAGCTGACTGAACAGATGGTCAAGCTGGCCGGCGAAGCAATCCAGCCGATCTCGAACCGCGCCAGCGTCAATGCCGAGCGCGTCAACGAGCTTATGGCCTAACCTCTCTTTCAGGAATCAAGGTTTAACGGACGGCCGCCTTCCCGTGGAAGGTGGCCGTTTCGTTTTGTGAACCAAGACATCTTGCTCCTGACGAGCACGATGCCATATCGTGGCCAGCCGATGGACAGCTTGACGATTCTCATGGGCTCTGACGAGCCCGGCCGTGGCGACGGACTCGACGAGATCGAGACCGGTGTCGTCACGCGCACCCGCCCGCGCACCAAGAAGCCATCGAATTACAAAGTGCTGATGCTCAATGACGATTATACGCCGATGGAATTCGTCGTCCTGATCCTTCAGCAATTCTTTTCGATGAGTATCGAGGATGCGACCCGCACCATGCTCCAGGTCCACCAGGATGGTGTCGCTGTATGCGGCATCTTCACTTACGAAGTGGCCGAAACCAAGGTCAGCCTGGTGATCGATTTCGCGCGCGAGAACCAGCACCCGCTGCAATGCACACTCGAAAAGGCTTAGCTTCGCGGCGCGACGTCACTGCCGCGTTGCGCAATGACAGGGTTCTTGTGAGTCCGGCTTGACGCGCTAAAGCGCCACATGGATTCAATTCACATCGTCGGCGGCAAGCGCCTTGAGGGCCGCATCCCGATTTCCGGCGCGAAGAATAGCGCGTTGACGCTCCTGCCGTGCGCGCTGCTGACGGCGGACAAGCTTACGCTTGGCAACCTGCCCCGCCTCGCCGACGTCGACAATTTCTCGCATCTGCTCAACGGGCTCGGTGTTTCGACCAAGGTCGCCGGGGTCCAAAAGGGCGAATATGGCCGCCGCATGACGCTGAGCGCGCGCGAGATCGCCTCGACCGTCGCGCCCTATGACATGGTGCGCAAGATGCGCGCCTCGATCCTCGTGCTCGGGCCGATGCTCGCCCGCGCCGGCGAAGCGACCGTCTCGCTGCCGGGCGGCTGCGCGATCGGCGACCGTCCGATCGACCTCCACTTGGCTGCGCTCGAAGCGCTTGGCGCCGACATCGAACTCGCCGCGGGCTACGTCAAGGCGAGCGCGCCCAGAGGCCGGCTGCCTGGCGGCGAGTACAGCTTCCCCGTGGTGTCGGTCGGGGCGACTGAAAATGCGCTGATGGCGGCGGTCCTCGCCGCTGGACAGAGCCAGTTGTTCAACGCCGCCCGCGAGCCCGAAATTGTCGATCTGTGCAATCTGCTGGTCGCGATGGGCGGCAGAATCGACGGCATTGGCACATCGCACCTCACCATCGACGGGGTCGAGGGTCTCAACGGCTGCACCTATGACGTGATGCCCGACCGCATCGAAGCGGGAAGCTATGCCTGCGCCGCGGGGATTACCGGTGGCTCGATCGAGCTCGTCGGGGCGCGCGCGTCGGACATGCTCGCGATCACCAACGTACTCGCCGCGGCCGGGCTGGTGGTCGAATTCACCGAGCTCGGGATCAAGGTCACCGCCGACCAGCCGCTGAAGCCGCTCGCGGTCTCGACCGCTCCCTATCCCGGTTTCCCGACCGACATGCAGGCGCAGTTCATGGCGATGATGTGCATGGCGTCGGGGGAAAGCTTCCTTGAGGAGACAATCTTCGAAAATCGCTACATGCACGTCCCCGAATTGCGCCGCATGGGCGCCGAGATCGACGTCCGCGGGCGGTCGGCGATCGTCCACGGGGTCGAGCGACTGACCGGCGCGCAGGTCATGGCGACCGATCTTCGCGCGTCGATGAGCTTGGTCCTGGCCGGGCTGTGCGCGGAAGGCGAGACCGAAGTGCTGCGCGTCTACCACCTCGACCGCGGCTATGAGCGGCTCGAAGAAAAGCTTCAGGCCGTCGGCGCAACGATTGAACGCCGCACGAGCGACTAGGGTCCGCTCAACGTCCCACCAGTGTCTGACTGGGCCGACTTAGTCCGCGCTGGTGAGTTGCCGCGTGCCGCCGAGCT
Source organism: Pseudomonadota bacterium (assembly GCA_030855425.1). Next base: position 33,188 of record JALYRH010000001.1, read on the forward strand.
TGTGGACACGGCCCGACTTCATCACGAAGCCGACCCGCTCGAGCAGGCGCACATCCTGCGTCGGATCGCCCTCGACCGCGATGATGTCGGCGTCCTTGCCAGCCGCGATCGTGCCAATGCGCGCCGACAGGCCGAGCAATTCGGCGGCATCGACCGTTGCCGACCGGATCGCAAGTGCGGGGCGCATGCCGTTCTTGACCATCAACGCAAATTCCTCCGCGTTGCGGCCATGTGGGCTGACCCCGGTGTCGGTTCCGAACGCGATCCTGACACCGCGGCGGATGGCTTCGGCGAAACTCTTTTCGGCATTGCCCGCCGCGGCCTTGGCCTTGTCGAACTGCGCCGGGGTCAGCGCTCCGCGCACCCCGTCGGCGAGCGCCGCGGCGGGGGCAAGCAGCGTCGGGACATAATAAGCCCCCGTCTGCTTGTAGAGGCGGAAGCTTTCATCGTTGGTGAAGGTGCCATGTTCGATTGAATCGACCCCAGCCCGGAGCGCGGCATTGACCCCGTTAACTCCATGCGCATGGGCGGCGACCTTGCGACCGAACATCTTGGCGGTGTCGACGATGGCCCGCATCTCATCGTCCATCATCTGCTGGTTGAGACCGCCGGGAACATTCGATAACACCCCCCCGGTGGCGGCGAACTTGATCACGTCGGCGCCCGCGCCGACCTGCTCGCGCACTGCACGGCGGCAGTCGTCCGCGCCGTTACACGTATTACCGCCGGGCAGGACGAGGCTTGCGAGGTCGCGGTTGACGCCGTTGCGCGAATCGCCATGCCCGCCTGTCACCGAGATTCCGCGCCCCGCGCCCACGATCGTCGGCCCGGCCAGTTCGCCGGCATTGATGGCATCGCGAAGTGACAGGATCAGGCGCGGATCGCCACCGAGGTCGCGCACCGTGGTGAAACCGGCAAGCAGGGTTTTGCGCGCGTTCGACAGCGCGGTGTAGGCATTGTCCTCAGCATCGCGCTGGTTGTCCTCGAGCCGCGCGCGCAACCGGTCATCGAGTCCGCGCAGGTGGACATGGCTGTCGATCAGTCCGGGAAGGACAGTCGCAGTGCGCAGGTCAACGACGCGCGCGCCGGGGATGTCGGCAAAGCCGTCGCGGACTTCTGCAATTGTCCGGCCGCGAACGATCACGCTCGCATTGCGGCGCGGCGCCGAACCCGGTTCTGCAAGCAACGTACCGGCGTGGATTACCGTGACCGGCTCGGGCGCTGGCTGGGCGGCGAGCGGCGTGGCGGCAAGCATTGCGACCGATGCGAGCAGATATTTCATATGTTCCCCCTTGGCGACGTCACGACCAGCATAGCCACCCAATGGCGCGCGGCAACCGCGTCTCTTACAAGGCGTCGAGCGCGTGCAGCACCACGCCTACGCTTCCACCGACGAGCGTACCGTTGATGCGAATATATTGCAGGTCGCGCCCGACCGCGCTTTCGAGGCGATCGGTGATCGTCTTGGCGTCCCATCCGCGCACCGTCTCGCTAACCAGCTTGACGATCGACCCGCCATAGCTGGCCGCCATCCCGGCCACCGCGCGGCGCGCGAACTGATTGATCGCACGCTTCATCCTGGGGTCGTGTTCAAGGCTCTGCCCAGCTGACTTGAGAACTTCGCCCAGCTTCCCCGCCATCGCCGCGTCGGGGTTGCGCGCAGCGCGGATGATCGCCTCGCGGCCCTTCTGCCACAAGGTGTCGAGCCACATTCCGACCGAACGATTGTCGAGCAATTGGCGCTTCCACTCCTCGACCTTGTCGCGGGTTTCGGGGCGCGTCTGAAGATCGTTGGCGAGGTCGGCGAGCGCCTGCTCGATCTTGACCCGCACCGGGTGGGCCGGGTCGGTCGCCATGTCGTCGGCCAGCTTGCGCAAGCCGTCGAGGATTGAATCCGACAGCCGCGAATCGATCCCAGCGAGTTTCAACACCCAATTGGTGCGTTTCTTGACCATGTCGCGGATCAGTTCCTCATTGGCGTCGAGCGCAGCGTTGATCCAGCGAATCGCGGCCTCGAGCATCGGCACATGGCGATCCTCGTTGATCGCGCTGGCCAACGCATGGCCGATCATCGGCGCGATTTCGGCGTTGCGCAGCCGGTTGCTGATCGCGCCCTTGACCAGCCCACCGAGTCGCTCGTCGTCGAGGCTTTCGAACAGGTCGGCAATCAGCCGGCTCGCGCCCTTGCGGATCCGCGTCGCTTCGCCCTGCGGCGCCTGGAGGAAGCGGCCCGCGGCGCCGGCAAGATCGATATGGCGCATCCGCCGCGCCACTACCGGCGCGATCAGGAAATTTTCCTTGAGGAAGTTCGCCAGCGCTTCGCCGATGCGGTCCTTGTTGCGCGGGATGATCGCGGTGTGCGGGATCGGCAGCCCGAGCGGATGACGAAACAGCGCCGTGACCGCGAACCAGTCGGCTAGCCCGCCGACCATCCCGGCCTCAGCAAACGCCTTGACCCATTCGAGCCACGGATAGCGGGGCTCGAGCAGCCGAGCGGCAACGAAGATCGCGGCCATGACCACCAGCAGACCGGTGGCGGCCGCCTTCATTCCCGCCGCGCCTTGCTGGACGGCGTTGAAGCGGATCGGGACGCGGGCTCTGCTCATCGCTTCACCTTAGCCGCACTCGCGCGCTTGTCACTCGGCAGGGAGTGGCTCCGCGATGCTTCGATCGGACTTGTCGACATCCATCCATTTGCCGAACTTGCGCCCGAACCAGGTTTCGATGTCGACCGCCATGCTGAAGCTGGCCGGAACGATGAGCAGCGTCAGGACGGTCGAGAAGATCAGCCCCCCGATCACCGTCACCGCCATCGGCGCGCGGAACGAACTGTCGCCGGTCAGCGACAGTGCCACCGGGACCATCCCCGCGACCATCGCCACGGTCGTCATCACAATCGGTTGCGCGCGTTTATGCCCGGCCTCGGCGATCGCCTCGTCCTTGGTCATGCCATGGTCCATCATTTCGACCGCGAAATCGACCAGCAGGATGCTGTTTTTGGCGACGATGCCGAGCAGCATCAGCAGGCCGATGAACACCGGCAGCGAAATCGGATCGCCCGTGATGAACAACGCCACTGCCGCGCCAAGCGGTGCGAGCAGGAGCGAGCCCATGTTGACGAACGGGACCAGCACGCGCTTGTAGAGCAGCACCAGTACTGCGAAGACCAGTAACACGCCCGCGACGACCGCCACGACGAAATTGAACATCAACTCGGCCTGCCACTTGGTATCGCCGAGCTGCAACTCGCTGACTCCTTGGGGCAGGTTGGTCATCGACGGCAGCGCGCGAATTTCGGCCCACGCC
>JALYRH010000047.1 GCA_030855425.1 Pseudomonadota bacterium
CGGGATCGCGGGTCGAGACGTCGACGATGCCGAGCCCGGCGTTGCCCAGCGCGGCCAGCACTTCGCCGGCGTTGACGCGGTCCTTGCGATAGGTGATTTCGAGCGTGCGCGGCCCGGTCTGGACGACGCGGTCAAAACACGGTGCGTCGGGAGCGCCGGCGACGTCGCGGTCGACCTCGACCACCACCGCTTTATCCTGCGCCTTGGCGATAAGCTCCCGGGTCGGCTCATTGGCGATCAGTTTGCCGTGGTTAATGATCGCGATGCGGTCGCACAATTGCTCGGCTTCCTCGAGGTAATGGGTGGTCAGCACGACCGTCACCCCCTGCCGGTTGAGGCCCTTCACATAATCCCACAGTTGCTGGCGAAGCTCGATGTCGACCCCGGCGGTGGGCTCGTCGAGCACCAGGATCGGCGGCGAGTGAACCATTGCCTTGGCGACCAGCAAGCGCCGCTTCATTCCGCCCGACAGAGTGCGCGCATAAGCATCGGCCTTGTCGCTCAGATGGACCGCGGCGAGCAGCGCGTCGGTGATCCGCTCGGCCTTGGGCACGCCATACATCCCGGCCTGGATTTCGAGCGCCTCCCGCGGGGTGAAGAAGGGATCGAACAATAGTTCCTGAGGCACGATCCCGATCGAGCGCTTGGCATTGCGTGGATGCTGATCGATGTCGAAGCCCCACACGTTCGCCGATCCACCGGTTTTCATTACCAGCCCGGCAAGGATATTGATCAGTGTCGACTTGCCCGCGCCATTGGGTCCGAGCAGCCCGAATATCTCGCCCCGAGGGACATCGAAGCTGACCGCGTCAAGCGCAAGTTTGGGCGGGCTTCCCTTGGCCATGTAGGTCTTGGCGAGTGATTCGATTCGGATAGCGGCGGCATCATTTGTCATGGGCCGCGGGCATAGCGGCACGGCGGAGAAGCGCAAAGCGCGGCCGCTCCCGCTTGATGTGCTGACAAAATAGGTAAGGCTGGCATTAACCGCGCTGTGAAGCGCTTCGCCCACGCTGCTCTTTTGCCGCGATCATCCTTGTCAAGCACGGTTAATATTGCGCACACCGCGCGTCTTGAAGCGTCGGTTACCCGGATCGGCGATGATCATGGCCGAACCACACGATCAACGACCAGCCATGCGAGAACACATATGACCAGCCATTATCTGCGCGGCGCGGCGCTAGCTGCCGCCTTGCTAGGTACCACACCGGCCTTCGCGCAAGCCGTCGAGCCGATGACGTCGAAAGCGCTGTTGCTCAAGCCGCTCACACTCACCAAGCTGAGCGATCTCGATTTCGGCACGATCGTCCCAAGCGGATCGGGCGACCTCGTGACGATCAATGCGGACTCCGGCGCGCGCACCTCGCCGAGCGCGGGGCTGGTGACGTTCGATCCCGGCAACCGCGCGCGGTTCGCCAGTTCGGGTGTGAATAATGAATTCGTCGTGCTCGAGATCAGCGAACCGACCGACCTCAGCGATGGCGCGGGCAACACGCTGACGGTAACTCGCCTCGACCTCGACCAAGGCGGCAGTCCCCTGCGTACGCTGACCCCGGAGAGCCAAGTCTTCTTTTTGGGAATCGGCGGCCAAGTGTTTGTCCGGGCCGATCAACCTGACGGCACCTACAGCGGCACTTTTACGCTCACCGCCAACTATCTGTAGAGCCGGCATCGCGCGGGAATGATTGAAGCTCAGCTCCGCCATTGCTAGGGCGAGTGATGGCCCACATTCCCCCGCCCGAGACGTTCCGCATCACGACCCTGCGCACTTTCTGCGATGGCGCGGGGGTAATCGACGCGGCGCTCGGGCATCCGCGCGTCTACCTCCATGTCGATGACCAGACCGGGTTCGTCGACTGCGGCTATTGCGACCGCCGGTTCATATTCGAAGGCGGGCGAGCCGATCAGATGTCTGCCGAATTTCGGGCCGCGTCGTGACCTCCGATCCGCGCAGCTTCTTGTATCGCGGCGAGCTCGATCCCGACGAAGCGCAGCGCCTCGCCGCGCGTCACCTGACCGCGCATGACGATGGCGAACTATATCTGCAATACCGCATTTCCGAAGCGTTCGGTTTCGACGACGGACGCCTGAAGACCGCGGACTACCATAGCGATTCGGGCTTCGGCCTGCGCGGCGTGACGGGCGAAATGACCGCCTTCGCCCACGCCAACGAGATTAGTGCCGCGGCGATCGAACGCGCTGCACAGACCCTCAAACTGCTCGACCCGGTCAAGGGTGCCGCGGCACCGCCGCCGCAACGCACCAACCGCGCGATGTACGGCAGCGATGATCCGCTGGCGCTGATCCCGTTCGCGCGAAAGGTTGCCTTGTGCCAGGAAATCGACGCCGCCGCGCGGAGCCGTGACCCACGCGTAGCGCAAGTGAGCGTGATGCTGTCCGGATCATGGAGCGTGGTCGAAATCGTCCGTGCCGACGGCTTTGTCGCGACTGATGTCCGCCCGCTGGTGCGGTTGAACGTGTCGATCGTCGCCAAGCAGGGCGCCGGAGAGACTGGGCGCCGCGAGACCGGCAGCTTCGGGCTCGGCGGGCGCTATCTTTATGACCGCCTGTTCGAGCCCGCGACGTGGAACCGCGCGATCGACGAGGCGCTGGCGCAGGCACTGGTCAACCTTGAATCGGTCGCCGCGCCCGCGGGCGAAATGCCGGTGGTGCTCGGACCGGGCTGGTGCGGGGTGTTGCTTCACGAAGCCGTCGGCCATGGACTCGAGGGCGATTTCAACCGCAAGGGCACATCGGCTTTTTCGGGACGGATCGGGCAGCAGGTCGCGGCGCCCGGCGTGACGGTGATTGACGAAGGCGCGATCGAGGATCGTCGCGGCTCCCTGAGCATTGACGATGAAGGGACCCCGACCCAGCGCAACGTGCTGATCGAGGATGGGGTGCTCAAAGGCTATCTTCAGGACCGGCTCAACGCACGGCTGATGGGGATGCAGCCGACCGGCAATGGTCGCCGCGAAAGCTTCGCGCATGCGCCGATGCCGCGCATGACCAACACCTTCATGCTTGGCGGCAACGACGATCCGGCCGAACTCATCACCCGCGTCACGGACGGCATTTTCGCCAAGAGCTTCGGCGGCGGGCAGGTCGACATCACCAGTGGCAAGTTCGTCTTCTCCTGCACCGAGGCCTACAAGATCGAGAATGGCAAGATCGGCGCCCCGATAAAGGGCGCGACATTGATCGGCGATGGGCCGAGCGTGCTGACCCGGGTCAAGGGCATCGGCAACGACATGGCGCTCGACGAGGGAGTCGGGGTGTGCGGCAAGGGCGGTCAGTCGGTCCCCGCCGGGGTCGGTCAGCCGACGCTGCTGATCGACGGGCTGACGGTCGGCGGGACCGGGTGAGCCTGGTCGAAGCGGCGCGGTTCGGGACGCGGGTCGAAGCCGATCTCGCCCGCCTCGCGCTGGCGGACAATCAGATAGAAGCGGTGATCTTCGATGCCGAGGCGAACAGCTTTTTTGGTGGCGGTGGGCTGATCGCCGTGCGGTTGATGGTGCTCGACGAGGATGCCGAGGCAGCGGCGGCAATCCTCGACCTGAGCTAGTCGCGCAACAAATGCGCGACTGGGCCGAGGTTGAATCCCGCCTCCTCGACGCAGCGCTCGAGCTCGTCGCGACTGGTGCCATCTTCGCTTTTCGCCACCGCCCAAGCTAGCGCCGAACGGTTGCCCGATCGGCAGAAAGCGAACAATTTGCCGTCGCCGGCGGAGTGCATCGCCTCTCGCATCGCCTCGACATCGGACGGCCCCATGCCGCGCGCGATCGGCACGTGGCGATAGTCGACCCCGGCTTCGCGCGCGGCCGCCTCGATGTCGGCGCTGCTCGGCTGATTTTCGTCTTCGCCGTCGGGGCGGTTGTTGACGATCAACGTCACGCCTTGCTGCTTGAGCGCGGCGACGTCACCCGGCGCGATCTGGCCGGCAATCAGGGTCTTGTCGTCGAGGCTATGCGCCATGTTCATTCTCCATTGCCTGCCCGAGCGCCGCCAGCAGCGACTCGCCGTGGCGATCGAGCTTGGTATCGCCGATCCCCTCAATCTGTGAAAGGTCCGAGCAGGTCGACGGTTTCGCCGCCGCCACCGCGCGCAGCGTCGAATCGTGGAAGATGACGTAGGGCGGGACGCCTTGTTCCTTGGCGCGGCTGCGGCGCCATGCGCGCAACGCTTCGAAGATCGGGTCGAACGGGAAGTCGCTGGGCGCCGCGCCGCTGCCGCCGCCATGCGCTTTGCGCCTGCGCTTGGGCGGAACGGCAATGACTAGCCGCTCCTCGCCCTTGAGGATCGGCTTGGCGCCGGGGCCGAAGCTCAAGCCACCATAATCGTCGCTGCGCAGCGCGTCGCGCGCGAGCAAGGAGCGCGCGACGGGGCGGACCAGCGTCAACTCGTCGGCCCCCATGATATTGAACACAGACAGGTGGTGATGCCCGAACTGGCGGACCTTTTCATTGTCGTCGCCGCCGAGCACCGCGGCGAGATGGGCAACCCCGAACCGCATTTCCGTCCGAAACGCCGCCGAGAGCAGTTTCTGTGCCACCTCGGTGACGTCGATCGTCGCCGGCGGGGTCAGGCAATTGTCGCAATTGCCGCAGGTTGCCGCGGGTTCTTCGCCGAAATGACGCAGCAGGATCGCGCGGCGGCAGGTGGCGGCTTCGACGAAACCAGCGAGTGCGTTGAGCCGCTCGCGCTCACCCGGGCGGCGGTCGGGCTCGACCTCGGTTTCAATCCGGCGCCGGGCGCGTGCGAAATCGTCGGCGCCCCAGAATAGCCACGCCTCGGCCGGGTCGCCGTCGCGTCCGGCGCGCCCGGTTTCTTGATAATAAGCCTCGATCGACTTGGGCGCGCCGGCGTGGGCGACGAAGCGCACGTCGGGCTTGTCGATGCCCATGCCGAACGCGACCGTCGCCGCGATCACCATATCTTCGGACGCGACGAACGCCGACTGGTTGCGCTGCCGCACCGCGCCGTCGAGACCGGCATGATAAGCGCGCGTCGCCCGCCCCGTGCGGCCCAGCTGCTCGGCCAGCTTCTCGGTCGCGGCGCGGCTGGTGGCGTAGACGATCCCCGGCCCGCTGTGGTCGCCGAGCAGAGTCTTGAGCTGCGTCCCCACCCCGTCGCGCGGGACAACATGATAGCGGATATTGGGCCGGTCGAACCCGGCGATGATCATGCCGTCTTCGGGAATGCCGAGCTGGGCCAGGATATCGGCGCGGGTGCGGCGGTCGGCGGTGGCGGTCAGCGCCAGCCGGGGGACATCGCGGAAGCGGTCGAGCAGCGGTCGCAGCAAGCGATAATCGGGGCGGAAGTCATGCCCCCATTCGCTCACGCAATGCGCTTCGTCGATCGCGAACAAGGCGATCTCGGTTTCCTGGAGCAGCTGCGCGAAGCTTTCGCCGCTGGCGCGTTCGGGGGCGACGTAGAGCAGGTCGAGCTGGCCATCGCGCAGCGCGTCGCGAATGGCGCGGGGATCCTCGCTGAGGCTGGTCAGCGCGGCGGCGCGGATCCCGAATCCCTCGGCCGAACGGACCTGGTCGTGCATCAGCGCGATCAGCGGGGAGATGATGATCCCGGTGCCCGGGCGCGCCAGCGCCGGTAGCTGGTAGGTCAACGACTTGCCCGCCCCGGTCGGCATCACCGCAAGCACATGCTGACCCGCCATCGCGCGGTCGATGACCTGTTCCTGCACCCCGCGGAAGTGCGAGAAACCGAAACGGTCGTGGAGAATCTGATGCGGGTCGGTCACAGCGCCCCCTATTCCCGCCGCCGCTGCGACGCGCAAGCTTGGCGATGGCGCGGCGCTTCGCCATGAGGGACGCAATGACCGTAAGCGTGGATATGGGGATCGGTCCGAGCGGCGACCCCGTCATGATCGATCTCGAGGAGCTGCTGGCGACGCGCCTGCTGGTGCAGGGCAATAGCGGGTCGGGCAAATCGCATCTTCTGCGCCGCCTGCTCGAGCGCAGCGCGGCCGAAGTCCAGCAGATCGTGATCGATCCCGAGGGCGATTTCGTCACGTTGGCCGAACGCTACGGCCATATCGCGGTCGAGGCGGCGAACTTTGCGGAGCGCGACATCGTCCAGCTGGCCGGGCGGATCCGCGAGCATCGCGCCTCGGTCGTGCTGAGCCTCGAAGGACTGGAAGCCGAAGGCCAGATGAAGTGCGCCGCCGCGTTCCTGTCTGGTCTGTTCGAGGCGCCGCGCGAGCATTGGTATTCGGCGCTGGTGGTGGTCGACGAAGCGCAATTGTTCGCCCCCGCCGGCGGCGGCGAGGTGGCCGAGGAGGTGCGCCGCGCGTCGCTCGGCGCGATGACCAATTTGATGTGCCGCGGGCGCAAGCGCGGCCTCGCAGGGGTAATCGCCACCCAACGGCTCGCCAAGCTCGCCAAGAATGTCGCCGCCGAGGCGAGCAACTTCCTGATGGGGCGGACCTTCCTCGACATCGATATGGCGCGCGCCGCCGACTTGCTCGGGATGGAGCGGCGCCAAGCGGAAGCGATCCGCGACTTGCCGCGCGGGACCTTCCTGGCGCTCGGCCCGGCGATCGCGCGGCGCCCGGTGGCGGTGGCGATCGGCACGGTCGAGTCCCACGCGCGCTCGATGAGTCCCAAGCTGACCCCGCTGGCCGCCCCGGCCGACAATTTGCAGCAATTGCTGTTCGCCCCCGGGCCCGACCGCCCGGCGCCGCCGCCTGCGCCGCCGGCCCCGGCGCAATTGCCGTCCGAGGCGATGCTCGAGCGGATGGCGGCGTCGATCCCGTCGCGTGCCGACCCGCTGAGCGTCAAGAGCGATGAGCAGGTCGCATCGAGCATCGCCGATGTGTTGCGCGCGATCGTCGAGGATGACGCCAGCGGCGGGCGGTCGGCGTCGTTGCTGTACCAGGATTTCACCGTGCGTTGCCGAATGGCGGGGCTGGGCCGTCCGCCACTCGACCTGTCGGAGTTCACGCGCCGGCTGTCGATGGCGCGGGCCGGGCTTTACGAGGTGGATGACGAAGCGTGGCGCGAAGCGCTCGACGCCGCTGGCTCGCTGCCCGACGACATGCTCGGCCCGTTCCTGCTCGTCGCGCGCGCCGCGCGCGATGGCGCGCCCTGCCCGTCGGACGAGGCGATCGCGGCAAGCTACGGCACCGCCAGCCTCGGCCGCGCGCGGCGGCTGATCCAATATATCGAACGCCGTGAACTGATTGTCAGTCGCACCGACCTGTCGGGCAAGCGATCGATCGCCATTCCCAGCCTGGGGTGGGCAACGGCGTCGACCTGATCCTCCAACGGCGCGCTCAGGCGCGGAGTGTCACGATCAGTCTTCGAATAGCGCGGTGCCGACGCGGACGACCGTCGCGCCGAGTGTCACCGCGGTCGCATAATCGCTCGACATGCCCATCGACAGACCGCCGGCGCCATGCCGCCGCGCCAACTCGCTCAACAACGCGAAGAACGGCCCGGGCTCGAGCCCGATCGGCGGTATCGCCATCAACCCGGCCAACGGCACAGGCGACGCGTCAACCGAGGCAATGAAAGCAGGCAGGTCCGCCAGCGCTATCCCGCCTTTTTGCTCTTCCTCGCCCACGTTGACCTGAACATAAGTGGGGCGGTGGGCCGGCGCGGCAACTAGCGCATCGAGCAGCGAAGAGCGGTCGAGCGAGTGAATGACGTCGAACAGGCCGGCGGCGTCTGCGGCCTTGTTCGATTGCAGCCGGCCGATCATGTGGAGGCGGACGTCGGGGTGGAGCTTGCGCAGTGCCGCCCATTTGTCGTGCGCCTCCTGGACCCGGCTTTCGCCGAAGTCGCGCTGCCCGGCGGCGATCAGCGCCTCGATCTCGGCCACCGAGCGGCGTTTCGACACCGCGACCAGCGTGACCTCCGCCGGATCGCGCCGCGCGAGCGTCGCGGCGCGGGCAATTTCGGCATGAACCGTTGCAAGGCGGGTTGCGGCATCGCTCATGCTGCGGGCTATAGGAAGCGCGATGCCAAGCCGCCAGACCCTGCCGACGATATGGCTGATGACCGACCAGCGGATCGGCGACGCGCTGTGGCAAGCAATCGAACGCGTGCCGCGGGGTGGCGGAGTAATGCTTCGCCATCATTGGGGCGACCACGCGCTGGGCGAGCGGGTCGAGGCGGCATGCGAGGCGCGTGGCCTGATGCTGTCTGTAGCAGGCGATGTCGTACTGGCGCGTCGGTTGGGCGCCGCGATGGTCCATAATCCGGCGAATGAAGCCGGCGACTTGCTGATCAGTCGGTCAATTCATTCGCGGGCGGAGGCACTCGCCGCGCACGATGCCGACCTGGTGATAGTGTCGCCGTTGTTCGCGAGCGCTTCGCATCCCGGAGGCGCGACGCTTGGGCTGGAGGCGGCGCTCGACCTGGCGGAATTGGCCGGGGTTTCGGCGATCGCGCTGGGCGGGATGAATCGGGAGCGGGGAGAAACAGCGATCAGGGCCGGATTTCACGGCTGGGCCGCGATCGACGCCTTCTTACGTTCCTAAGTTCTCAAAAGTCTCCGGCAGGGCAACCAAATCGGCCCGACAGTGGCTAGAATTTGAAGGCGGTGCCGACGTAGACTGCCTGGCTGTCGCGGCGCTGGTCGGACAGCGTGGCGAGACGATCCTGGTCGACGCGATAGCGAACTGCGGCCGTGACCGCGACCCGGCGATTGATATTATATGCCGCGCCGACGTCGACCGAGACATTGTCGGGTTGCGACAAAGCGGCGATCCGCCCGTCGCCGCGTTCGGCCCCGAGCGCAACGCGTCCGGTGAATTTCTTGAGATTATAGCTGACGCCGACAACCGCGCTCTTGCGATCGCCGATCGCCGAGTCGGCGCTTGCTACCTTGGCGATGTCGCCCGCGAGCGCGAACCGCTTCCAACCAACCGCAGCCCCGAGACTGAAACTTGCGGGGGTGAGCGAGCTGGCGATCGGTGCCGCGGCGACTTCGACCGTGCGACCCGGCGCCGGCGCCACACCCCGCGCACGCACCGCGACGCGAATCTGCGATGGACGGCCCTTGGCCGCAGCCGGCGTGAACTTGAAATCCTCGATCGTGGCGCTGCGTCCGGCAAAGGCCGCGGCGAGTCGCGGGTCGGCCGAGGCGGGCGTGAAAGCGGTGGTCCGACTGAACGAGAACGACACCGCGGGCGGGCGTGATTTGCCCTGCGCGGCGACCCCGATCGCGGGCATGGCGACAATCGCGATGGCCGCTAGGGCCACCCCGAATTTTGCCTTGATCCCGCGTCCACCGTTCACGATCACTTCACTCCTGCGAGACTGAGATATAGCTTCGCAAGGCTGTCAGTTCCATGACTAATGAGTCTATTGTCCCGGTCTGTGACATGATGGGCACAATCAATCGCCGCCGATCAATCGCAGCTGCCAGCTTGCCGCGCCCGACCGAGCATCTATAACGCACGTCAGATCACCGCTTTGCCAGGAACAGTGCATGACCCGCCTTACTCACAGCCTCGCCATCGTCGCACTTTCAAGCCTCGCGCTCACCGCGTGCGGTGGCCGCAACGCTGCCCCGACCCGGCTCGCGCCGGCGACGATGACCACCATCGGCGTCAACAGCTATTTGTGGCGCGCGGCGATCGACACGCTGTCGTTCGCGCCGCTGGTCAGCGCCGATTCGAACGGCGGAGTGATCGTTACCGACTGGTATAGCCGCCCGGCCAACCCCGGCGAGCGGGTCAAACTGACCGTGTCGATCCTCGATCAGGATTTGCGCGCCGATGCGTTGCGCGTCGCCGCCAGTCGCCAGGTCAACCAGGGCGGGGGATGGGTCGAGGCGCCGGTTACCGCCGCCACCGTCCAGAAGCTTGAGGATATCATCCTCACCCGCGCCCGCGACCTGCGCCGCGCCAGCGTCAGCGGGTAAGGCCCGCTGCCCATGACCGACCGCTTCGACCCGGCGGTTGCCGATCCCGCGTGGCAGGCACGCTGGGCGGACGCCCGCAGCTTTGTCGCCGATAGCGCCAGCCCCAAGCCCAAGGCGTATGTGCTTGAGATGTTTCCCTATCCGTCGGGGCGCATTCACATGGGGCATGTCCGCAATTACACGATGGGCGACGTGCTCGCGCGGTTTCGCCGCATGCAAGGCTTTGAAGTGCTCCATCCGATGGGCTGGGACGCATTCGGAATGCCGGCCGAAAATGCTGCGATCGAACAGCGCGTCCACCCCGGCGCGTGGACCCGCGCCAATATCGAGGCGATGCGCGAGCAATTGAAGCGGATCGGCTTCGCGATCGACTGGAGTCGCGAACTCGCCACTTGCGAGCCCGATTATTACGGCCATGAACAGGCATTATTCCTCGACCTGATGGATGCCGGCCTGGTCTATCGCAAGGCAAGCGAAGTCAATTGGGATCCGGTCGACATGACCGTGCTGGCCAATGAGCAGGTCATCGACGGCAAGGGCTGGCGATCTGGCGCGGCGGTCGAACGGCGCAAGCTGAGCCAATGGTTCTTGCGCATCACCGATTTCGCCGAAGAATTGCTCGAGGGGCTCGGCGATCTCGATCAATGGCCCGACAAGGTTCGGCTGATGCAGGAAAACTGGATCGGCAAGAGCAAGGGGCTGCAATTCTGCTTCCGCCTCGCCGGCAATCCGCCGGGCGGGACGCGGTGCGACATCGACGTGTTCACGACGCGACCCGACACCATTTTCGGCGCGAGCTTCGTCGCGATTTCGCCGGGCCACCCGGTCGCCGAGGCCCTCGCCGCCGACGATCCCGAGATCCAGGCGTTCATCGACCGCTGCCGACGGGGCGGGACCACCGCCGCCGAAATCGAGACCGCCGAGAAATTGGGAGCCGATACCGGCCTCGAGGTGGTCCATCCGCTCGACAGCGCGCGGCGCCTGCCGGTGTGGATCGCGAACTTCGTGCTGATGGACTATGGCACCGGGGCGCTGTTCGGGGTCCCGGCGCACGACGTGCGCGATTTCGAGTTCGCCACCAAATATAAGCTGCCGATGCGGCGCGTCGTCGCCAGCGACAAGAGCGGAGCGGACGCTCCCGTGGTCGAAGCCGAGACCGGCCACGGCGTTGCCGTCAATTCCGATTTCCTCGACGGACTGACGACCATCGATGCGAGCGCCGAGGTCATCCGCCGCGCCGAAGTCGCCGGTTGGGGCCACGGCAAGACCCAATACCGCCTGCGCGACTGGGGCGTGTCGCGGCAACGCTATTGGGGCACGCCGATCCCGATCATTCATTGCGACGCGTGCGGCCCGGTCGCGGTATCGCGCGACCAATTGCCGATCGTGCTTCCGGAAGACGTCAGCTTCGACGTTCCCGGCAATCCGCTCGATCACCACCCGACATGGAGCAAGGTCCATTGCCCGACGTGCGGCGCGGCGGCGCGGCGGGAGACCGACACGCTTGATACGTTCGTCAACTCGTCTTGGTATTTCATCCGCTTCGCCAGCCAGCCCGAACATGCACCCTTCGACCGTGCCGAGGCCGAGGCGTGGCTTCCCGTCGGGCAGTATATCGGCGGGGTCGAGCATGCCATCCTGCACCTGCTCTACGCGCGCTTCTGGACCCGCGCGCTCGAGCGGATCGGTCGGTTGTCGATCAAGGAGCCGTTCCGCGGGCTGTTTACCCAAGGGATGGTGACCCACGAGACCTATCGCGCGGGCGATGGCAGCTGGCTGAGCCCGGACCAAGTGCGGCGCGAGGGCGACGATTGGATCCATGTCGATCATGGCGTGCCGGTCACCGCCGGGCGGGTCGAGAAAATGTCCAAGTCGAAGAAAAATACAGTCGACCCGGAGCCGATCCTGAATCGTTACGGGGCCGATGCGGTACGCTGGTTCATGCTGTCCGACAGCCCGCCCGAGCGCGACCTCGAATGGTCGATCGGCGGGATCGAGGGCGCGGCGCGCTTTGTTCAGCGGGTGTGGCGGCTCGCCACCGCGCCGGCAGGCGCGACCGGCGACGACACCTCCTTGCTGCGCAAGCTACATCGCGCCATCGCCGCGGTTGGCGACGCAATTGACGGACTCCAGTTCAACAAGGCGATCGCCGCGCTCTACGAATTGACCAATGCGATTGAGAAAGCGGCGCCATCGGCGACCCGCGACGAGGCGATCCGCGGCTTGCTGCTGCTCGCCGCCCCCGCCGCGCCGCATCTCGCCGAGCAAGCGTGGGCCGCGCGTGGTGAGATAGGGATGATCGCCGATGCCGCCTGGCCAAGTCATGATCCCGCGCTACTGGTCGATGATCAAGTTACCATCGCTGTGCAGGTCAACGGCAAGCTGCGCGATACCATCACCGCGCCGCGCGGGCTGTCCAAAGATGCCCTTGAGGCGCTCGCGCTGGCTTCGGCGAAGGTCGGCGCGCAACTCGACGGCGTTGCGCCGCGCAAGGTGATTGTGGTTCCCGACCGGCTGGTCAATATCGTCGCATGATCCGCCGTATTGTCCTCGCCATGCTGCTGTTGCCGCTGGTTGCCAGTTGCGGCCTGCGGCCGCTCTACGCCGGGGGTGCGAGTGGGCCGGTGGCCTCGGCCTTCGCGGCGATTGCCGTCGCGCCAATTCCCAATCGCGCCGGCTGGCTGACCCGCAACGCGTTGGTCGATCGGTTGGGCGGCGAGCATCCGGGCGCGCTCTATCGGC
>JALYRH010000048.1 GCA_030855425.1 Pseudomonadota bacterium
AGGGCCGTGCGTGGGCCTATTCCGACGGCGACCGCCGCATCGCTGATCGCGACGAGATCGACCGGCTGAACGCGCTTGCGCTTCCCCCCGCCTATGTCGAGGCGTGGTTCTGCAAGGACGCCAACGGCCATATCCAGGCCACCGGAAAGGACGCGCGGGGGCGCAAGCAATATCGCTACCACGCCGACTTTCGCGCCAAACAGGACGCGTCGAAATATGACGGCTGCGCCGAGTTCGGCACAGCGCTGCCCAAAATTCGCAAGCGCGTCGAGGCCGACCTCAAGCGCCGCACGCTCAACCGTGAAACCGTCCTCGCCGCGGTCGTCCGCCTGCTTGACACCGAACATATGCGCATCGGCAACGAGCAATATGCGCGCGCCAACCAGAGCTTCGGCCTGTCGACACTGCGCTCGCGCCATGTCAGGCGCAAGAACGGCAAGATGAGGATGCGCTACGCCGGCAAACACGGAATCGTCCATGAGGCGACGATCAGCGATTCGAACCTCAAACGGATCGTCGGGAAGTGCCAGGACTTGTCCGGACAGATGCTATTTCAATATATCAACGGCGACGGCGATCCGCACCCGATCACGTCCGCCGATGTCAACGCTTATATCCGCGAGGCGTCGGGGGGCGACTTCACCGCCAAGCATTTCCGCACCTGGGGCGCGAGCGTGATCTTCTTCGAGCAATTGCTGGCATCGGCTGACCATGAACGGCAGACCCTCAAGACCGTGCTCGAACCCGTCGCCGACGCGCTCGGCAACACCCCGACGATGAGCCGCAAAAGCTATGTTCATCCGTGCCTGATCGAGGCACTGGCCGGCAATTCGCGCGATCCACTTGACGGAATGACGCGCCCGCGCGCGCGCCTGCGCCTGTCGAGCGCCGAAACGGCGTTCCTCGCTTACCTCAGGAGAAAGCCTCGCAAGTCGCGCAGGAAAGCGGCCCTCGCTTAAACCTCTACCGGTGCCTTCGGCGATCATCGGCCCCCTTGCACCCTCCCCCGCCCCCCGCCATGACGCGGCGATGCAGCGCAACTTCTTCGCCGAAACCCTCGACTGGGTGACCGACAATGCAAACGATCTCGCGCTCGGCGCGCTGGTCGCGGCAGGACTGGTCGGGCTGATGCTGATCCTGCGCGAAGTCGGTCATCGCTTGCTTGCCGCCGACGCCGAATGCCGCGGGTGGCGCGGGGTAATCGGGCGCGTGCTGTCGCGCACCACGGTCCTGTTCATGGTCGCGGCGGCGCTCGACATCGTCCTCAATTATGCCGATGTTTCGCCCAGTATCGGGCGCCTCGCCGACATCATGTTCGTTATCGCCGCCGCTATTCAGGGCGCGATCTGGGGACGCGAAATCATTCTCGGCGTGATCGCCAGCCGCGTCGGCGACGACGACGGCAGCTCGACGCTCGGCAATGCGATGGCGCTGATCCGCGTGCTGGTCAGCGTTGCCTTGTTCGCCATCGCGCTGATTGTCATCCTCGACAATCTCGGGGTCAATGTCACTGGGCTGGTCGCTGGGCTCGGGATCGGCGGGATCGCCATCGGACTCGCCGCGCAAGGCATTTTCTCCGATCTGTTCGCGGCCCTGGCGATCATGTTCGACCGCCCGTTCCGGCGCGGCGACACAATTCGTTATGGCACCACCACCGGCACGGTCGAGCGGATCGGGCTCAAGACGACGCGGATGCGCGCGATCACCGGCGAGCAGGTGATCATGGCCAACACCAAATTGCTCGAACAGGAATTGCACAACATCGCGGAGGCCAAAATGCGCCGCGTGACGCTGCCTTTCTCGCTGACCTATCAAATTTCGCCCGATGCGATCGCCGATCTGCCCGACCTGCTCGGCCCGGTCGTCGGCGCGATCAACAGCTGCCGCCTGGTGCGCGCCGTCGCCACCAGTTTCGGCGCAAGCGCGATTGAGGCCGAGCTCGTCTATGACGACCGCAGCAGCGACCCCGACAAGCTTGCCGCGCATAAGTCGGCGATTATCGCCGGCGTAATTCGCGTGCTTGCCGAACAGGGCATTGGCTTTGCTTATCCGACCCAAACCACCTTCACCGCCGCGCCCGACGGCACGCTGGTGATGCCGTGGGCGCCGCCATCGAAGCTCGCCCCGACCGAGTCCTAGGCTTGCCGTAGCGTCACCGGCCAAGGGCTTGTCAGCCGCTTCCGAGGCGGCCTAGACCGGCGCAATGCCTATCGCTACCCTCGACGACATCCGCGCCCGCATCGGCAGCAAAATCGGCGTTTCGGATTGGATTTTGGTCGACCAGCAGCGGATCGATTCCTTCGCCGACATCACGGAAGATCGCCAGTTCATCCACGTCGATCCCGCGGCTGCCGCGCAGACCCCGTTTGGCGGGACGATCGCGCACGGCTTCCTCTCGCTGTCGCTGCTGTCGCGCATGGCGGCCGACGTGATGCAAATTCCCGACACCACCAGGATGGCCGTCAATTACGGCCTCGACCGGGTCCGCTTCATCGTCCCGGTGCGCGCCGGAAGCCGGGTGCGCGGCCATTTCACGCTCGACGCGGTCGAGGACAAGGCCCCGAACCAATTGCTCGTCCGTCATAGCGTCACCGTCGAAATCGAGAATCACGACAAACCCGCGCTCACTGCTTTGTGGCTCGGCCTCATCTTCACCTAGGAGAATATCATGTCCGTTCGCGACGCCCTCATCGTTTCCACCGCGCGCACCCCGATCGGGCGCGCTTACAAGGGCGCGTTCAACGCCACCCCGTCGCCGACGCTCGCCGCCCACGCGATCAAGGCTGCGGTCGAACGCGCCGGGATCGACCCCGCTGAAATCGAGGATGTGATCCTCGGTGCCGCGCTTCAGCAGGGGGTCCAGGCGACGATCGGCCGCACCGCCGCGCTCCGCGCCGGGCTCCCCGTCACCGTTGCGGGGATGAGCCTCGACCGTCAGTGCGCCAGCGGGCTGATGGCGATCGCCACCGCCGCCAAGCAGGTCATCGTCGACCGCATGGACGTGTGCGTCGCGGGCGGGGTCGAAAGCATCTCGATGGTCCAGACGCCCGAGATGCGGCTTGGCCCCGACATGGAATTGCTGGCGATGCACCCGACGGTCTACATGCCGATGATCGATACCGCCGAGATTGTTGCCCAGCGCTACGGCATCAGCCGCGACGCGTGCGACGAATATGCCCTCCAGTCACAGCAACGCACCGCCGCCGCGCAGGCCGAGGGCCGCCTGTCCGCCGAAATCGTCCCGGTCAGCGCCACGATGGGGGTCAAGGACAAGGAAAGCGGCGCGATCTCGATGCACGATGTCACGCTCGACAAGGACGAAGGCAACCGCCCCTCGACCACGCTCGACGGCCTGTCCTCGCTCCAGCCGGTGCGCGGCGAGGGCAATGTCGTTACCGCCGGAAACGCCAGCCAGCTCAGCGACGGCGCGTCGGCATGTGTCATCATGGAAGCCGACCTCGCCGCTAGGCGCGGACTGGAACCGCTGGGTCGCTACGTCGGCATGGCGGTGGCGGGCACCGCACCCGATGAAATGGGGATTGGCCCGGTCTTTGCCGTCCCCAAACTGCTCGAGCGGTTCGGGCTCAAGACGAGCGACATCGGGCTGTGGGAGTTGAACGAGGCGTTCGCGGTCCAAGTGCTCTACTGCCGCGACCGGCTCGGCATCCCCGACGAATTGCTCAACGTCGACGGCGGCGCGATCTCGATCGGCCACCCCTACGGCATGAGCGGCGCACGCCTCACCGGGCACGCCCTGATCGAAGGCAAGCGCCGTGGCGTGAAATATGTCGTTGTGACGATGTGCGTCGGTGGCGGCATGGGCGCGGCGGGCTTGTTCGAAGTCCTGTAGCGCGCGGCGGCTTCCCTTTTCGCCGCGCCGGTCTAGGCTGGCGCGCGAACAGGGGGCCCCGTTGCACTGCACATTCGCTCGCCATTGGTCGGTACCGGCACTCATCGCGGCGTTCGCACAGGTGGTGCCGGCCGCCGCCTGCGTGCCGTTCGCGCCGATGCTCGCTTTGCCGGACGAGCCTGACGAAGCGTATCGCTTGCGCTCGTCGTCATTGCTTGCCGCTCAATATGACGAAGAGCGAAGGCGGTGGCAGCAGGGCCTGTTCAATCGCGCGGAACGCGTCCTGATCGCGCGAGTGACCGGCCACCCCGCCGGTAAAGACGGCGACCGGTGGATCGCGGCCCAACCTCTGGCCGCGATCAAGGGCGAATTGCCCGCCGCGCCAATCGCCGTGCAGGACCGCCGCATGCAGAGCTGCGCGGCCGTCGTCGGCGGCGAGCGGCGGCGGGCGCGCGCCGGCGACTACATCATCCTTTTCGACGCCACGCGATTTAATGAAGGGGACGCGCCGGTCGCCGTGGAGATCGCGATTCACAAGGCCCGCGATCCGCGGCTCATCGACGCGATCAGGGGCGCGCGGCTTGCCCCCGCCGAACTCCACAGGAGCCGTCCATGACCCCCGTCGAACTCATTGCGCTCGCCGCGTCGACCAGCCTGCTCGCGGGGTGGCGGCTGTACCTTGTCACGCTGGTCACGGGCCTCGCGATGAAATTTGGCTGGATCGCGCTTCCCGAACAGCTTGCCGCGCTCGACATCCTCGCCAACAACTGGCTCCTCGCCGCCGCCGCAATCGGCACCTTCGCCGAATTCTTCGCGGACAAGATTGCCTGGGTCGACAGCGCGTGGGACGCGATTCACAGCGTCATTCGTCCGCTCGGTGGCGCGCTGCTCAGCCTGGCGATCGTCGATAGCGGTGATACCGCGTGGCAAGTGGCGAGCTTCCTGCTCGGCGGCGGCGCGGCGTTCGTCGCCCACGCCGGAAAGGCGGGCGCTCGGACCCTGGTCAACGCCAGCCCCGAACCGTATAGCAACATCATCGTCTCGACCGGCGAGGATGTCGCCACCGCCGGGCTGCTCGCGCTCGCCATCGCCAATCCGATCGCCGCCGCGCTCATTGCCGCCTGTCTGGTCGTCCTCTCGCTGTGGCTCGTGGTCGCCGCGCGACGGCTGGTCCGCTCGGTGGTCGAGCGGCTCAACCCGCCGAGAAAGCGCGCCTCTTAATCATTGGCGGCGATGAACTTTTCGACCACCGGGGCGATCGTCTCGCGCCATTTGCGGCCGTTGAAGATGCCGTAATGGCCAACGTCCTTGGCCAGCAAATAGCGCTTCTTTCCCTCCGCTAGCCTGGTCGCGAGGTCGAGCGCCGACCTGGTCTGGCCGATCCCCGAAATATCGTCGCGCTCACCTTCGATCGCGAGCAGCGCCGTGTCCTTGATCGCGGCCGGATCGACCAATTTGCCGCGGTGCATATACTCGCCCTTGGGCAGCAGGTGGCGCTGGAATACGACATCGATCGTCTGCAAATAGAATTCGGCGGTCATGTCGCACACCGACCGATATTCCTCGTAGAAATCGCGGCTCGCATCGGCGCTCTCCTCGTCGCCGACGACGAGATGCTTGAACATCTCCCAATGGCTCGTCAGATGGTCGCCAAGGTTCATCGTCATGAACCCCGCCAGCTGGAGGAAGCCCGGATAAACCTTCCGCCCCGCGCCGGGATGGACCATCGGCACCGTCGCGATGGCATTCTGCTGGAACCAGGCGTGCGGGCGCTGGGTGGCGAGCGTGTTGACCGCGGTCGGCGCGGCGCGCGTGTCGACCGGGCCGCCCATCATCGTCAGGCTCTTGGGCCGCGCCGGGTTCTTGTCGGCATTCATGATCGCGACCGCGGCATAGGCCGGGACCGACGGCTGGCACACCGCGAGAAGGTGCGGCCGCTCGCCGGTCGTCTCGAGGATCGCCGCGCAAAATTCGATCAGATAATCGACATAATCGTCAAGGTCGAAGCGTCCCGCCTCGACCGGTACCAATTTGGCATCGCGCCAGTCGGTGATGAACACGTCCTGCCCGGGCAACAACCGCTCGACAGTGCCGCGCAGCAGCGTCGCATAATGGCCCGACATCGGCGCCACGACCATCAGCGGAGGCTGACCGGTCACGCCCGCCTTGCGGAACCGCTTGAGCTGACCGAACGGCTTGCGGACGACGATATCCTCGTCGATCGCGACCATCTTCTTGCCGACGATGGCGCTCTCGAACCCGAATTCAGGCTTGCCGCGTTGCGCATTGGCGTGGGCGAACACGCCAAGCCCGGCGGCGACCACCGGTCCCATCGACGAGTAACTGAAGGGATTGGACGGATTGTTGAGCCATCCGGCGCCAAGGCCAGCGAGCCGGCTTGCCCCGGCCATCAACGAACGTTGCACCTCATAGGCGTCGTACAGCATGGCATCTCCGCTATTTGTGTCAGGTTGGAAACACTTGTGGGATGCGAACGCTCCCCCGGCAAGGAGATTGCTGCACCGCGCCATCGCATTGCGGCAATTGAGGCGAATGAGGCACACTGCTAGAGCGGCGGTGATGGCGACCTCCCCGACCCCCGCTCCGCTCCCCCCAAAGCCCAAGTCGCTCGCCAGCCTGGCAATGGTGTGGGGCTACGCCCGCCGCTATCCGGCGCAGCTTGCCGGCGCCGGTGCGGCGCTGCTCGTTGCCGCCGCCGCGACGTCGGGCGTTCCGTACGCATTCAAGCTGATCATCGATCGCGGTTTCGCGGCCCCGTCCAGCCAAACCGGCGACATATCGCTCTGGTTCGAATATCTGCTGATGTTGGTGATCGTCATGGCGCTCGCCACTGCAACGCGCTTCTACTTCGTCGCCTGGCTCGGCGAGCGGGTCGTGGCCGACCTCCGCCTCGCGGTGCATCGCAACCTGTTGCGCCTCGCCCCCGCTTTTTTCGAAGAAAACCGCCCCGCCGAAATCACCAGCCGGCTGACGGTCGACACGACGATCATCGAACAGGTTGTCGGGACCACCGTCTCGGTCGCGCTGCGCAACCTCGTCCTGGGCTTGGCCTGCGTCGTCATCTTGTTCTTTCTCGCCCCCAAGCTGGCCGGAATGATACTGCTCGGCATCCCGGTCGTGGTCGTCCCGATCACCCTGCTCGGGCGCAAGTTGCGCGCGGTTTCGATCAAGAGCCAGGACCGCATCGCCGACGTTGGCACCGTGACCAGCGAAGTCCTCGGCGCGATGAAGATCGTCCAGGCCTTCAACCAGCAGGGCCGCGAGACCGAACGCTTCGCCGTCGCTACCGAGACCGTGTTCGATACTGCAAAGCGCCGCATCCTGCTTCGCGCGCTGATGACCGCGATCGTCATCGCCCTGATCTTCTCGGCGATCACCCTGGTCATCTGGCAGGGCGCGATCGACGTTGCCGCGGGACGGATCAGCGGCGGGACGATCGCCGCCTTCGTGCTTTACGGCGGGCTGCTCGCCGGCGCGTTCGGGGCGCTGTCTGAAGTCTATGGCGACATATTGCGCGCGGCGGGCGCGTCCGAGCGTCTCAACCAGTTGCTCACCGCCAAGGCCGAGATCGCCGCCCCCGCCAACCCCACCCCGCTTCCTTTCCCCGCCGCGGGCCGCCTCAAGTTCGACAATGTCGGGTTTCGCTACCCGACCCGCCCCGAAGTCAGCGCGCTCGACGACTTCTCGCTCGAGCTTCGCCCGCGCGAGCGGCTCGCGGTGGTTGGCCCGTCGGGCGCGGGCAAGACAACCTTGTTCCAGCTCGCCCAGCGCTTCTACGACCCGCAGCTCGGCCGCGTCACGCTCGACGGGGTCGACCTGCGCGATGCCGACCCCGCCGATGTCCGCCAGCGCATCGCCATGGTCCCGCAGGAAGTCGTGCTGTTCGCCTCGTCGGCACGCGACAATCTCCGCTACGGCAATTGGGACGCGAGCGAGGACGAGATCTGGGCCGCGGCGCGCGACGCCAATGCCGAAACCTTTTTGCGCGCGCTGCCGCAGGGGCTCGACACGTTCATGGGCGAAGGCGGCGCGCGGCTGTCGGGCGGGCAGCGACAGCGGATCGCCATCGCCCGCGCTTTGCTCCGCCGCGACGCGCCTTTGCTGTTGCTCGACGAAGCGACCAGCGCGCTCGATGCCGAAAGCGAAGCCGCGGTGCAGGACGCGCTCGAGCGGCTGATGGCGGACCGCACCACGATCGTCATTGCCCACCGCCTCGCCACCGTCCGCGCCGCCGATCGCATCGTGGTGATGGACCACGGCCGGATCGTCGAGGAAGGCACGCATTCGGGCCTCGCCGCACAGAACGGCCTTTACGCTCGCCTTGCTCGCCTCCAGTTCGACGGGCTCGCCGCTTAGGAGCCGCCATTCGGCATCCATTCAGCCCGGCGGGCGTAACTCCTTGGGTCAGAGGAGTTTTGTCCATGTTGAACTTCAATTTTAATCGTCGTGGCGTGCTTGGCGCGGGCGCGGCCGCTGCGATCGGCGGGACCTTCGCCGCGTTCAGCCGCCCGGCCACCGCCGCCCCCACCGAAGGGTTCGCGGTCACCCGCACCCCGGCCGAATGGCGCCGTAGGCTCGGCGCCGACCGCTTCCGTATCCTGCGCGAGGCCGGCACCGAAGCGCCCTTCACCAGCCCGCTCAACAAGGAAAAGCGCCGCGGCACTTTCGCCTGCGCCGGCTGCGCGCTTCCCTTATTCTCGTCGACCACCAAATATGACAGCGGCACCGGCTGGCCGAGCTTCTACGCCGCGCTTCCCAACGCTATTCGCACGCGCCGCGACGGAGCGTTCGGGATGGCGCGGACCGAGGAGCATTGCCGCCGCTGTGGCGGCCATCTTGGGCATATCTTCGATGACGGCCCCAAGCCGACCGGCAAGCGCCATTGTGTCAACGGCCTGTCGCTGACCTTCAGGCCAGCCTAGCGGCCGAGTTGGCTCGGACGGTTCGCATCGTCACGCCGCAAGGCTGACCGCCTCGTCGGGCGTCAGATCGTCCCGATCGGCGCCGCGACGGCGTTGGGCGGCAAGATGACGCTGGAGCTGGAAAAAGGCCTGCGCCGGGTTGGCCGCGAACGCCGCCGGCAAGCGCTTCGACCGGCGCAACTTCGCTTCGACGCGGGCCATCCCGTGGCGCTCGGCGCGCGCGAAGCTGGTCGTCGAAATGTGCAGCGCTTCGATCGCTTGCCGCATTGCCCGTCCCGCGAGCGGCCAGTCGAGCGCGGCAACCGCCGTCTCGATCCGTGCCCCGAACAATCGATCCGCCCAGCGCTGGTGCGCCGCAAACAGCGTGTGTCTGACCACTGGATCGACCTGCCCGCGCGTGGATTGGGCGGCGCGCAAGGCCACGAGCAACTCGGGGTCGAGCCGCCTGTCCGCCTCCCCGCTCAGCCCGGGGGTCGCGACCAGCCGATAGGCCATCAGCAGCCCCGCGCAACGCTCGGCGTCGATTGCGCGCAGCGTCAGGCCAAAATCCGCCACCCGCAGGGCCAACGCCGCGCGCTCGCCGCGCTTCATTCGCCACCACGCGCGCCGCTCCGCTCGCTCCATCGCGGCGACAGCGGGGTCGATTGCCAGCGCACCACGCGCCGCGAGCAGCGCATAGCCATGCGCCAACCCCATCATGTGAGCGACGTGGTGATAGACCAGAGCGCGCTGCGCCCCGTCGCGCCCGCGCCCGGCGAGCGCCACCGCCTCGCCCGACAATTGTTCGATCAATCCCAACTGGTGCGACGCGATGATGTCCATCGCATCCCGCCTAACGCGCGAATCTCAACAGCAAGTTATTGCTGGTCGGGCGCGGCTCGATTTGCCGGTTGAGCCCCGCGATCGCGCATTCGAAATATACTTCGACCGTCGGCGGTGGGAAATCGCACGTCCCGAAACATCCGACCGCGATCGAGTGCGACCCCGGCCGCTGCTCAATCCGGTGATAAAGCGTCGTCCCGCACGTCGCGCAGGTAGTGAAATTGCTCCCGGTGCGCGCCTTGCATGCCAAGCAATGGCACCGCGAGACGCACCACCGCTCCCCTGCGCAACACGCTTCGATCGCCCCGCATTGGCAGGCGGCGA
The DNA here is from genome assembly GCA_030855425.1 of Pseudomonadota bacterium. The sequence goes on from JALYRH010000048.1 coordinate 9,940, forward strand.
CCGGATCGCGGAAGGGGGTTCGCGGACTTCGCTCGACCTCACCAAAAAGGGCGGCCCCCGCAAGGACCGCCCTGATTGTGTCAGCGCCAAGAAGAAGGCTTTAGAAGGCGCCCATATAGGCTTCGTTGCCGACGAATCCCATCTTGGAAACGTTCGCCCGCTTGGTCACCGCGAGGACTTCGTCGACCAACTCGTAGCGTGCTTCGGGCTCGGGCTGGAGGTGGAGTTCGGGAACCGGGTCGATCTGCTGGGTCGCGTCGAGGTACAGCTTGAGCTGTGCCTGGTCGACCGCGCCGCCGTTCCACAGGATCTGCCCCGCCTGGGTGACGACGATCTTGTTCTTGATCGGGTCGATCGGCGGCGGGACATCATTGGGGTTGTTCTGCGGCAGGTCGAGCTTCACCGCGTGGGTCTGCGGCGGGATCGTGATGATCAGCATGATGATCAGCACCAACATGACGTCGATCAACGGCGTCGTGTTGATCTCCATCATCGGCTCACCTTCGGAGTTGTCGGTGGTGGTTTGCATCGCCATCGGTGAAAATCCTTACTGATTCACGAGCGGGTTGGGCTGCGAGATGAAGCCGACCCGGGCGAAGCCGGCGCGCTGCATCGTGAACACCGCGCCGCCGATGCACTTGTAGGGGGTGTCGACGTCGCCGCGGATATGCGCCTCGGGCATATTTTCCTCGGTGATGTTCTCCACGCCGCCGACCGCCGTGATCTGGTCTTCGAGTTTCTTGACCGCGCGTTCGAGCAACTCGTCATTGGTGACCTTGGTCATCTGCCAATAGACGTCGCAACCGCCCCCCGGAGCGCCGCGCACCGACAAAGAGATATTCTCGGGCTTGGTCTGGGTGACTTCGTTGCGAACACTCGGCAATTGTACCGGCACGGACTGAATGACCACCGGGACGGTGATGAGGAAGATGATCAGCAGCACCAGCATCACGTCGACCAGCGGCGTGGTGTTGATGTCCGACATCGGGACGTTTTCGCCCTCTTCGGCTTGTCCTACGCTCATCGACATGAGGCGCTGTTCCTTTTCTTCACTTCAGCGCCCGGGCCGGCGCGTGCCGGCCCGGGCTGTTCCGCGATTAACGGGGCGTCGTGCTGGTCGGGGTCGCCTGGGCGCCGGTCTGGGTCTGGCCCGGACGAACCGGCTCGGTGCCGCGCGGCGCGGTCGTGGTCGCGGTCCGTGCCTGCCCCGTCGCCGGAGCACCCATCGACGGCTTCACCGCGCCCGCCGAAGCGAGGTAACCGTGGACGTCGTTGGTGAACGCGCCGAGATCTTCCATGATCGTCTTGTTGCGACGGATCAGCCAGTTGTAGGCGAGCACCGCGGGAACCGCGACGACCAGTCCGAGCGCGGTCATGATCAGCGCCTCGCCAACCGGGCCGGCGACAACCGTGATCGACGCATCGCCCGACGCACCGATCTTGATCAGCGCGCGGTAGATGCCGACGACGGTGCCGAACAAGCCGATGAACGGCGCGGTCGAACCGACCGTGGCGAGAAACGCGAGGCCCTCGCCGAGGCGGGCGCCGATCGCGCCCTGCGAGCGGCTGAGGCTGCCAGCAACCCACTCATGCTGGTCGACCGGGTCGGTCAGCTTGCTGTGCTGGTCCTGCGCCACGAGCGCGTCTTCGACGATCGCGCGATAGGCGCTCTTGGTCTCGAGCTTGCTCGACGCATCGCGCAAATTGGGCGAATTCCAGAAACTGGCGCGGACCTTGTTGCCCTGGTTGATGATCTTCTGTTGCTGGAGGAATTTGGTGAACATGATGTAGAACGTGCCGATCGACATGATCACGAGGATCACGAACGTGGCCCAACTGATCAGGCCTCCCTCGTTGAGGGCGTTCAGCAGGCCAAAATCGCCAGCGTCGGTTGTTGCGGGAGCTGCCATAGCTTTGTCTTTCCTTAAAAAGTTCGTCGTTCAAATATCGGTCCGGATACCAATCACTCGGCAGGCACAACCCACTTGATGCTGGCGACCTGTGTGTCGCTGATCGGATTGCCGCTCTGGTCCTTCGCCGGAGTGTAACGGGCGCGACTGCGGAGGATTCGGCACGTCGTGTCGTCGAGTGACCGCGAACCTGATGACCGCGTCACGTCGCAACCCGACACGCGGCCATTGGTGCCGATCGACAGCCTGACCGCCGTCGTCCCCTGTTCCTCGTTGCGGAGCGCCGACTGCGGATAGTCGTCCGTAGAGAATAGCGACGTAAGGTTGCCCTGGGAGCGCGCCGCCTGCGACACGCGCGGCGGCGGCGGCGGCGGCGGCGGCGGCGGCGGCGG
>JALYRH010000049.1:0-8366 GCA_030855425.1 Pseudomonadota bacterium
GTCTCGCCCTGTTGGCTGCCGGTTTGCGCGACGGTGGCAGAAAACTGGCCCCGCTGGCCTTCAAGCTCGGCCTTCTGTCGTTCGAGTGCGCGCACCCGGGTCTTCGACACAAAGCCTTTTTCGGCAACTCCGCGAAGACTGGTCAATTCCTCCTCGATCAGCCGCAACTGCTCGTCGACCGCGACCACTTGCCGGCTATACCCCTGGCCCTGGCTCGACGCCTGCGATGTGCGCTGGCCGATCACGCCGCGTTGCGCAGAGAGGACCGCGGCGCGAGTGCGCAACTGGCCTTGCTGGACCCGGAGCGCGCGGGTCGCGTCGAGCCGGTCTTCGCCAGTCAGCGAGGAAAATTCGGGCGGCGCCACGATGGTTGTCCGACCGGCTTGCTCGGCCTGAAGCCGCGCCCGCTGCGCCAGCAGGGTGATCGTCTGACCGGCCAGCGCGCGTTCCTGGGCCCGCACTTCGGCGCCGGCCAGTCGAATCAGGATGTCCCCGCGCCGCACCTTGGCGCCCTCGACGACTTGAATATCGGCAACCACCCCGCCGTCGCGGTGCTGGACGGTCTGGCGTTGCCCTGAAACGACCAGTCGACCCGGCGCCAGCGCAGCCGCATCGAGCCGCGCCACTGCCGCCCAGCCGATCAGGCCGACGAAGAACAGGACGGCAATGATCAACCCGATGCGGATGTCATTGGTCGGGTCCGCGGCGGTCCGATCGTCGGGCACGACGGCGATCGAACTCCGTCCGGGAAGCGCGATGTTGCTCATCGTGTAAAGCCTGCCACGCGCGGCTGTTGCGGTGCGATCTTGCGCAAGATTTCGTCGCGCGGCCCGTGAGAGGCAATCATGCCGTCACGGATGACGAGCAAGGTGTCGACTACTGGCAGGACGCTCATCCGGTGCGCGACGATCAAAATCGTCGTCCCGACCGCTTTGGCCTGCTCGATCGTGGTGGTCAGTTGCGCATCGCCCTCGGCGTCGAGGCTGGCGTTCGGTTCGTCGAGGATCAGGTAGCGCGGCCCGCGGAACAACGCCCGTGCAAGGGCGATCCGCTGGGCTTGCCCGGCGGACAGACCGCGCCCGCCAAGCTGGAGCGGATGATCGTAGCCACCGGGCAATTTGAGGATCATCTCATGCGCGCCGGCCAGGCGCGCGGCGGCGATGGCGTCGGCATCGACCCCCGCCGCCGCCTCGCCACTGCGCGCCTTGAAGCGCGAGATATTGTCCTTGATCGAGCCGGCGAACAGCATCGTTTCCTGCGGCATGAAGCCGACATGATCGGCCAGCTGCTCGGGATCCCAGTCACGCTGCTCGGCGCCATCGAAGCGGATATGGCCCGCGGTCGGGCGGAGTGCACCGGCGATCGCGCGGACCAGGGTCGACTTGCCCGCGCCGCTCGGGCCGACGATCGCGACCACCTCGCCAGACGCCACCTTGAAGCGAATATTGTGGAGAATCGGGCGCTGGCCCTGGCCCACCACGGTCAGCCCCTCGACCTCAAGCCGCCCGGTCGGTGCCGGGAGTAATGTGCGCGCGATGTCCGGCGGGGTCGTTGCGAACAGCTCGTCGAGCACCTGGATCGCGCCACGCGCCTGGATGATCGTCCGCCAGCCGCCAACCAGTTGGTCGATCGGCGCGAGGGCGCGTCCGACGATGAACATCGAGGCGAAGATCCCGCCTGCGGAAATCGAGGCATTAATCGCCAGCAGCGCGCCGATGCCAAGCGCGAGCGACTGGAGCAATAGCCTGGTGAACTTCGAATAAGAACTGAGCCGCGCCGTTGTCAGGCCGGCATCGGTCTGCAATCCGGTCATCGCCTGACGATCGGCGAGGTGGCCGGTGACCATCGCATCGCGCAGCCCGAGCGCGCGAACCACGTCGGACGCCGATACCGAAGCATCGTAAGTGGCATAGCTGCGCCCGGCGGCGGCATTGGCTTCCTGGAGCCGGACGCGATTGGCAACTTCTGTGCGCCACGCCAGCGCGACGATGATCAACGCCCCGCCCAGCGTGAGCACGCCGATCCACGGGTGGATCAGGAACGCGATCAGCACGTACACCGGGATCCACGGCGCATCGAGCAAGCCGTGCATCGCCGGACCGGTCAGCGCCTGGCGCAGGGTGTCGAATTCGCGCACCGCCTGCCGCGCAATGCGTTGCCCGCTATCCGCCTGGAGGAGGGTGGCCCGCATGATCGGGCCAGCCATCGCCTGGTCGAGATGAACACTGGCGCGAACCAGCAAGCGGGAGCGGATCGCCTCCAGCGCGGCAAGCGTCGCCAGCGACACGACCAGGATCAGCGTCAGGAACAGCAGCGTCGTCCGTCCTTGCGTCGGAACCACCCGATCGTAGACCTGGAGCATGTAGAGCATCGGCGCGATGAAGAGGATGTTGAGCAAGGCGCTGAACAAGGCCGCATAGGCGAAATGGCGCCGCCCTGCGGCATAGGCCGCCTGCATCGTCAGGCTCGACCGGAATGTTGCGGCTATCGACACTGATCCTTACCTTTGCTCGTCGCGGCTTTCGCTCGCGTCGACACGTCATGCCCAATTCGCAAACGGTTGCACAGGGCAACCGCCAAAAATGAGGGGCACCGCCGATAGCTCGGCCGGTGCCCCTCGTCGATCAGAAGCTTGCGCCGCGACGTCGTTTAGAACAGCAGGTCGGGGTGGTGCTGCAATCCCGCGAAGTCAGCGCTAAAGCCATTGGAGCCGAACAAAGCGACCGCGTCGCCGGCATCATGGAAATCGGATGCCGTCACGCCATTGGTGTCGAGCAACGCGATCGCGAAGTCGATTCCGCCGCCGTCTATATCACCGAACACGATCGTGACCTTGCCCGTATAGCTGCTCGGCCCGTCGATTCCGTCGATGTCGAAACCGAGTGCGTTCTCGGCGCCGTTGACGCTGTCATAGACCTTGATGGTCAAGTCGCCGGCGCCCTTGCTCGCGCTGGTTCCCTTGAAGTTGAAATCGCCGAGCCCGCTAAGATCGATCTTGTCGCCGGCCGAGAAGTCGGTGATCACGTCGAGGGAGATACTGCCCTTTTTGAACGCCGTCAGCGTCGTGTTGAGCTCGGCGACGAACACGTCGTTTCCCGCACCGCCGGTGAGGAAATCAACACCATCGCCGCCAATCAGGCGATCATTGCCGGCACCGCCGAACAAGTGGTCGCTGCCCGCGCCGCCGAACAACCTATCATTGCCCAGTCCGCCCTCGAGACGATTGGACAGCGCGTTGCCGGTGATGACATTGTCCAGCTCATTGCCGGTGCCGTTGCGCGCGGTGCCGGTCAGGATCAGGTCTTCGACATTGGCGCCGAGGACATAGTCGATTGACGAACGCACCGTGTCGTGACCCTCATCGGCCAGTTCAATCACCACGTCGCCAACTTCGCCGACAATGAACACATCGTCGCCGAGCCCGCCGAGCATGGTGTCGTCCCCGGCACCGCCGTCGAGCGTGTCATTGCCGGCCTTGCCATTGAGGTTGTCCGCCCCGGCGTTGCCGGTGAGCACGTTGTCGACGGCGTTGCCGATGATCGTGTCGTTCCCCGATCCGCCGATCGCATTCTCGATCGTTACGCCATAGGCAATGCCGACATTGTCGGTGAGGCGGCCAACGGTCGGGTTGGCCAGCAGCGCGGCCATGTTGGCGGTATACGTTGCCAGCGCAAGCGGCCCGAAGCCGGCAGCGGCACGATTGGCATTGACCTGCGCAAAGCTCGGCGCGGTGTCATAGGTGACCCCGCCGATGCTGCTGAGCGAACCCGCGGTGAGGTTGATCAGCTGGGTGGTAGCATAGCCCGAAGCGTCAGATCGTGTCGATCCCGCCAGCGTCCCAGATCGCCGAGATCGGCGCCGGTGTCTTGGTGAAATCGAACTGGTCACGCCCGGCGTTGGAGTTGAAACCATAGACCGTGTCGCCGGTGCGAGTGGTCATGTCCGCGCCATAGATGCGCTGGGCGGCGAGAATGTCGTGGATCAATGGCGCGCCGGCATAGACCGTGGTCGAGATGTGGAAGTCGAAGTGGCGGGTGCCTGCGATCGAGCTGCCCTGGAAGTAGGACATGATCGAGTAAGCGCGGGTGTCCTGCGCATATTCGGCGTTCACGGCATAAGTGATCGAGAGACCCGGCGCGGCATTGTAGCCGCCAGGGTGGCTGATGCCGATCGCGTGGCCGATCTCATGCGCCAGCGTCTGGAGGCCGTAGCCGCCCTCATCAAGCTGGAAGTTGCTCGCCTGGCTGGCGGAGATCCAGCTATCGCCACCGATCTCGCGCACTTGGCCGCCGAGCGTGGCATCAAGCCCGGCAGTAGGAATGCGGGCATAGGCCTGGGTCGTCGGAGCGCTCGCCAGATTGCCGAAGTTCATGTCGGCGTCGTCGGCGCTTGCCTCGCGGAACGAGACGGCGACCACGTCATCCCAATTCTGCATCGCCTCGCGGGTCGCGTCACGCTGCGCGGACGTAAACGCCGCGAAGTTGAAGACTTCGGAAAGGCCATACAAAGTGGGAACGCCCGACGCGTTGTTGGCGGTGTAGGTGTAGCCGTTGTTGATCACCTCGGTTCGCGTATTGAAAAAGCCGAACGTGATAACGCTGTTGTCGTCGCCGATATTGTTCTGCCGACCATTCAAACTATCATTGCCAAAGCCGTCGGCGAAGCCACCGCCGGTGCGGTTCAAATGCTCTGCTATCCGCTCGGGGGTCCAGATCGATTTATTGTTGAACGTGTCACCGGCCAGGGGATCGAGCGAGGCATTCACCGAATCCGACTGCTCGGACTGAACATCGAGGCAGCCAGCGCATTGGCATGTGCCGATATCGGCGTTGTGCGTGATGTCGGTGCTCTGCAGAATCTCGGAAATCATGAACAATCCTCCTGTTGGTCGCATATTTATGGGTAAGAAATTCAGTTGCGGTCGATCAGCGGTTGGGAACCGGAAGCCTTCGCCAGCCATGGCAGCGTTTCAGACAGCGCGGCGGTAAGCGCCGCCTCCAGCGCCGGACTCGTGCCTGAAGGAGAAAGTGGCGCGGCGCGCGGCGCGGCGCCGAACAACACCGCGGCTTGCTCGGACGATGTCCGGTATGGGCGCACGCTGAACGCGAGTAGCCGATCCTGCCTGGAGCGAGTCACGGAGGCATGGACCAGCAGCGTCACCGCGTCGCTCGCCAGCACCGCAGGGTCGCCGATCAATATCGTACGGACTGGCATCGGCGCGCCCTTGGCCGCGATCCGCGCGACTTCGCGGCACAATTGCCCGGACATTGCGGCCTGATCGATCCCCGGCCCGCCGGCGACGTTGCACAGGATGTTGACGCGCTTGGCGCCGGTCCACATCAAGGTTGGGGTATTTGAAGAAGCTATTCCCGGCAGCGTCATCATCGTGAAGCCCGCAATCAGCGATGCCCAGACGAATTTTGGTGGAAACACGCGGTACGCTGCCATACTGACCCTTTAGAAAACACCAATGGAATCAGTGGCTTCTCGACTCGCCATGACCTTATGAAGCGACTTTCGCTGCGTCAATCGATTATTAAGCACAAGTTAGCTGGCTGACTTTTCCCGGGACAGTGAGGAAGAAATGTCACGCGACAGCGGCCGTCGTCACCTTCGACCATGCCTTGGCCTGGCGAGGTCGAGCGCTGCGGATGGACGGGCAGGGTTGTTGGCTTGGGCGTTGCGGAGGTCTAGGATCAGCATCATGACGAATCCAGCCCGCCTCGCTTGTGGCAGCGCCGCACTCCTGCTGCTTTGCTCATGCGATGCGGCTGTGGTCGCCCCGGCCACGAGCCAGACCGAAAACTTTGTCGTCAATGCCGACCCGCCAATGGTCCCCCAGACCACAGCACGCCGCGACAGCGAGCAACAGCGAGTGCCGAGATCGCCAATCGAGGAGCCAAGCATGCCCCAACCCGACCCCAAGACGAGCCCGCCGCCGGGCGCGCCAGCCACGCCGCCCGCGCCGCCCCCGCGCCGCGTGATCGTGCCGGCCCCGACCCAGCCCCCGGCCGAAATCGACCCGGTGCAGCCGTATCCCGGCGACGAGGTCCCGCGCTAGCTTGCACGCTGCCGCGTCGCGGCCCGGGCAGCCGTGCGGACGGCCCTGTCAGGCTGACAGAAAGCCGAGCAGATCGTCGAGGTCGATGGGCTTGCGGAACACGGCGATCGCCCCGCGATCAATCGCGCTCAAGCGGTCGTCGGCATAGCCGGTCATCAGGGCGGAGCGGATGTCAGGCCGCATCGACTTGATCCGGTTGATGGTCTGAATGCCGTTCATGCCAGGCATGGCGAAGTCGCTCAGCAACAGGTCGAACTCGATCCCGTCCTCGACCGCAATGATCGCGCTTGCCCCGTCGGCGGTCGCCACCACGTCGAAGCCGAGCTCGCGAAGCTGCTCGCCGACTACCGTGCGGACGGCATCGTCATCGTCGACCAACAGGATCGAGCGCGCCGAAACTGGCCCCAGGACGCGCTTGGATTTCGCCGCGACCAGCTCCGGATGGGGGGTCGAGGGGAGGATCATCTCGATCGTGGTTCCCTCGCCAACCGTGCTTGAGATGTGCAGGCGCCCGCCCGATTGCTGGACCAGGCCAAGCACCATCGACAGTCCCAGCCCGGTGCCCTTGCCGGCCTCCTTGGTGGTGTAGAACGGCTGGGTGATCTTTTCGATCTCCGCGTCGGGGATTCCGCTGCCTTCGTCGGTGACGCATATTTTCAGATAATTGCCGGCTGGAAGCGCTTCCTGTCCGCTCAGTTCCTCGGAATCCAGATCAGCGATCGCGACGGTCAGCTTGCCGCCGTCGGGCATGGCGTCGCGCGCATTGAGGATGAGGTTGAGCAGCGCCAGCTCGAGCTGCGACTTGTCGACGAACAAATTGCTCCCCGAATTGGGGCATTGCCAGTCGATCTCGACGTTTCCGCCGAGCGTATGTTCGACCAGCCCCGCGACGGAACGGCACAGACTGCCTGGATCGACGCTGGTCGGGCTCAGGTCCTGCTTGCGCGCGAATGCCATCATGCGCCGCACCAGTTCGGCACCATGTTCAGCCGCGTGGCGCATCTGGTCGACGATCATTTTCTCGCGTTCGCCCATCGTCAGGCGCCGCTCGAGCACATGGATCCCGCCGAGCACTGCGGCGAGCAGATTGTTGAAATCATGCGCCACGCCGCCAGTCAGCTGGCCGATCGCTTCCATCTTGCCGGCCTGGACCAGTTGCTCCTCGAGCCGTTTTTGCGCGGTGACGTCGAGCAAGGTGCCGGCCCAGCGCTGGTCGGTGGCGTCATCGCCGCCAACTCGCACACATTGTTCGAAGAAGTGGCGCACCTCGCCATCTTCTCCCGTTCGGCGATATTCGAGCGTTACCGTCTCCAAGCTCGACCCGATGCGCGATGCCCGTTCCAGGTCGTCGGGATGGATTTTCGACTCCCAGTCATATTGCTCGTCGCCGCCGCTCGACAATGCGTTGAGCCCGGCGAGCTGCATCAGGTCACCGCCAACAAAGCGGCGCTGCAACAGGCCATCGGCATCGACCACGCCTTCGAACAGCGCAATCGGCAATGCATCGAGGATCGCGGCCTGGCGCGCGCGGCTCTGCTCGAGCTCGCGGACGATGCGCAAGCGTTCGATCTCGGCCTTGTAATTGTCATCGCGCAGCCGTTGCTCGGCGCGACTCTGCTCCTGCAATCGAAGCCGCATTGCATAAAGATCGACGAACACGCTGACCTTGGATTTGAGCATCATCGGGTCGACCGGCTTGAACACATAATCGACTGCGCCCATCTCATAGCCGCGCCGCAGATGCTCGGTTTCCTTGTTGACCGCCGACAGGAAGATGATCGGGATCTTGGCGGTCTGCTCGCGCGCGCGGATCAGCCCGGCGGCTTCGTAGCCGTCCATTCCCGGCATGAACACGTCGAGCAGAATGACCGCGAAATCGCTCTTGAGCAGCACGCGCAGTGCATCGCGGCCCGACGTCACGCAGACCACTTCGGCCAGATCGTCGAGCACTTCGGACAATGCGAGCAGGTTCCGCTCGTCATCATCGACCAGCAGAATGCGGACTTTGTCCCGATCCTTGCGCGTGCTTTTAAGTACGGCACTATTCTTTCTGTGAAGCACGATCGTCAGGCCACCTTGGCCGTGGTCCGCTTGGTCCTGGCCGGTTCGGGCCGGCTCTGCGAGCGACCAAGCCAAACGCGGATCAACGCGAGCAAAATGTCGATGTCGACCGGTTTCGAAATATAGTCCGACGCTCCCGCGTCGAGACATTTCTGGCGGTCGCCCTTCATCGCCTTGGCAGTCACCGCGATCAACGGAATATGTCCGATCGCGGAGTTGCCGCGGATGCGACGCATGGTTTCAT
>JALYRH010000049.1:8376-11926 GCA_030855425.1 Pseudomonadota bacterium
GTCGACCAACGCGGCGTCGATCGCCGGTGCGGTTTCGAGTATCCGGATGCCTTCGGCGCCACTTTCGGCATGCAACACGCGGACGTCGTGCGCCTCTAGCACGCTGGTCAGCGAGTAGATGTTGCGGATGTCGTCGTCGACGATCAGGATGCGTCGTCCCGCCAATTCGGGAATTGTCCTGGGCTTCGATGCCGCCGTCGAACGCGGCTTTTGCGCCTTGCCCTTCTTGGCCGACGATCGCGCGTTTTGGGCGATGCCTTCGAACAACTTGATGAGGACGTCGCGATCGGCCGGCTTCTCGGTCACGCCGGCGGCGCCGATCGTCAGCGCGTGCGCAGCCTGTTCGGCGCCGGAAATGACATGGACCGGGATAGCGGCCGTTTCGGGATCGTGGTTGAGCAGATCAAGCAGCACGAACCCGTCAATGTCCGACAGGCCGAGATCGAGCGTGATCGCGCTGGGCCGCATCTTGCGCACCATCGCCAACGTTCCCGACCCGCTCGACGAAATGACGGCCTTCAGCCCCGCTGCGTGCGCCAGGTCGAGCAGGATGCCGGCGAAGGTCGCGTCGTCCTCGACGATCAGCACGAACGGCTCTCCCTTCAGCTCGGCGCGGTCGTCGGGCACAACGACCGGTACCGGTGCGATCGACAGGGGTGCGGCGATCTCCGCGGCGGGCAGTGAGATCCGTCGCCCGGCCGATTGCAGCGGCACGTAGAGCGTGAAGGTCGAGCCCTCGCCGGGGGTCGAACGGACCTGCAGTTCGCCGCCGAGCAAACGGGCGATTTCGCGGCTGATCGACAGGCCGAGCCCGGTCCCGCCATATTTGCGGCTGGTGGTGCCGTCGGCCTGCTGGAACGCTTCGAAAATCAGCTTCTGCTTGTCCTGCGGAATGCCGATGCCGGTATCACTGACCGAAATTTCCATCGCCAACTGGCCCTCGAGCAGGACCGGGTGATGGGCGGTCCACCCTGAATAGGCTGGCTGGACGGTCAGCGTGACGCCGCCCGCCGCGGTGAATTTGAAGGCATTGGACAGCAGGTTGAGCACGACTTGCTGGAGGCGTTTTTCGTCGGTCAGAATGGTGGCGGGCAAGTCGTCCGAGAAGATCACGTCGAAGGCGAGGCCTTTTTCCGAGGCCAGCTGGCCAAAGGTGCGCTCCATATGCTGGCGGAGCGAGGTAAGCGCCATGTCGCCAAGCTCGATCGACACCGTGCCCGACTCGATCTTCGACAGATCGAGGATGTCGTTGATCAGGCTGAGCAGGTCGAACCCTGCGCCGTGGATCGTGCGCGCGAATTCGGTCTGCTTTTCATTGAGGTTGCCCTGCTGGTTGTCGGCCAGCAGCTTGGACAGAATGAGCAGCGAATTGAGCGGCGTGCGCAATTCGTGGCTCATGTTGGCGAGGAATTCTGACTTGTATTTCGAGGTCAGCGCAAGCTGCTCGGCCTTCTCCTCGACCGCGCGGCGCGCCATTTCGATCTCGAAGTTCTTGGCTTCGACCTGCCGCTTTTCATTCTCGAGCAACTGCGCTTTTTCCTGCAATTCCTCGTTCGTCGCGTGGAGCTCCTCCTGCTTGGTCGTCAGCTCGGTCTGCCGTGCCTGAAGTTCCTGGGTCAGCAGCTGCGACTGTTCGAGCAGGCCCTCGGTGCGCATCGTCGCGGCGATCGTGTTGAGCACGATCCCGACGGTTTCCATCAATTGGTTGAGGAAGCTGTGGTGGGTCTCGTTGAATTCTTCGAAACTGGCGAGCTCGATCACGGCCTTGACCTCATCCTCGAACAAGGCCGGCAGGATGTTGACGTTGGCGGGCGCCGCGCTGCCAAGGCCGGACCCGATGCGGATGAAGTCGCCCGGCACGTTGGTCAGGCGCATCGGCCGCTTGTCGGCGGCGGCTTGCCCGATCAGCCCTTCGCGCAGGGCGAACTGCTGCTTGAGTTCGTCGCGGCTTTCGGCGCCATAGCTGGCGACCAGGTCCAGCCGGGTTTCGTCGCCGTCGCGGTTGGTGACGTAGAACACGCCATATTGCGCGTTCACCAGCGGCGCGAGCTCGGACATGATGAGATGTGAAATCGTTGCGAGGTCACGCTCGCCCTGAAGCATTCGGCTGAACCGGGCGAGGTTGGTCTTGAGCCAATCCTGCTCGGCATTCTTGAGCGTCTGATCCTTCAGATTGCGAATCATCTCGTTGATATTGTCCTTGAGCGCGGCCATTTCGCCCGACGCCTCGACCGCGATCGACCGCGTCAGATCGCCCTTGGTCACCGCGGTCGCGACGTCGGCGATCGAGCGCACCTGGTTGGTCAGATTGGCGGCGAGCTGGTTGACGTTGTCGGTCAGGTCGCGCCACAGCCCGGCCGCGCCCGGAACACGCGCCTGTCCGCCAAGCCGACCCTCGACACCGACTTCGCGCGCCATGTTGGTCACCTGGTCGCCAAACGTCGACAGCGTCTCGATCATGCCGTTGATCGTTTCGGCGAGCGCGGCGATTTCGCCCTTGGCGTCGAACGTCAGCTTGCGCTTGAGATTCCCCTGCGCAACCGCGGTCACGACGTCGGCGATGCCGCGCACCTGGTTGGTGAGGTTGGTCGCCATCAGATTGACGTTGTCGGTTAGATCCTTCCACGTGCCGCCGACGCCCGGCACCTGCGCCTGTCCGCCGAGCTTGCCTTCGGTGCCGACCTCGCGCGCGACGCGCGTCACTTCCGACGCGAAGCCATTGAGCTGATCGACCATCGTGTTGATCGTGTTCTTGAGCGCGAGGATCTCGCCTTTCACGTCGACCGTGATCTTCTTCGACAGATCGCCCTTGGCGACGGCGGTCGTCACGTCGGCGATGTTGCGCACCTGCCCCGTGAGGTTGTCGGCCATCAGATTGACGTTGTCGGTCAGATCCTTCCACGTACCGGCGACGCCGCGCACCTGCGCCTGCCCGCCAAGCTTGCCCTCGGTGCCGACTTCGCGCGCGACGCGCGTGACCTCGGAGGCGAAGCCGTTGAGCTGATCGACCATCGTGTTGATGGTGTTCTTGAGCTCGAGGATTTCGCCCTTCACGTCGACCGTGATCTTCTTCGACAGATCGCCCAATGCGACCGCGGTCGTGACATCGGCGATGTTGCGCACCTGGCCGGTGAGGTTCGCGGCCATCGCGTTGACGTTCTCGGTCAAATCCTTCCACGTCCCGCCGACGCCTTCGACCTGCGCCTGCCCGCCAAGGCGGCCCTCGGTGCCGACCTCGCGCGCCACACGCGTCACTTCGGAGGCGAAGCTGTTGAGCTGATCGACCATGACGTTGATCGTGTTCTTGAGCTCGAGGATTTCCCCCTTCACGTCGACCGTGATCTTCTTCGACAGATCGCCCGACGCCACTGCCGTCGTCACTTCGGCGATGTTGCGGACCTGCCCGGTGAGGTTGTCGGCCATCAGATTGACGTTGTCGGTCAAGTCCTTCCACGTTCCCGCGACGCCAGGCACCTGGGCCTGCCCGCCAAGCTTGCCCTCGGTGCCGACTTCGCGCGCAACGCGAGTCACTTCGCTGGCGAAGGCGTTC
>JALYRH010000050.1 GCA_030855425.1 Pseudomonadota bacterium
CCCCGAGCGCGCGTCTTCGCCGCGCTCGGGGCGCACGCGATGCTCGAGCGCAATCCGTCGCATGATCTGTCGCTGGTGATGATGCGCGCGGCGGGCGCTTGCCTGATGAGCAGCTACGAAGCGTCGCGGCGTGAAGGTTGGGAATGGTTCGAGCCCGACCTTTCGTACGACAATGCACGGCTGTGCGAAGGATTGCTCAAGGCGGGTAAGGCGCTCGACGATCGGCGGATGATCGACGTCGGACTAGTGACTCTCGAGTGGCTGACCACTGTCCAGACCGGGCCGCGCGGGTCGTTCCGCCCGGTGGGGTCGAACGGTTTTGGCCGACCCTATAAAATGCCGCTGGCCTACGATCAGCAACCACTCGAGGCGGCGGCGACGGTCGATGCGGCGGCAATCGCCTTTACCATCATCGGCGATGAGGGGTGGGAGCGCGTGGCGCGCGATGCGTTCGGGTGGTACTTCGGGGATAATGATGGCGGCATACCGCTCGCCGATGTCGCCACCGGCGGCTGCTTCGACGGCCTGATGGCCACCGGCATCAACCGCAATCAAGGCGCCGAATCGATTCTCGCGCTCCACTTGGCGGCAGCGACGATGGCTGATGTCTTCGGGTCAGAACGGACTGGACAGGATCAAAGGGGCAACGCAAAAGCGCCCGTCCCCACTCCATAACCCCTGAGCCGAATGATCCTTTCCCAAATTCATCCCCTTCGGCTGAAGGCGGACCCCGCACGAGTCGTGCTTCGCCCTTTCCATCTCGCCTGGCAGGGCGATGGCATCGCGCCAGCGCGGAGCGAGCGCCTCGTCGACGCCGTGCTGGCGCTCGACGACCAGGAAACCAGACGCCAGCTGCGGCTGGTGATGCGCGACTTCGAATCGCGTCACTGGCACGCTCGGGCAATGTTCCTGCGGCGGTTCGGGCAGATTTGCGAATTGCTCGACCTTAGGCTTGGCCATCTTGGCGATGAGCGAAAGCAATTGATCGGCGCCTATTTCTGTCACGAATATAGCTATGCCGCAGCCGCTCTGATGAACCCCAGCATCGTGCTTCACCCCGACCAGAGCGGACTCGACAAGCATACCTGCCGGGTGGTTATGTCGCTGCGTGCGGTCGGAGAAGGCCACATCAGTTCAATTGCGTTTCGCGAAGGGCTGGTGTCGAGCAATGGCGCCTTCGAGCTTGCTCCAGAACCGCCGTTCGCGACCGCGGCCGACGCTCCCGATATGGACGGCCTGTACGAAGACGGACCGGTCGAAGTCATGCGCGACGAGAATAGCAATTTGTCGGGAACGGTAATTTTCCCGATCACGCCGGCACAGGCCGGCGGGCTCGAGGACCTGCGCCTCACGCACTTCACCCACGACGACGGGATGAAGGAATATATCGGCACCTATACCGCTTATTCGGGGCGCGACATTCGCTCCGAACTGTTGCGAACCACGGATTTTCACCGCTTTCGCTTGAGCGCGATGGAAGGCGATGCAGCGCGCAACAAGGGCATGGCGTTGTTCCCGCGCAAGATCGGCGGTCGCTATATGATGGTCGGGCGCCAGGACGGGCAGAATCTGTTCCTGCTGGCGTCGGACTCGCTTGATCGCTGGACTGGTGGCGACTTGTTGATGAAGCCCGAATATCCTTGGGAGTTGATCCAGATCGGCAATTGCGGCGCGCCGATCGAAATTGACGAGGGCTGGTTGCTGCTGACCCATGGCGTCGGCGCGATGCGACAATATTCGATCGGCGCGGTGCTGCTCGACCGCGATGATCCGTCGAAGATCCTCGGCCGCACGCGCCAGCCGGTTCTCCAGGCCGCAAATGACGATCGCAACGGATATGTGCCCAACGTCGTTTACACCTGTGGCGGCCTGAGAGTGGGCGACCAACTGTTTATGCCCTACGGCATTTCGGACAGCTCGGTCGGTTTTGCTTTCCTGCCGATCAAGGACCTGCTGGCAGCGATGGAATGACCATGCCCGAACCGATTAAACTCGCGACCAAGATTGTCGACAAACCGTGGGGCCGGCGTGGGATCGACGCGCGGTTCGATGTCGAGGATGACCGCCAGGTCGGCGAGATCTGGTTCGAGCCGCCCGCGTCTCGCGAACTCGACGTCATGGCCAAATATCTGTTCACCACCGAGCGTCTGTCGATCCAGGTTCACCCTGACGATGCGATGGCGCAGGCGCGCGGTTTTCCGCGCGGCAAGGACGAATGCTGGATCGTCCTCGATGTGACCGACGATGCCGAACTGGGTATCGGCACGGTGCGCGAAGCGAGCGGTGACGAAGTCATCGCCGCCGCGCAGGACGGAACCATTGTTGACCTGCTCGACTGGCGCAAGCCGGTAGCCGGCGACTTCCTCTACAATCCCGCCGGCACGATCCACGCGCTCGGGCCCGGGCTGACCGTGCTCGAAATCCAGCAAGCGGTCGACCTGACCTACCGATTGTTCGATTATGGCCGCCCGCGTGAGCTCCATCTCGAGGAATCACGCGACGTGGTTAAGGCACGGCCGCATTCGCACCGGCTTGATGGCAAGGTGGGCAATACCAGCCTGCTGCTCGTCGCGGGCCCGCATTTCGGGGTTGCTTGGTGCGTCAATGAACCGCCGGTTCTGCCGCAGGGCATGCGCGACGTGCAATTGCTTCCGATCGACGTCGCGGTCGGCGGTGTGGCGCCGGGGGAATGCGCGCTGATTGATGATCATGCCGCGCGGCGGCTGCGCAGCGACGGCAAGTTCGTGCTTGCCTGGTCGCCCGCCGCCTGACCGACATCTATTTCGATGGCGGATGCCGCCCCAATCCCGGCCCGATCCGCGTTGCCGTGGTAATCCGCGGACTGGTTTATTTCGGCGCCGACCTTGGCGATGGATCGAGTGGCGATGCCGAATGGCTGGCCTTGCTCCACGCACTCGAACTCGCCGCCGCGGGGGGTGAACGCGACCTGCTCCTGCTCGGCGATAGTGCGAGCGTCATCGACCAAGCCAGCGGCAAGGCGCGCTTCCGCGGCCCAGCCGCCGTCGAGGCGCGCTTCTTCGAGCTCGCCGGTCGCTTTGATCGGCTGCGTTTTCGGCGTATCAAGCGAAACCAGAATCTAGCCGGGATCGCGCTTGAGCGGGTCCGGCAAAGGAGCATCACGCCATGAGCGTCGCCTTCAGGCGCGAAAGCGACGAGGAGCATCTCGAACCCAAGTTCGAACTGCCGATCCCGCCCGGCCCCAATTACGTAACGCCTGCCGGCCTCGCGCAAATCGAGGTGCGCGTTGCCGAGCTTGAAGCCGCGATCGAAGCGGGCGGCACAGAGGAAACGCTAAAAGCCCTCAAGCGCGACCTCCGCTACTGGCACCAGCGCCAATCCAGCGTCATCCCCGCTCCGGCTCCCGCGCCCGGAGGAGTTGGCATCGGCTCCACCGTCACCTTCACCCTGCGCGACAAACGCCGAACCATGACCATCACCGGCCACGACGAAGCCGACCCCGCAAATGGCAAAATCGCCTTCTCTTCGCCTTTAGCACGGACCCTTCTCGGCCTGTGCGCAGGCGACTTCGCCGACTTCGCCGACGAGGAAGAAGCGATCGAAATCAATCGGGTGAAGGCCGCCTGAGGCTTGTCTTGGGTTTGCCCCAATTGCCTGCTAGGGGCGCGGGCATGCTTAATATCAACGCTATCACGGTGCGCCTCGGCGGACGCATGATCCTCGACCGCGCCACCGCGGCGATCCCGCCGGGCAGCCGGGTTGGGCTGATCGGGCGCAATGGCGCGGGCAAATCGACGCTGATGAAGGTCATGATTGGCCAGCTAGACCCCGACGGCGGCGACATCGAGATGCCGAAGAAGACCCGACTTGGCTATATCGCGCAGGAGGCGCCGAACGGCACTGCAACCCCGTTTGAAACCGTGCTTGCCGCCGACCAGGAGCGCGCGCTGCTGATGGACGAGGCCGACCATTGCGTCGATCCCCACCGCCTCGGCGACCTTCACGAACGCCTGTTGGCGATCGACGCCTGGGGCGCCCCGGCCAAGGCGGCGCGGATCCTGCTCGGGCTGGGCTTCGACGAGGACATGCAAAGCGAGCCGCTCGACAGTTACTCGGGCGGGTGGAAGATGCGCGTCGCGCTAGCGGCGCTGCTGTTTTCCGAACCCGATGTGTTGCTGCTCGACGAGCCATCGAACCATCTCGATCTCGAAGCGACGCTGTGGCTCGAGAACTTCCTCAAGAATTACCCCGGCACACTGGTGGTGATCAGCCATGAGCGCGACCTGCTCAACAATGTCGTCGACGTTATCCTCCACCTCGAAGGCGGCAAGGTGACGCTGTACAGCGGCGGCTATGACAGCTTCGAGCGCCAGCGCGCCGAACGCGTCGCGCAGCTCGCCGCCGCCGCCGCCTCGCAGGACGCCCAGCGCGCCCGGCTGCAGGATTATATCGCCCGCAACTCGGCGCGCGCTTCGACCGCCAAGCAGGCGCAATCGCGCGCCAAGATGCTCGCCAAGATGCAGCCGATCGCCGCGCTTGCCGACGATCCGAGCCTTAGTTTCGACTTTCCCAACCCTTCCGAATTACGCCCGCCGCTGATCACGCTCGATCTTGCCGCGGTGGGTTACACCGAGGGCACGCCGATCCTGAGCAAGCTCAACCTGCGGATCGATCCCGATGACCGGATCGCGCTGCTTGGACGCAACGGCAATGGCAAGACCACGCTTGCGCGGTTGCTCGCGGCGCAACTGGCCCCGATGGCCGGCGAAATGCACGCCTCGGGCAAGATGAAGGTTGGCTACTTCACCCAGTACCAAGTCGAGGAATTGCACGGCGAGGACACCGCTCTCCAGCACATGAGCCGCGAGATGAAGGGGATGACGCCCGGCGCGGTCCGCGCGCAGCTTGGGCGGTTCGGTTTCTCGGGCGACAAGGCGATGACCCGGGTCGACAAATTGTCGGGTGGCGAGCGCGCGCGCCTCGCGCTGGCGTTGATCACGCGTGATGCCCCGCATCTGCTGATCCTCGATGAGCCGACCAACCATCTCGACGTCGACAGCCGCGAGGCGCTGGTCCAGGCGCTCAACGGCTATGACGGCGCGGTGATCCTCGTCAGCCACGATCGCCACATGGTCGAACTTACCGCCGACCGCCTGATTCTCGTCGACGACGGGAAGGCGGTCGATTACAACGGCAGCATCGACGACTACATCGACTTCGTGCTCGGGCGGAATCAGCCCAAGGCGTCAAGGATTTCGGGGGCTCAACCCAAGGTCGATCGCAAGGCCGCGGCCAAGGCACGCGACGAAGCCACCGCGCTCAAGAAGAAAGCCGCCGAAGCCGAGGCCGTGAGCGCGCGACTTGCCGCGCAATGTTCGGCGCTCGACAAAGCGATGTTCGACCCGTCAAGCGCCGCCCCCGAGCTCGCCAAATTGCCGATGAGCGAACTCGCCAGCCGCCGAGCGAAGGTCGCCGCCGACCTCGAAGCCGCCGAGGCGCGTTGGGTCGAAGTCGCCGAACAGCTCGAACAGGCTGCCGCTTAAGGCGTTTTGCGCAGCACGGACGGCGCAAGCGGTGGCAGTTCGTCGAACCGGGCCAGTCCCTCTTGGCGGCATGACGACTGCAGGACTTGCCCTGTGATTCAATCGCTTCACAGTCGCGAGCGGCATTAGGATGTGGCGGAGCGGGAGGGATTCGAACCCTCGATGGGCTTTTGACCCATACTCACTTTCCAGGCGAGCGCCTTCGACCACTCGGCCACCGCTCCGCATTGCGACCGGCCCGCTCGACGCCGGAGCGCCGGCGAACCGGATGCGCATCAAATCCAACGCCTGGAACAGCGGGCCATAGGCAAGGTGGGGCAGCTGGGCAAGCGTGGCGGCTGAGCTTGTGTCAAACCCCCAAGCCCCTCTATGCCGCGGGGTATGGCGCGCCGCTTCGACCATCCCCCGACACTCGACGAGATCGAGGCGATCGCGCGCGCCGCGCTGGCCGGTCTGCCCGCGCCGTTCGCGGCGCACCTCGAGGGCGTGGTGTTGCAGGTCGAGGATCTCGCCGATGAGGAACTGCTCGCCGAAATGGGGATCGACCATCCGCTCGACCTTAGTGGAATTTACGAGGGCATCCCGATCTCCGAGCGCAGTTCGATGCATTCGGGGACGCTGCCCGACCGCATCCGCCTGTTTCGCCGCGCTATCCTCGACGAATGGATCGAACAAGGCGAGGCGCTCGAACATCTCGTCCGGCATGTGATGATTCACGAAGCTGGGCATCATTTCGGGCTGAGCGACGAGGATATGCACGCGGTCGAAGAACGCGAATGACCGCCCTGCTGACGGTCGACGGCGCGGCGCTGGTTCGCGGCGGGCGACTATTGTTCGAAGGTCTCGACCTCCGCCTTGGCGCGGGCGATGCGGTACATGTCACCGGGGCCAACGGCAGCGGCAAGTCGAGCCTGATCCGGATGATCGCCGGGCTGCTCTCGCCGAGCGCGGGACGGATCGAGCGCGCCGCGGTGGCGCTCGCCGATGAAGGGGTCGCGCTCGATCGCGAGTTGCCGCTGCGCCGTGCGCTGGCATTTTGGAGCGGTCCCAAACTCGACGAGGCGCTGGCGGCGTTCGATCTCGAGCGGCTCCGCGACCTGCCGGTGCGCTTGCTCTCGACCGGACAGGCGCGGCGCGCGCGACTGGCACGGGTGATGGCGAGCGATGCGCGCTTGTGGCTGCTCGACGAGCCGCTCAACGGCCTCGATCGTGATGGGGTGGCGCGGCTAGACGCGGCGATTGCCCGCCATCGCGACGCAGGCGGCGCAGTGCTTGCCGCGAGCCATGTCGCGCTTGCCGGGAAATGGCGCGAGGTCGCGCTGTGAGCGTGGTCGCGCGCGAAGTCCGCCGCGCGCTCGCCGGCGCGGCCTGGTTGCCCGTGGCGTTCTTCCTGCTCGTCGCGACGATCGTGCCGTTCGCGGTCGGTCCCGATGCGCAATTGCTTGGCCGGATCGGCGGGGGCGCGCTGTGGATTGCCGCGCTGACCGCGGCGCTGCTGCCGATCGAGCGATTGATCGAGCCGGACCGCGCCGATGGAACGCTCGACCAGATGGCGGTCGCGGGGCTGTCCGAGGAGATGATCGGTGGCGCCAAGATTCTCGGCCACTGGCTGACCTTCGGCCCGTTGCTGCTGATCGCCGCAGTACCGGGCAGCGTGATGGTCGGGCTTGATGGCGCCGCGTTGGCGCGCTGCCTCGTCGCGCTGGCGATCGGGACTCCAGCGCTCGCCGCGCTCGCGGTGACGGTGGCGGCGCTAACCGCGGGATTGCCGCGCGCTGGGGCACTGGCGGGGCTGCTGCTGCTGCCGCTCGCGGTGCCATTGCTCATCTTCGGCGCCGCGGCGACCGGGGCCGACGGCGGATCAGCGCTCAAGCTCGAGGCGGCAGTGGCGCTGCTGACGGTCGCCGGCGCGCCGTTTGTGATCGGCGCGGCGATCCGCGCCGCGCGGACCTAGCCCCTCGTCCAGCGGGCGAAGATCGCGGTCGGGAGCAGCAGTCCGCGCGACTCCTCGCGCACCGCCATCTCGCCGCACTCAACCGCGCCGCCAAGGTCGGCCGTCAATTGGGCCAGCAATTCGCCGATGCTGAGCGCCGACATTCGCACCGCATAGACCGTCAGCACGAGGAAGCGGCTGTCGCGATCGAGCAGGCGGCGGCAATCGGCGAGCAATGGCGCAAGATGGTCTTCGAGCCGCCACAATTCGCCGGTCGGACCGCGCCCGAACTTGGGCGGGTCGAGCAATATGCCGTCGTAGCGGCGTTCGCGGCGGACTTCTCGGGCGGTGAATTTGGCGGCATCGTCGACGATCCAGCGGATCGGCCGCTCACCCATCCCCGACAACATCGCGTTGGCGCGCCCACCCTCGACCGATTTTTTCGAGGCGTCGACATGAACCATCTGCGCCCCGGCGTCGGACAGCGACAGCGTGCCGACCCCGGTATAGCCGAACAAGTTGAGGACCTCGGCGTCGGCGCTTCGTTCGCGCATAAAATCCCATTGCGGGGCCATGTCGGGGAAGAAGCCGAGGTGACGGAACGGGGTCAGGCTGGCGTGGAAATGGACGTTGCCGCGGGCGAGTGGCCAGCTTGGCGGAACCGGGCGGTGCTGGATCCAGCGCCCGCCGCCCTCCTCGTCCGAGCCAGGAACGAAGGTCGCGTCGGGGTCCCACGCGGCAAGCGCCGGCGTCCACATCGCCTGCGGCTCGGGACGAACGGTCGTAACCGGACCGTATCGTTCCCATTTCTGGCCGTGGCCGCTGTCGATCAGTCCCCAATCGACCCACGGTTCGGCGACGATGGTTGTCAGTGGCGCCGGGCTCACGAGCCGCGCCTCATGCCGCGAGCGCGATCTTGCCGCCGATCGCGGCGCTGGCGCGGGGGCCCGACAGCATCGCCTGCCCGGCGGCGCGTGCGGCAGCGCCATCGACCGCGCGGATCTCTTCGAGCATCTCGTCGAGGCTCATGATGCGGCCGAATATCTCGATCGAGCGCGCGATGGAATCGGCCCGGCCCTGCGGGGTTTCGAGGGTCATCAGGAGCCCGGCCTCGACTTGAGCGCGGGCGCGTTTCAGCTCGGCATCGGTGAGGTCCTCGGCAGCTTGCGCGACGCAGTCTCGGGCGAGCGCCATGGCTTCTGCGGCGCGCGCCTTGTCGGTCGACAAATTGACCCCGAACAGCCCGGTTTCCGCGAAGCCCTGGGTCCAGGCGTAGATCGAATAGGCCAGCCCGCGATCTTCGCGCAATTGCTGGAACAGCCGCGACGACATCCCGCCACCGACCGCCTGCGCGAACAGCGCCAGCGCTGGCGCGGCGGGATCCGACGAAGCGAGTCCGGCATAGGCAAAGGCGAGATGGGTCTGCTCCGCGGCGCGCCGGTCGCTGCGGATGCCGCCGGCAAAGGTCGCGGGCGCGATGGGCGGTGGCGCGGCGCGTTCGAGGTCGCCGAACAGCGATTCGGCAAGGTTGAGTATATGCCCCGGGTCGACCTTCCCCGCGGCCGAAATCACCAGCCGCTCAGGACGATATTGTTCGGCCAGCCAGGCGGTGCAGTCAGCGCGGGTGATGGCGTTGATAGTCGGTTCGCGGCCGAGCACGGGGCGCGCCACGGGCTGGTCGCCATAGGCCGCCTCGAACAAATAATCGTGGATCAGATCATCTGGGGCATCGAGACATTCGCCAAGTTCCGACAGGATGACAAGCTTCTCGCGCTCGAGCTCTTGCTCGTCGAGACGCGGCGCGCGGACGAGGTCGGCGATCAGTTCGAGCCCGAAGCCGACATCGGGCGCCAGCGTGCGCGCATGAAACACGGTCTGGTCGCGCGCGGTCCACGCGTTTAATGATCCGCCGACATCCTCGATCGCTTCGGCGATGCCGCGCGCGTCGCGCCCGCGCGCACCCTTGAACACCATATGCTCGACAAGGTGCGCGAGCCCGCCTTTGCCGTCGGACTCGGAGCGCGAGCCGACCGCGGCGTAGAGCCCGATCGAGGCCGATTGCGCGCCCTCCATCGGGTCAATCGCGACCGTCACGCCATTGGCCAAACGGGTCAGCTCAGCCATTCAGGCGGCCCTCCTCGCGCTCGCGCCGCTTGAGCGCGAGGACGTAGACCAGTGCCGCGGCGGCGGCGAACAGGAACCATTGAATGGCATAACTCAGATGATTGTTGGGGATGGAGGCGGACGACGGCACCGCGCTAGCGACGAGCCCGGGACCGGGCTCGGACGCGACCAGACGCATTCGCGACACGCGGTCGGGGGCGATGACCCCACTGACCAGCCCTCCCTTATAATCGCGCCCCGCGCTCGGATTCTTCGACCAGCCAAGCTCCACCGCCATTCCGGGTCCCTCGGCGCCGACGCGGCAATCGGCGATGACGAGGAAACCCGGATCGCCGTCGCGATTCTGGCCCGCGGCGGTGCGGAACCCGGTCACTGACAGGCAATGGCCGCTCGCCGCGCGGAACAAGGGCAGCGGCCCGGCGAAGGGCGCGGTCGGCCAGTCGATCGGCGGTTGGCTGCGCGCGGCGGCGAGAGTCTCGAGCAAAGCGAGCTTTTCCTGCCGCCGTTCAAGCTGCCAGATCCCGAGCCCGACCATCGCCGCAATCGCGGCGGCGACGAGGATCGTCGGGATCAGCGGCCACCGGCGGATCATTTGCTCAACCGCCCCTCGCCCGCGCGATGATGGTAGATTTGATACATCATTGCCGCCTTGCCGATCCTCAATCCGGCGAGTGTCAGCGCGACCATCAGCGGAAGCCAGACGAGATGGACCCACCACGCCGGACTATACGCCAGGTCGACGAGGATCGCGGCCACCGCGATGATCGTCCCCACGATCAGGATGAGAAAGGCCGCCGGGCCATCGCCGACATCGTACGAGGCGAAGTCGAGGCCGCAATTGGCACAAGTCGGTGCGAATCGTGCCACGCCCGCGAACAAGCTCACCGCGCCGCATCGCGGACACAGCCCCTTGACGGCCGCCGCCGCCAGCGACGGCGCGGAGCCGGCCAACGGCGCTTCGACCATCAACCGTGGATCGGCGCGCCCCAGCCGCCCCAGACATACACGGAGACGAACAGGAACAGCCACACCACGTCGACGAAGTGCCAATACCACGCCGCGGCTTCGAACCCGAAGTGCGCCCTTGGGGTGAAATCGCCACGCTTGGCGCGAAGGTAGCAGATGATCAGGAAGATCGTCCCCACCAGCACGTGGAAGCCATGGAAACCCGTCGCCATGAAGAAAGTCGCGCCATAGACGTTGCCTTTAAAGGCGAACGGCGCGTGGATATATTCATAGGCCTGGATTCCGGTGAACACGAACCCGAGCGCGATCGTTGCGAGCAGGCCCTTCTTGAGCCCCTCGCGGTCGCCGTGGATCAACGCGTGATGCGCCCAGGTCACGGTGGTGCCCGAGCAGAGCAGGATCAGCGTGTTGAGCAAGGGGTAGCCGAACGGATCGATCACCTCGATACCCTTGAGCGGCCAGATGGCGGGCTGCGCCGCATTGGCGATGACTTGCGCCGCTCCGTCGACAATCTCGATCGGCGCGGGAAACAAGGCGGCGCCGAAGAACGCCCAAAACCAGGCGACGAAGAACATCACTTCGGAGGCGATGAACAGGATCATCCCGTAGCGCAGATGAAGCTGGACCACCGGGGTGTGGTCGCCGGCCTTGCCTTCGCGAATGACATCGCCCCACCAGCTGAACATCACACCGAGCACGCCGATCAGCCCCAGGGCAAAGACGAATTTGCCGTAGGGATTGTCGTGCATCCACATGATGCCGCCGCCGGTCAGCGCGAGGCTGGCGAAGGCGCCGATAATCGGCCACGCGCTGGCGGGCAGGATGTGATAATCGTGGTTTTTGGTACCAGCCATGGGTCTCGTTCCTTGGTGTCGCTTGCGGCTCTAGCCGCCGGTCGCCGGATTTTCCACCGGGTAAAATGTGTAGCTCAACGTAATTTCGTCAATGTCGCGCGTCGCCGGGTCGGTGCGCAGCGTGGGATCGACGAAGAACACCACCGGCATGTCGACGGTTTGTCCGGGCCGCAACGTCTGCTCGGTGAAGCAGAAGCATTCGATCTTGCTGAAATACTGTCCGGCCTGCGCGGGGGACACGTTGAATGTGGCGGTTCCCATCGTCTGCCGCGCAGTGAGATTGGTGGCGCGATAAGCGACGGTAGTGCGGGCGCCGGGCTGGATTCGCACCGTTGCCTGTTTGGGCTCGAATTTCCACGGCAGCGCTGGATCGATGTTGGCATCGAAGCGCACCCCGATCTCGCCC
>JALYRH010000051.1 GCA_030855425.1 Pseudomonadota bacterium
GCCTCGGGCGAGCCCGCGGTCGCCGCGACGGGCGCTGCGCCGGGCGCGGGCGCGTTCGACGGGGTGGCTTCGGTGCTCGGCGCGGCGCCCTTCGGCGTACCGCCCTTCGACGCGACCCAGGCGTTGAAGGTCGCTTCGGGGACGACCTCGACCGCGATCGGCATATAGCCGTGACGCGCGCCGCACAATTCACTGCACTGGCCGAAATAGACGCCCGGGCGGTCGACCTTGACCCACGTCTCGTTGAGGCGCCCCGGGGTCGCGTCCATCTTGGTCCAGAAAGCCGGAACCGCGAAGGCGTGAATGACATCGGCGGAGGTGATGATGAACTTGACCACCTTGCCGGCTGGAATCACCAGCCGCTCGTCCGCGGCGAGCAGCTTGGGACCGTCGGCATCGGTGCGGAAGCGCTGGCCTGCGGCAACCTCATCTTTTTCCTTGAGCATGTTCGAGACGATCTCGAACCCGCCATTGTCGGGATATTGGTAGGTCCAATACCATTGGTTGCCGATCACCTTGACCGTGACGTCGGCGGGGGGCGGGCTATATTGCCGGCTGATCAAGCGGATCGAGGGAATCGCGATCGCCACCAGGATCAGCACCGGCACGACGGTCCAGATCACTTCGATGACAGTGTTGTGGCTGGTCCGCGACGGGGTCGGGTTGGCGCCGCGGCGGAACTTGACCATCGTCCACCCGAGCAGGATCAGCACGAACAGGCTGATCGCGACGCACATGATCAGCAAGGGTCCATTGTGGAAGGCGGCGGCGAAACGGCCGACCTCGGTCACCTGTTCCTGGATGCCCTTGCGGCCGTCGGGGACGCCGATGCCGGGGGTCGGAGCAGCGAACCGGACCGCCGGCGCGGCGACCGGGGTCGCGGCTGGCGCGGCGAGGGTCGTGGCGCCAGGCGTGTCGGCCAGTGCGGTAGCTGGTTCCGGCGTTGCCGCGACCGGAGTCGCCGTGGCTTGCGGCGCGGCGGCGCTCGGCGTCTGCGCCGGGAGCAGGGCCGGTGTCAGTCCCAATGCCGCTAGGGCAATCGCCCATCCCATCAATTTCATCGTCGTTCCGACCCTTATCGGCTTGGCCACGCGCCGCCACCCTTGGCGGTCCGCGAAAGTGGCGGCCTTATAGGGCGGACATTCCAGACCCTCAAGCGCCGCGTCGCGTGATTTTCAGGGCGGTTGCGGGGCGCTCCGCCGACGTTTATCCCGAGCGCCGAACGAGACAAGGCCGAGGCATGACCGAAGACGAAATATTGGCGGAATTTCGGGCGGCGGAAGCGCTGCTCGAGGGCCATTTCATTCTCTCGTCGGGGTTGCGCAGCCCGCGTTACCTGCAATGCGCGCGGGTGTTGATGGACCCGGCGCGGGCCGCACGGCTGGCCGAGGCGCTCGCCGACCGGCTCGGCGCCGAGCTCCGCGCGTCGATCGAGACGGTGGTGGCGCCGGCGATGGGCGGCGTGATCATCGGTCATGAAATGGGCCGCGCGCTGGGCACCAACGCGATGTTCGTCGAGCGCCCCGATGGCACGTTCGCGCTGCGCCGCGGGTTCCGCCTCGATCCCGGTACGCGCGTGCTGATGGTCGAAGACGTGGTCACCACCGGGCTGTCGTCGAAGGAAGCGATCGTCGCGATCGAGGCCGCGGGCGGCGAGGTCGTCGCCGCGGCGAGCCTGGTCGACCGGTCGGGCGGGACGGTCGAACTCGGGGTGCCGTTCACCCCGCTGATCCGCATCGACGTGCCGACCTACGCCGCCGACGACCTGCCCCCCGCAATGGCCGCAATTCCCGCCACCAAGCCGGGAAGCCGCGCGGCCAATTCGAGCGGAGTCGAGCGGGCTTGACCGTGCTCAAGGCCCAAGATTGGCGGCTGCGGCTGGGAGTCAACATCGACCATGTCGCGACCATCCGCAATGCGCGCGGCGGGGTCCACCCCGATCCGCTGCGCGCGGCACAGGCGGCAGCGACGGCGGGGGCCGACGGGATCACCGCGCATCTGCGCGAGGACCGGCGCCACATCACCGACGACGACATCGAGCGGCTGATGGCCGAGATCGATTTGCCGCTCAACCTCGAGATGGCGGCGACCCAGGAAATGCTCGGGATCGCGCTGGCGCACGGGCCGCACGCGGCGTGCATCGTCCCCGAGAAACGCGAGGAGCGCACCACCGAAGGCGGGCTCGACGCCGCCGGGCAGTTCGACCAGCTGCGGCCGTTCGTCGAGCGGCTCGGCGATGCCGGCATCCGCGTCAGCCTGTTCATCGAACCGAGCGCCGTCCAAGTCGATGCGGCCTTGCGGCTTGGCGTGCCGGTGGTCGAATTCCACACCGGGCGCTTTGCCCACGCCGGAGGCGACGACCAGGTGACGGAGTTGAAGCGCATTTCCGACGCCGCCGCGCTCGCCGCCAAAAATGGCATCGAGCCGCACGCCGGGCACGGGCTGACCTTCGACAATGTCGCGCCGATCGCCGCCATTCCCCAGCTCGCCGAGTTGAACATCGGCCATTTCCTGATCGGCGAAGCGATTTTCACCGGGCTCGAGGCGAGCGTGGCGCGGATGCGGGCGATGATGGACGCGGCGCGGTGAAGGCCACGCGCGTTCGCCGTCGCACGGCAGGAGCGGCGGGACCCTCCGTCTCGCCCCCGCGGGAGAGGGTTGGAGTGAGGGCCGGCCCATGATCGTCGGCATCGGCTCCGACTTGTGCAATATCGAGCGCATCCAGGCGTCGGTCGACCGCTTCGGCGACCGCTTCCTCGGTCGCGTCTTCACCGAGGTCGAGCGCGCCAAGGCAGCGCGGCGGCCGTTCACCATGGCTGGTACGCTCGCCAAGCGCTTCGCCGCGAAGGAAGCGTTTGCCAAAGCGGTCGGCACCGGGTTCAGGCGCGGGGTGTTCATGAAGGACATCGGCGTGGTCAATGCAGCGTCGGGCGCGCCGACCTTGCAGCTGACCGGCGGGGCCAAGGCGCGGCTTGACGCGCTGGCGCCTGCGGGGCACGCCATCACCGTGCATCTGACGATGACCGACGACCACCCGTGGGCCCAGGCCTTCGTGATCCTCACCGCCACCAAGATGGAGCCCTGATTGTCCGACCAAGTCGAAGCCACGCCCGTGCCCGCCGCCGCGCCGCCGTCGGCCGTCGCGGCCACCGGCGCCGGACCGTCCAGCAACGGTCATGGCGCGGCATTGTGGCGCGAGATCAAGGGACTGGCGCTGGTCATCCTCGCAGTGCTCGCATTCCACAGCTTCATCGCCAAGCCATTCTACATCCCGTCCGAATCGATGATGCCGGCGCTGCTCAAGGGCGACCGGCTGGTGGTGAGCAAATATGCATATGGATGGTCGTTCGTGTCGCCGACCATTCCCAACCCCGCAGCGATTTTCCGCACACTCGTCCTGCGCGGCCCGCCCGAGCCGTGGGGAGTGACGCTGCCCCACATAAGCGGGCGGCTGTTCGGACGAATGCCCGAGCGCGGCGACGTGGTAATCGTCACCCCGCCGGGCCAGAACGAGGATTATATCAAGCGCGTGATTGGGCTTCCCGGCGACACTGTCGCGGTGCGCGGCGGGCGGTTGGTAATCAACGACACGCTGGTGCGCTACGCGCTTCGTCCCCCGGCGATGATCCCGGTCGATGCCAATGCGCCGTGCGGGGTCGAGTTCAGCGGTTTTGCGGTCATGAGCAGCGATGACCAAAGCTATTGCCGGCTGCCGATCGTTCGCGAGACGCTTCCCAATGGAGTCAGTTATGACACGATCGAGCTTGGCAATAGCCAGGGCGACGATTTCGGGCCGGTCACGGTGCCCGCCGGCCACCTGTTTCTGATGGGCGACAATCGCGACCGTTCGGCCGACAGCCGTTTCACGCTCGCCGAGCAGGGACTGGGCGGGCCGGTGCCATGGGAGAATATCGGCGGGCGCGCCGAATTCATCACCTTCAGCCTTGACGGCACCACCCGATTGACCGCGCCGTCGACCTGGTTCTCCGCCTTCCGTGGAGGCCGGGCCGGCAGTTCGCTGCGCACCGACAAGGAATAAGCGATGCCCCAGGACTCGATACCCGCGCTCCACGACACCCGCCCGGGGCCGACCGACATCCACGATTCGACGATCATTCGCGAGGTCCAGCGCGCGGCGGTGTGGATCGGGATGGTGCTGTTCGTGGTCGGCTGTATCGTGCTCGCCCAGCCGATCATGCTGATTATCGGCGGGCTCGTGTTCGCGGTGATCCTCGACGGCGGAACGCGGTTGCTCGGGCGCGCGCTTCCGATCGGGCGCGGCTGGCGGCTGGCGATCGTCACGCTCGCCGGGTTCGCCTTCATCGGCTGGACCTTTTATTACGCGGGAACGACGCTCGCCACCCAGGCCGAGGAACTCACGGCCGTGGTCACCACCATGGCCGACAAGGCAATGGCCTATATCAGTCAATGGGGGCTGATGCCCGCGGGCAGCTTGGAGCGCATCGGCGGCCAGTTGCTCGGCGGAATCGGGCGGTTGACCACCGCTTTGAGCTCGGCGTTCGGCGCGCTGACGGCAATTGTGATGATCCTCGTTATCGGCATCTTCATCGCAATCGAGCCGCGGCTATATGATCGCGGGATGGCGTGGATGCTTCCGACCAAGCACCGCGACGGCTTTTACGACCTGTCGAACAAGGTCGGCGCGACGCTGCGCCGGCTGATGTTCGGGCGAATCATCGGCATGCTGGTCGAAGGCGTCGGCACCTGGCTGTTGCTGTTGGCGGGCGGGGTGCCGATGGCGGCCCTGCTCGGGCTGATCACCGGGCTCGGCGCGTTCGTCCCCAATATCGGCGCGATCGTGTCGGGAGTGCTGATGGTCGCAGTCGGTTTCTCGGCGGGGACCGACGCGGGGCTGTGGGCAGTCGGAACCTACCTCATCGTCCAGACGGTCGACGGCTATGTCATCGTGCCCTACGTCGCCAAGCGCACCGTCGATCTGGCGCCCGCACTGGTGCTTGCGGCGCAATTATTGTTCGGCGTTTTGTTCGGGCTGATCGGGCTGTTCCTCGCCGACCCGATCGTCGCGACGATCAAGGTCAGCCTTGAGGAATGGTCAAAGCGCCGTGCCGGGAATGCCGACGCCGACGAGGTCGCCGAAACCTAGCGTCGGGTCTCGCTCGAACTGATCGGTTGGTCCTGAAGCCGCTAGCCGGTCGAAAGCAGCAAGCGAAGTGCGCGAGACACGCCTTCGGCTTCGCTCAGCCCTCAGATAAGCGGACCATCCGACCGCCCAACTTTCCGAAGTATCTAATTTGCCTCGGGCGGCGGCGGGGCGGCGCCCTGTTGCTGTTGCATCTGCTGTTGCTGCTGCATCTGCTGCATCTGCTGTTGCTGCTGCGCCGCGAGGATCGCCGCGTTGCGGACGACCTGGACGACGTGAACGTCGAAATACAGGTCGGCGTTGGGCTCGAGCCCGCTTTGCGGCGGCGGCGCGGCACCATAAGCAAGGCGGCCGGGGATCACGACCTTGTAGCGGCCGCCTTCCTGCATCTGGAGCAGCGCCTGGCGAAAGCCGGGAACGACCTGTCCGACGAGCATCGGCGCGGGGCCGCGGCCATCGGTCGAATCGAACACCGTGCCATCCTCGGTCTTGCCGGTATATTCGAGCATCACACCATCGAGATCGGTCAACAGGCCGCCCGAGCCGGCCGCGATCGTGTCAACCTGAAGCGCCTTGAATTGCCCCGCGCCAATCCGCGCCAGCAGGAAGGCGGCAATCACCAGTGCGGCAATCGCGAGCCAATATTTGAGCTGCGAGCCGCGAGCAATCGGGCGAAGCGGAACCTGGGTGACCGACATGTGGAGTCCTCGAGCGAGGGGAGCGATGGACAGCGGGCGCGGTTTTAGCGCGCGGTGCCTTCGCGCTCCATCCGCTTGCGCTCGAGCTTGCGCGCGCGGCGGATTGCGGCGGCGCGCTCACGAGCACGCTTTTCCGACGGCTTCTCGTAATGACGACGCAGCTTCATCTCGCGATAGACACCCTCGCGCTGCAACTTCTTCTTGAGCGCGCGCAGCGCCTGGTCGACATTATTGTCGCGAACGATGATCTGCATAAAAAGTCGTCGAACTCCCTTAAATCATAACCGCCGCAGCGGATCATTCGGCAGGTGCCGGCGGAGCCGACCACGATCCCTGCCATGCAAAGAAATATGGTTCGCCGCTGACCTTGGTCCGCGGCGGAAGGCGGCCCTCTAGCAGTGCACTGCCTGCTTTTCAAGACGTTGCGACTCACCGCACAGCGCGACCAAACAGTTCCGCTTCATACGACGAACCGTGGTGGCATCGGGGTGAAGAACGCCAAATCGCCAATAAGCTTATCGGCGATTAAGCTTTGTTCGGCTATAAGAACTTCTCAACCGGAGGGTGTCTATGTCGTTGAATCGTCGGGAAATGTTACGCATTGGTGCGGCGGGCGCGGGGGGGCTCCTGGTGTCCGCGGCGGCGCTGTCGAACGCGGTTCCCAAGGCGCTGATCGTCCCACCGCCGGTCCCGATCACCCCTCCGCCGCCAGTGCCCCCGGTGCTGAGGGGGCCGCTGGCCCCGGCCGGAATCAACCCCGCGCTGTTCGCGCGCGCCAAGGCCGCGCTCGATTCGCACCGGGGCACAATCGCCGCGCGCGATTTCATCGGCATCGTCGATTTTTCGCAGCATTCGCATTTGCCGCGCTTCCATGTCGTTCATTTGCCGAGCGGGCATGTCGAAAGTCACACAGTGGCGCATGGCAAGGGCTCGGATCCTGGCCATTCGGGCTTTCTCGACAGCTTTTCGAACGTCAACGGCTCCGAAGCGACCTCCAACGGGACCTATGTCACCGCCGAAACCTATCAGGGCAAATATGGCCTATCGATGCGGGTCAAGGGCCTCGACTGGTCGAACAACAATGCCGAATCGCGCGCGATCGTCATTCATAATGCATGGTATGCCGAACCCGACGTCATCCAGCAGCATGGCAAGCTCGGCCGTAGCCAGGGCTGCTTCGCTTTCTCGCGCGCCAGCCAGTGGGACGTGATGAGCCGGCTTGGCGGGGGCCGCATGATCTACGCCGACAAGCTCGCCTGATCCAGCGCGCGATACGAAGAAAAAGGCGGCGTCCCGCGCGGGACGCCGCCTTTTCTTTTGCCCGTTGCCGGTCGGTTCAGCGCGCAGTGACCTTCTTGGCCGAAGCTCCCGCCGGGGCGGCCTGCTTGCCGCCGGAATCGAGCAACGCGGCGATCACCTTGGTATCGCGCTTGTAGATGTCGTCATAATTGACGATCGTCCCGTCGGTCAGCGCGGCCGAACTGAAATAGACGATATAGACCGGCAGCGGCTTGACGAACTTGGCTTCGACCGTTTTCTTGCTTGCGAGCACTTCGTCGATCTTGCTGCGAGTCCATTCGCCGGCGTCGTCGGAGCCGAGTTCGGCGGCTAGATCATGGATGTCTTCGGTGCGGACACAGCCGTGGCTGAGCGCGCGAACCTGGCTGTTGAAACGGCTGCGGGCGTTGGTGTCGTGCAAATAGATGGCATATTGGTTTGGCATCACGAACTTCATCTGGCCAAGCGCATTCGACGGCCCCGGCGGCTGGCGCCAGCGCTGAACCTTGCCATCCTTGCCCTTGACCGCGATGTAGCCCGCCTTGCCGGCGACTTCCTTGGCGATGCTCGTCGGCACTTCCCACCACGGGTTGAGGATCACCCCGGTCGCCATCGCGGTGAGTTGCGGCGTCGGGGTCTTGATTGCCCCGGCGATTGCCTTCTGCCGCCACCGGGTCGCGCCATTTTCAACCAAAGTCGCATGGTAAGCGGGCACGTTGACGATGATATATTTGGCGCCCAACTCGCGCGGCAGCCAGCGCCAGCGGTCCATGTTGAGCCGGATGCGGTTGACCTTGGCGGTCTCGGTCCGAGGCGTGACCTCGAGCGCGTAGCGCAGCGCGCCATATTGCGGATGCGTCGGCAGCAGCCCGTCGAGCGTGGTCGCGAGCTGTCCCGTGGCGAGCGCCTGGTCGAGCAGCTGACGCTGGCGGGTCGCGTCGAGATCCTTGTCGACGACGTGCCAATCGATCCGCGCATCCCCGCGCACATGGCCCAGGGCAAGATCCGACGACAGCTTGTTGAAGCGGCCGGTCGCTGCGGCCGAAAGCGCCAGCGGGTCGCCCGAGCGCATCGCCCGGTCGAGCCCGGCGGGATCATAATCGACCGGATTGAGACCATCGCGGCCGACCCCGCGAATATAAATGCCGAGCTGTGCGACGTCAGCCGGGCGCCACACGGCAGGCGGAAGGACCGGCGCGGCTTCGGGCGCCACCACCACCGGCGGCTCCGACGGCACCGGCAATTGGGCCGAGGCAGTTGGAGCCGGCAGCGGCGCGATCGGGTCAACCCGCTGCGCGAGCGCCGCGCCCGACGCCAGCAGCCCCGCCATCACTCCCAATCCGACCGCCTTGGAACCATGTACGCGCATCATATTCTCCGTCTGTCCCGCGATGCGGGCGGCCCATTGGCCAGTCACTGCCCCGTAGTGAAGCAGCGCCGACATACACAGGATGAATGACAGCGGCCAGAGGGACTTACCTTCGCCAACCATTCCTTAAGCTGTTGCGAATACAGAGTAAGTCGAACCGAAAGCGGAGGGTCTTGTGAGTAGGGAAGTGTCACTGAGCGGAACGTTGATCCCGCGCGGCGTCAAGCGCATGTTCGACCAGCGCGGCGAGCTACGCGAGACGGCCGCGGCAACCGCCGTGATCGAATGGCGCGGGGTGAAGCGCAGCGTGGCGCTGGCCAATCTGTCGCCATCGGGGGCGATGCTGATTTTTCAGGAAATCCCTCATATCGGCGAGCGCGTGACGCTGCGGCTGCCCGATTGCGCGCGCCAGGGCGGCGTCGTGCAATGGGTCCGCGACGGCCGCATCGGTATTCACTTCGACGCGGCGTTGGGGTAGCGCCACGATGGAGATGAGTTTCGTGACGATCAAAGCGCGTATTTCAGAGGCTAGTGATCCGAGCGACCGCCGGCGCAGTTCGCGCTTCGCGGTCGAGATTGGCGCGCGCGTCCGCGAGCTTGGCAACGAGGGTTGCGAAGCGCGGCTGATCAACGTCAGCGAAACCGGGTTCATGGCCGAAACCGACGGCCATTTCGAAGTCGGCACGCGCATCTGGCTGATCCTGCCAGGACGCGAGCGCGCCAATGCGCTGGTGCGGTGGATCGCCGGCAACAGGATCGGCGCCGAATTCGCCGAACCGATTTCGCTCGAAGGTATCGACGGCTAATTGTTCGTCGGCGCGGGCTTGCCCAGCGCTGCCTTGACCGTCGGCAGGATGCCGATGACGATCGCCTTCACTCCCGAAAAGGTGGGGTGCAGCCCGTCGCCCTGGACCATTGCTGGCTGTCCCGCCACCCCCGCGAGGAAGAATGGATAAAGCATCGTGCGATGCTTTGCGGCGAGTGCGGGATAAATGGCCTCGAACGCGGCGATATAGGCGGGATCGAGGTTGGGGGCGGCGCGCATGCCGGCAAGCACGACCGGGATTCGCCGCCGACCGAGCTCAGTGAGGATCGCATCGAGATTGGCGCGGGTCAGCGCGGGGTCGAGCCCGCGCAGCATATCGTTGGCGCCAAGCTCGAGGATCACGAGGTCGGGCTGACGTGGCAGCCCGTCGAGTGTCCAGGCCAGGCGCGCGCGGCCCGCTTGGCTGGTATCGCCCGACACCCCGCCGTCGGCGACGCTCGCGGGGATCCCGTGGCGGCGCAGGCTCGCCTGCAGCTGCGGCGCGAAGCCGAGCCCGGATTCGAGGCCGTAGCCCGCGGTCAGGCTATCCCCGAGGGCGAGCACCAGCGGCCGCGATGCCGCGGGCTGAGCGATGGCAGGCGCGGGCGGGGGGGCGGCGCTTATCGTCAAAGCGGCGAGCAGGATCGACCAATATCTCATCGCGCCTGATGTGGCGCCATTGTCGCGGGGCGGCAAGCTTCCTAGCTACTGGCGGCATGACCCAGCCCCTGATCAATGTCGCCAACGTCAACCTGACCCTTGGCAAAGGGGAGGTTCGCACGCACATCCTGAAATCGGTCAGCCTGACGCTCGACCCCGGGACGAGCGTCGCGGTGCTCGGGCCTTCGGGGTCGGGCAAGAGCAGCCTGATGGCGGTGATTGCCGGGCTCGAGCGCCCCGACAGCGGCAGCGTCGTGCTCGCGGGCGAAGACCTGGCCGGGCTCAACGAAGACCAGTTGGCACGGCTGCGCGGGCGTTCGCTGGGAATCATCCTCCAGTCGTTCCAATTGCTGCCGACGATGACCGCAATCGAGAATGTCGCGGTCCCGCTAGAATTAGCGGGTGCGAGCGATGCGCGCCACCGCGCCAGCGCCGAGCTCGAGGCGGTCGGGCTTGGCCATCGACTGAACCATTATCCGGCGCAATTGTCGGGCGGCGAGCAACAGCGCGTGGCGATTGCCCGCGCCACCGCGCCGCGCCCCGCCCTGCTGCTCGCTGACGAGCCTACCGGCAATCTCGACAGCGCGACCGGGGCCGGGATCGTCGACCTGCTGTTCGAGCGCGCCGGCGCGGCGGGTGCCGGACTGCTGGTCATCACCCACGACCCCGCGGTCGCGGCGCGCGCCGTACGCACCGTGAGAATGGCCGACGGCGTGCTCACCGCGTGAATCCGGGCCTGAGCCTGGCGCGGCGTGACTTGAAGGGCGGGCTTGGGGGGCTCGGGCTGTTGTGGCTATGCCTCGCCATCGCCATCGCCGGGCTGTCGTCGGTGACCAGCCTGGCGTCCTCGATCGACCGCGCAATCGCCGCCGAAGGACGATCGCTGATCGGCGGCGACCTCGTGCTGACGGTCGCCCAACGCGACGCGACGCCCGACGAGCGCGCCGCGATCGCGGCGCTCGGGCCAGTTGCGAAGACTGTCGAGACGCGCGGCATGGTGGTCAGTCAAAGTGGCGAGCCGATGCTGGTTGAGCTGACCGGCGCCGACGGCGCCTGGCCGCTTGCGGGGGCGCTGACGCTCGCCGGTGGGCGGCGCCCGCAGACCGGCGAAATCGCGCTTGGCCGCGCCGCCGCCGAGCGGCTCGGGGTTGGACCTGGCGATACGGTGCGGGTCGGCCAAGCGGCGCTGCGCATATCGGCGATCGTCGAAAAGATGCCGCGTGGGGCGGGGTTCGCCTTCGCGCCGCCCGCGCTGCTCGATGCCGCTGGACTGGCGGCGACCGGGCTGATCCAGCCGGGCAGCATCAGCAGCACCGCGTATCGCGTGGTGCTCCCGCGCGACGCCGATCCGCAGGCGGTCGGCGCGGCCTTCCAGCAGAAGTTTCCCGCGGGCGGATGGCGTGCGACCGACCGCACGGAGGCGGGTAGCGGGACACGGCGGTTCGTCGACCGGCTCGGGCAATTGCTGTTGATGGTCGCTTTGTCGGCGCTGGCGATCGGCGGGCTCGGCATGTCGAGCGCGGCGGCGGCGTTCGCCGCCTCGCGGCGTCAGAGCATCGCCATCCTGAAGCTGGTCGGCGCGCCGCGGCGGACGATCCACACCATGCTGCTGGTCGAACTGGGGCTGATCGCCGGGCTGGCGATCCTTGCCGGGCTGGCGGTCGGAGCCTTTGCGCCGATGCTCGTCGCAACGCTCGCCGGGCCGCTCCTGCCGGTCGCCCCCGACCCGCGGCCGCAGTGGCTCGCGCTTGGCGAGGCTGCCTTGTTCGGAGTGCTGATC
>JALYRH010000052.1 GCA_030855425.1 Pseudomonadota bacterium
ACCGACGCGCGGGTGAAAGCCCTCATCGAACCGTTCAACAAGAAGGGCATCGCGGTGACCGACGGCACGCGCTTCGCCCAGGATCTCGAGTGGGACAGCCTGACCGTGCTCGATTTCGTCGCCACCATCGAGGATGAGTATGACATTCTCATCACCATGAACCAGCAGGCCGAGATCGAGAATGTCGGGCAGCTCGTCGACGCGGTCGAGAAGCTCAAGGGCTGACCGGACGCAATTGGGAAACAATGACCGACCTCTTCTCCAAATTCGACCCGCTCATCGCGCAGCGCGAGGCATTGCTGTCGACCGGGCTGACCGATCCGTTCAACCTGGTCATGGACGAGGTAATTTCGCCGACCGTGGCGATGTGCAACGGCAAGCGCACGATCCTGCTCGGCACCTATAATTATATGGGGATGACGTTCGACCCCGACGTCATCGCCGCGGGCAAGCAGGCGCTCGACGATTTCGGCTCGGGGACGACCGGCAGCCGCGTGCTCAACGGCACTTACGCCGGGCATAAGGCGTGCGAGGAAGCGCTCAAGACCTTTTACGCGATGGACCATGCGATGGTCTTCTCGACCGGCTATCAGGCCAATCTCGGGATCATTTCGACCCTCGCCGGCAAGGACGATTTCATCGTCCTCGACATCGACAGCCACGCCTCGATCTACGACGGCTGCGCGCTCGGCAATGCCCAGATCGTTCCGTTCCGCCACAATGATGTCGAGGCGCTTGAAAAGCGGCTCGCGCGCATTCCCGAAGGCGCCGGCAAGCTGGTTATTCTCGAAGGCGTCTATTCGATGCTCGGCGACGTCGCGCCGTTGAAGGAAATGGTCGCGGTCGCCAAGGCGGCAGGCGCGATGGTGCTCGTCGACGAGGCCCATTCGATGGGCTTCATCGGCGAGAATGGCCGCGGCGTCGCCGAGGCGCAGGGCGTGATCGATGACGTCGATTTCATCATCGGCACCTTCTCCAAGTCGGTCGGCACCGTCGGCGGCTTCTGCGTCTCCAATCATCCCAAGTTCGAGATTTTGCGGCTGGTCTGCCGCCCCTACGTGTTCACCGCCTCGCTGCCGCCGTCGGTGGTTGCCACCGCCGCCACGTCGATTGCCAAGCTGATGCAAGGTGCCGACAAGCGCGCGCATCTGTGGGAAAATAGCCGCAAGCTCCACGCCGGACTCAAGGCCTTGGGCTTCAGTCTCGGCACAGACACCGCGCAATCGGCGATCATCGCCGTGATCATGCCCAACCTCGAACAAGGCGCGGCGATGTGGGAGGCGCTGCTCGACGAGGGCCTCTACGTCAATCTCGCCCGCCCCCCGGCGACCCCCGGCAACATGACGCTATTGCGCTGCTCTCTATGCTCCGAGCACACTTCCACCCAAGTTGATCAGATAGTTGGAATGTTCGAAGCGGCGGGCCGTGCCACCGGATGCATAAGCTGATTTTTGAGGGCTATCGCCACCGGATGCGCGCGATTAGACTGGTGTCATGACAGCGGGTGACGATCGGCGCCTTGACTGGCGCGGCGGCGGCGCAGCAGCGGGGGCGCTCGTCGCGGCGCTGATCCTGCTCGGCATGGTGTTCCTGGTTGCAATGTCGAACAATGCGCGTGACGACGCCTTGCAGGGCGAGCGCCGCGCGTATGATGTGACCCTGCTCACTCGTACGCTCGACGCTAGCATCTCGCGCGCCGAAGCGGCGCTCGGGCGGTTCGTGCTCGACGAGCGGGTCGAGACCAGCGGCAATATTTATTACGGTCAGTGGCGGCTCGCCGAGCAGCAGATTAATCAGCTCGAGCGGCTGCTTCGTGCCGACCCCGATCAGCGCGCACGCGCCGCCGAGCTCCAGCAGCTCTATCGGCAGCGCGGCGAGGAGTTCGCGCTCGCCGCGCGCGCCACCGTCGCCGGCCGCGGCGCGGGGGGTACCAGTTATTATTACGCCGCCGCTCAGTCGGCCACCGGCCCGGCGCTGCGTAGCAAGCTCGCGGAAATCGCCACCGCCGAGCGGGTCGCCCTCACCGCGCGGATCGGCCAGACACGTTTCTTCGCGGCGCAGGCCGACCGGCTGACCGATTATCTGGGCTGGCTCGGCCTGCTCGTTGGCGCAATGGCGATCTTCATGGGCGCGGTCGCGGTGCAGGCGCTGCGGCTCAACGCCATCGCCCGCCGCGAGGCCGAGAGCGAGGCCGAGCGCTCGCTGGCGCTGGAGGAAGCGGTTCGCGACCGAACCCAGGAACTGTGGGAAGCCAATCAGGCGCTCAAAATGGAGGCGGTTGAGCGTCAGGCCGCCGAGGCCCAGCTTCGTCAGGTCCAGAAGATGGAAGCGGTCGGACAGCTCACCGGCGGCATCGCGCACGACTTCAATAATATGCTGGCGGTGGTGGTCGGCGGGATCGACCTCGCGCGCCGCCGTCTCAATGGGCCGCGGCGCGAGGTGATGAATCACCTCACCAACGCGATGGAGGGTGCTACGCGCGCCGCCGCGCTCACTCGCCGCTTGCTGTCGTTCGCGCGGTCCGAGCCCTTGCTTCCCGAGCGGGTCGACGGCGCCGAGCTGGTCGGCGGAATGAGCGAATTGCTCGATCGCACGCTGGGCGAGCGGATTCAGATCGAGACCGAACTCGCCGGCGACGGCTGGCCGATTTTCGTCGATGCCCACCAGCTCGAAAACGCCATTCTCAACCTCGCGGTCAACGCCCGCGACGCGATGGAAGGCGAGGGGACGCTGCGCATCTCCACCGCCAATGAGAAGCTCGCCGCCAATGCGGTTGGCGACATTCAGGCGGGGGAGTATCTGCGGATCTCGGTGGCCGACAGCGGCTGTGGAATGACCGACGAGGTCAAGGACCGCGCGTTCGAGCCCTTCTTCACCACCAAGGAAGTCGGCAAGGGCACCGGGCTTGGCCTCAGCCAGATTTTCGGCTTCGCGCACCAGTCGGGCGGCGAAGTCGGGATCGACAGCGAACTCGGTCGCGGCACCACCGTGTCCCTTTATTTGCCGCGCACCGAAGCCGCCGCGACCAACGTCCGCATCCATCCTGCGGCCCATCGCCAGGAAGCCGATGTCACCGTGCCCGGCGCGCGCATCCTGCTGGTCGAGGACGATCCGCGCGTCCGCACCGCGACCGTCGGCGCGCTCGAGGATCTCGGCTATGAACCGGTGTCCTGCTCCGGCGGGGCCGAGGCGATGCGGCTGTTCGCTGGCGAGGATTTCGACCTCGTCATCTCGGATGTCGTCATGCCCGAAATGAACGGTCCCGAACTGATCCGCGAACTGCGCGCGCGCCGGCCCGACATCGCGGTGCTGTTCGTCACCGGCTATGTCGGCGAAGGCGAGAGCGACGATCTCGTCGGCCACGAACTGCTGCGCAAGCCATTCACCGTCGCCGCCCTGGCCGGATCGGTCGCCGGGGCCCTGTCCCGCGGTGCTAGCGAACCGCGCCCGATCGGAGGAGCCGCGGCAGCAGGCTGATCGCGGCGAGCAAGGGGTGCCGGCGCTGCCAAGGCTTGATCTCAATCGCGGTTCCAGCGTGGCGATTGATCTTCCACGCGATGTAATCGATCCCGCCGGCATAGGTCGCGCTGGCCTTGGCGAGGCGGACGACCGACAGCGCCTTGCCCTCGAGCCGCCGCCGCGCCCAGCCGCCGCTCAAGGCCCCGCCCTCGATCGCGGCGATCGCCGGCACGGAGAAACGCCGGTAGCGATCGACATCGGAATCGACCACCGATCCGCTGCGCGCCTTGCGCTCGGCGCGAAGCTCGGCCGAATAGGTCAGCGCAAACGCCCGCCGCCACCAGTCGAGCGGCTCTTCGCCATCGACCCTTCCAGCGGCGGCGAGCAGGGTCGGCGCCGCCTGCGCAATCGCCGCAACCGCCCGCATTCGCGAGCCATCGTCGCTTGCCCACACCAATCGCGACGGCTGGGCGAAGCGCGCCCACACCGACACGTTGCGGGTTTGCGGACCATTGAGCCGCGCGAAATCGGCCTCGCTCAGCACGGCATATTTGGCGGCCAGCCCGTCATGCTCGAACGGAAACACATTGGGCGGCAGCAACGCATTGGCACGCGCCATCCAGCCCTTGTTATAGGCGGCGCGATAATCGGACACGATCAAATAGAAATCGAGCATCAGCCCGTCGAGCTGCTTTTCGCGCAGGCATGACCCGTAGAA
Organism: Pseudomonadota bacterium; assembly: GCA_030855425.1. The sequence goes on from JALYRH010000052.1 coordinate 4,178, forward strand.
CAATACCGCCCGGCTCGCGGCGCCGTGCCTGTCCGCGATCGCCTGCGCCATGGCCGTCACACGAGCGTCGACGCCTTGCGACAATTCCTGCTCGACGAGCAGCGCGAGCGGCGCCGTCATGCTCAGGCGGCGAGGCGCACGAACGACAGCGGCAACGCCGGGCGCAGCAGGATCGGCTTGCCGATCCCGGCGCGGAACGTCTCGCCGTCGAGGATCACCTGGCTCGAATCGCCCTCGATCGAAATCTCGTCGGCCTGCTCGACATGGACTCCGGCCATCTTGGTGTCGCCGAGCCTGCCGACAAGGCTCGCGAACAGTGCGCGCAACAGCGACCAGGGACGCTGCTCGACCGCGACGAACTTCAGCCCCCCGAGCCCCGCCGATCCGGCCTTGCCCGATAGCAGCATCTTCTCCAGCGTGGTCACGAACAGCAACGCGAAACGGCCGCTGAGCGGCCCGCCCCGCATCGACACGCTGAGCATCGCCGGCTCGGGCGGCAGGAAACTCGCGCGGAGACCGAATATCTGCCGCAGGACCACCGCGAAGGCCGTGATCACATGGCTGATGCCGTTGGAAAAACCGAGCGGATAGATGCGGTTGCGGCAATAAAGCATGATGTCGGCAAGCCCGGCGCCGCCGAGGAACATGCCGATCACCGGCCGCGACCCGTCGATCCCGCCGGACAGCGCGATCAACTCGCGATAGACGATGTGCGGCGCAAGGTCGGTCTGGGCGAGACCGAGCAACCGCCCCAGCGCCACCACCGGGTCGCCACCCGCGCCCAGATCGAGGGCGATGAGATTGGTCTTGCCGCTCGGCAAGACCGCTACCGGCGGCACGTTGTCCGCGAAATGGCCGCCATTATGGAGTTCAGTCAGCGCCGCCTGAACCGTACCGTCGCCGCCATTGATGACGAGCAGTTTGGGATTGATCCGCGCGATGACCGCCATCGCTTCGCCAATCTGGTCGGCGCGCTCGACTTCATAATGGAAAATGTCGGGATGCTCGGCGCAAAAGGCGCGAATTCGCGGCAGCTGCGCGACGTTACCGGTCGACTTGGGGTTCGACAGCAAGGCGATCCGCGGGCGCTTCATGCGACAATCGCAAGTGGGAAGCGAGATTTGCGCATGAAATCCATGTCCATTCTGCTACGGGTACCGGGCGTCGAGGCCGCTCCCCATTTCATGCGAACTCGCCGACACTCTCTAATCGGGCCCCTTTGCGGCCAAATCATGGTGCGGAAACGACAAAAGAGTGGGACGGTTGACGCTGATCGATCGCTATCTGGCCCGCACCATCGCGGTCCCCTTGCTCGGCACCTTGCTGCTCGCGGCGATGCTGCTCGTGCTGGAAAAGATGCTGCGGCTGTTCGATTTCGTGATCAACGCCGGCGGCCCGGTCAGCGTGGTGTGGCGGATGCTCGCCAATCTGCTTCCCGAATATCTCGCGCTGGGCATTCCGATCGGCCTGTTGATGGGAATCCTGCTCGCCTTCCGCAAGCTGGCGCTGTCGTCCGAGCTCGACTCACTTCGCGGCATCGGGGTCGGTTACGGCCGGTTGCTGCGCGTGCCTTATGCTTATGCAATGGTGCTACTGGTCGCCAACGTCATCATCGTCGGCTGGGTCGAGCCCTATTCGCGCTATCGCTACGAAGGCCTCCGTTTCGACCTCCGCTCGGGCGCGCTCGGCGCGGCGATCAAAGTCGGCGAGTTCAACAATCTCGGACGGCGCATGACCCTGCGGATCGAGCGCAGCGAGGAGCAAGGCACCCAGCTCGCCGGCATCTTCACCGCGGTCGAGGATCGGTCGGGAATGCGCATCGCCGCGACCGCCGAGCGCGGGGAGTTTCTCTCGACCGACGATCCCGATACCATCATTTTCCGTTTGGAGCGGGGCCGACTGGTCCAGGACTCGCCCAAGTTCACCACCCCGCGGACGCTGTCGTTCGACAGCTATGACTTGCCGATCAACCTGCCCTCGATTGACCCGTTCCGCGGGCGGGGCAACGAGCGCAAGGAACTGACATTCGTCGAAATCGCGTCGCGCGCTTACGGCTCGGCCGCGATCAGCGCGAAGGACAATCGCGAGTCGCGCGCCAATTTCCATTATCGCGTCGTCGAGGTGGTGATGATGCTGATGCTGCCGCTGCTGGCGGTGGCGCTGGCGGTGCCGCCCAAGCGATCGTCGAGCGCGCTCGGCATCTTCATCGCGATCGTGATGGTGGTGACCTATCACAAGATTAACCAATATGCCGAAAATGCCGGCGCCCAGGGGCGGCTGATCCCCGAGCTCGCTTTATGGCTCCCCTTCCTGGCCTTCGTCGCGCTGATCGGCTGGATGTACCATGTCATCGCCCACCGCCCCGGCGGCCAGCCGATCGGCGCGCTCGAAGCCTCGTTCGCCAGACTCGGCAAGATGATCGGGCGGCTCGCGCCGCGGCGGCGGACCCCGGCTCGAGCGCCATGATCAACATCAACTTCATGCCCTCGCGCCGCCTCGCCTGGTACATGGCGCGGCTGTTCGTGACGCGCAGCCTGGCGGTGCTGGCGATCCTGGTGATGGTGCTGATGGCGCTCGACCTGCTCGGTGAGTCCGGCAAGATCTTGAACGTGCCGGGCAATGGCGAAGCCGAATTGTGGTATTATGTGTCGCTGCGCGTACCGATGCTGATCGCGCGCTTCATGCCCTTCGCGGTGCTGCTCGGGACGCTGATCGCGCTTTCGGGCCTCAACCAGAGCAGCGAGGTGGTGGCGATGAAAGCGGCGGGCCTGTCGGCGCATCAGATTCTCGCTCCGATGATCATCGCCAGCTTCGGCATCGCGGCGATTGCCTTCGCCTTCAACGAGACCCTCGTCGTCAACGCCACGCGCACCGCTACCGCCTGGGCCGACGGCGACTATCGCCCGCTCAAGGTCGAGAGCGGCATTCTGTCCAACGTCTGGGTGCGCGATGGCTCGCGGCTGATCTTCGCCCGTCACGTCGGCGGGCGCGGAACTGGAGTCCATCTCGAAGGCGTTACCATTTATGACCGCGAATCCGGCGCACTGGTGCGGACGACCGAAGCCGCCCGCGCCGACCAGCGGCCCGGCGGATGGCGCCTGACCGACGTCCGCGTTTACAACACCGCGACGAATGTCGTCCGCAATTTGCCCACGCTCGACTCGTTGTCGGGCGTCGAGCCTACTCGCTTCACCCTCGCCAAGGTGTCCGCCGCCAACCGCGACGTCCGCTCGCTCGGCACGGCGATTACCGACCTCGAAAATGCCGGCCGACCGAGCGCGGAGGCGCGCACCGGTTGGTGGCACAAGTTCAGCGGCCCGCTATCGACGGTGCTGATGCCCTTGCTCGCCGCGCTCGCCGCCTTCGGCCTCGCCCGCTCGGGCCAAGTGCTGCTCCGCGCCGCAATCGGCATGGCGCTCGGCTTCACTTATTTTGTGGTCGACAATTTCAGCGTCGCCCTCGGTAACGTCGGCGCCTACCCGCCGTTCCTGGCGGCGTGGGCGCCGTTCCTGCTGTTTCTGTTCATCGGCGAAGCGGTCCTCATCCGCTCCGAGGAATGAGCGCGCTTCACCCCCGCTTCACCTAAGCGGTCGCAAAAGCGCCGCATTGCGGTTGCATCTCGCAACGCCTTCCCGCTCGACGCAGACATTTCGACAAGGACTTGCCGTGACCACCGATACGATGACCAAGGGGATATGGAGGCGGTCGCATTATCTCGACCGCATGACCCTAAAGCAATTGTGGGTCGCCTACGCCCAACATCCGGCGATCATCGCTTATGTGCTGGTCGCGCTCGCCGCGATCGGCGCGTGGTTCTGGAAGCCGGCTGGCCTGGTTCAGACCGGCGCTGCAGTGGCGATTGCGGTGCTCGTCTATCCTTTGGCCTGGTATTGCCTTCACCGCTGGGTGCTTCACTCGAAGTGGATGTTCAAGATGCCCGCGCTCGCTTCGACGTGGAAGCGGATCCATTACGATCATCATCAGGATCCCAATCACCTCGAAGTGCTGTTCGGCGCGCTCCACACCACGCTACCGACGATCGCGCTCGTCACGCTGCCGATCGGCTGGGCGATCGGCGGGTTCGGTGCCGCGATGGCGGCGCTTGCCGCGGGACTGCTGACGACCTGCGTCTATGAGTTCGTGCACTGCATCCAGCACCTCGCCTACAAGCCGAAGTGGAAGTTCGTCGCCAATATGAAGCGGCTGCACATGGCGCACCATTTCCACGACGAGAATGGCAATTACGGGATCACCAATTATTTCTGGGATCGCCTGCTCGGCACTTTCTACGAGCGGCCCGAGCGACCGGCCAAGAGCCCGACGGTCTTCAACCTCGGCTACACCGAGAAGGTCGCCGAGACTTATCCGTGGGTCAAGGAGCAGTCGGGCGGGATCGTCGCGTCGGGCCATCCGCGCAAGCGTGCCTAGCTAAATAGATGGGGGCCGAGCTGGTCATCCGCCCGGTCGTCACCAAAGCCGACCGCAAGGCGTTCGTCGACCTTGTGTGGAATGTCTACCGCGACGACCCGGCGTGGGTTCCCCCACTCAAGAGCGAAGTTCATGCGCTACTCGACCCCACGAAAAACCCGTGGTTTGGCCACGGGCGTGCGCGGCTGTGGCTCGCGACGCGCGACGGCAAGTCGGTTGGACGGATCAGCGCGCAGGTCGACGAACTGGTGCAGCTGCACATGGAGCCCGGGACCGGCCAATGGGGCCTGTTCGAGGCGCTGGACGACGAGGCGGCGGCGGCGCTGATCGCTACCGCCGAGCAGTGGCTGCGCGGCGAGGGAATGACCCGCGCGCTCGGCCCGATCTCAATCTCGATCTGGGACGAGCCGGGCCTGCTGATTGAAGGCTTCGACCAGCCGCCGATGGTGATGATGGGCCACCACCGCCCCGCCTATCGCGCTTGGATCGAGGAGGCCGGCTATGCCAAGGCCAAGGACCTCCACACTTATGCCATGGAGATCGACAAAGAGCTGGATTCGCTGATCCAGCGGCTGATTCGGGCCGGCGAGAAGAATCCGCGTATTCGGTTGCGCAACGTCGACAAGTCCGATTTCGAGCGCGAGGCGGCGATCATCCTTGGCATCCTCAACGACGCCTGGTCGGACAATTGGGGGTTCGTTCCGCTGACCGACGCCGAAGTGGCCTATGCCGGGAAGAGTTTGACGCCAATCATCTACGAGGATCTGGTCCGGATCGCCGAGCTCGACGGCGAGCCGGTCGCGTTCATGATCACTTTGCCCGACGTCAATGAGCTGATTGCCGACCTCGACGGCCGGCTGTTTCCGTTCGGCTGGGCCAAATTGCTGTGGCGGCTGCGCAAGCCGCGCGTGAAGGGGGTGCGCGTGCCGCTGATGGGCGTGGTCCGCAAGCTCCAGGGCGGCCGCCTGGCGAGCCAGCTCGCTTTCATGCTGATCGAATCGATCCGCCGCGCCAGCGTCCAACATTACGGCGTGTCGCGCGGCGAGTTCGGCTGGATTCTAGAGGATAATCAAGGGATGGTGTCGATCGCGGAGCTGTCGGGCGCCACGATTAATCACACGTACCGGATTTACGAGAAGGCCCTCTAGGCCAGCTCGACCCAGGTTGGCGCATGGTCGCTCGCTTTTTCCTCGGCGCGCGCCCATTTGTCGATGCCGGCGCCGCGCAGCCGGTCGGCGGCCTGCGGGCTAAGCAACAGATGATCGATGCGGAAGCCAGCATCGCGGGCGAGCGCGCCGGCCTGATAATCCCAGAAGGTGAACAGCCTCTCCTCGTGCGGGTGAACCGCGCGCAGACCGTCGGTCCAGCCCTGATGGACAAGGCTGCGGAACGCCGCCTGGCTTTCGGGCTGGAACAAGGCGTCATTGGCCATCGCCCGGCGCGAGAAAGTATCGCGGTCCTCGGGAATGACATTGAAATCGCCGGCCAGCACGGCCGGCCGCTCCTCCGCGAGCAGCATTTGGGCACGCTCCGCAAGCCGCGCCATCCATCGCAGTTTATAGTCGAATTTCTCGGTTCCGATCGGGTTGCCATTGGGCAGATAGATGGAGGCGACGACGACGCCTTGCGCCTCGGCCTCGATGTAGCGGCTGTGGCTGTCGTCGGGATCGCCGGGTAGCCCGACCAGGCGCGGTGCCGGCGCAGCGCCGCGCGCGAGGATGGCAACGCCGTTGAATCCCTTCTGCCCGTGCCACACCGCGCCATAGCCCGCCGCCTCGATGTCGCCGATCGGCAGCGAGTCGTCGGCGCATTTAAGCTCTTGCAGGCAGACAACGTCCGGCTGCTCGCGCGCCAGATATTCGAGCAGGCGCGGCAGGCGGGCGCGAATGCCGTTGATGTTGAAGGTGACGATTTTCATCACCTCCCCCTACCCCCGCGTCCCGAGCGAAGTCGAGGGATCAGACCGAAAAGCTCGATCCGCAGCCGCAGCCCGAGGCGGCGTTGGGGTTGGTGACCTTGAACGCCGATCCGCCCAGATCCTCGACATAATCGACGGCCGAGCCATCGAGCAGGTCGAGGCTGACCGGGTCGACGACCAGCGTCACACCGTCGGTCTGCGACTGGGCGTCATCCTCGGCGATCTCACCCATTTCGAATTTGTACGAGAAACCGGCGCAACCGCCGCCGTCGACCGACAGGCGCAGGATGGCGGGCTTGCCTTGCCTGTCAGCAATGAAGGCAACGCGCTTGGCGGCGCTGGGGGTGAGGGTGATGGAAGTCACGATCGCGATGTAGGGAGCGCCGGGGATTGCTGCAAGCAAGTCCCGCCCCGGACTTGATCAGGGGTTAGCGCTTGTTCGGGCCGCCGAGTGCAACGGCATCCATCGCCTGGCCGCCGCCCTTGCGCTGCATCGCTAGCAGATAGTCGTTGGACTTCATGAACGGGATCGGATTGACCGCGCGGCCGTCGATACGGACTTCATAGTGAAGATGGCTGCCGGTCGAACGGCCGGTCGAGCCCATGCGGCCGATCAGTTGGCCGCGGCTGACGCGCTGCCCGGCGCGAACCAGCAGCGATGACATGTGGCCGTAGCGCGTTTCGATGCCACGGCCATGATCGAGCTTGACCAGATTGCCGTAGCCGCCGCTGTTGTACGAAGCGTCGCTCACTGTGCCGTCGGCGGTGGCGTAGATCGGGGTTCCAACCGGGCCGGCGAGATCGATCCCGGCATGCATTGCGGCGCGGCCCTTGAACGGGTCCGAGCGAACGCCGTAGCCCGAAGTGAAATCGGCGTGGCGGACCGGCTTGTCGGACGGAACCGCGATCGCGCCGTCGGCGAGATTGTCGAGCTTCTTCCAGCTGGTGAACAATTGCTTGAAGGTCGCATCGCCGCCGCTGGCGGGCTCGAACGGGCCGCCAACCGCGAGGCGCGCGGGGTTGAGGCCGAGCTTGCGC
>JALYRH010000053.1:0-9419 GCA_030855425.1 Pseudomonadota bacterium
GAGTGGAGTCGCGAGATGTGGGCCAAATCGCGCGCCCTTGCTTATGGCACCCTGTTCAGCGACCCGTGCGGCGCGAGACCGCCGCAGCGACCGACGCTCACCGAGGCGCAAGTCCAGCAACTGATCCCGGCGGTGCGCGAGAATGTTGTCGCAGGCGGCATCCGCCTGGCCCGCCTGCTTGACGATGCGCTGGGGCCGCAACGCAAGGCGCCGGGGCAAAAGCGTTAGGTCCGCGAGGGCACTCGGCGGGGGTCGAAGCGTTCTGCGGCAAGCAGAGAAGGTCGCAAGATGAATCAGACCGTAGAGCAGGAGCAAACTCGCCGGGAGACCCTCGAGCAACTCGATGAGTGGCTCGACGTCCCGATGCTGGTGCTGAGCGTCATCTGGCTGGGGCTCGTGCTCTACGAACTGGGATATGGCAGCAATGCGCTGGTCGAACCGCTCAGTGTCGCGATCTGGGTCGTCTTCATCGCCGAATTCATTCTGCGCTTCACGCTGGCGCCGCACAAGCGTGAGTTTTTGAAAACCAATTGGCTGACGGTCATCGCGTTGCTTGCCCCGGCGTTGCGCCTGTTGCGGATATTTCGCATATTCCGGGCGGCGCGGCGTTGCGGGGCGTGCGGCTGGTGCGGATCGTCGGCACGGCCAACCGCAGCATGGGGGCGCTCAAGTCGGCGCTGCACCGACGGCGCTTCGGTTATGTCGCGGCGATGACGCTGCTGGTGCTGGCGCTGGGCGCGGCGGGAATGCTGAGCTTCGAGCCCGCCAGCGAGGTCGAAGGCGGGTTTACCTCTTATGGCGACGCCTTGTGGTGGACCGCGATGATGCTGACCACGATCGGATCACAGTACTGGCCGGCGAGCACCGAGGGCCGGATACTGGCGCTGCTGATCTCGATCTACGGGCTGGCGGTGTTCGGTTACATCACGGCCAGCTTCGCCAGCTTCTTTGTCGGTTGGGATGCGGAGAGCGCGACCGCTTCGGCATCGAACGCCGAGCAGATGGCCGCGCTTTCAAACGAGATTGCCGCGCTGCGACGCGATCTGATGAAGATGCAGCGCTAGCGCTCTGCCTTGACGAACGTTGCGATGGCTACCGCGACGGCCGGATCGACCGGGATCGACGCATCGCGGTAGGTGGCGGCGTTGGCGGCGGGATCGCTCGGCGCTTTGCGCCACAGGTGATTGATCCCCGGGATCATCACCAGCTTTGAGCCGCGATTCGCCGCGGCCAGCAGTCGCGCATCCTCGACGCTGACCTGGATATCGGTTTCACCCTGGACGATCAGCATCGGCAGCATGGTCTTTGAAGCAAGCGCCGCCGGATCGTGGGCCATGACATCCATCAGATAAGGTTGCACTGCGGGATTGAAAAGCGGAGCAAGCGGCGCGGGAACGCTCGCTGGATCGACCCGTTGGCGCCGCTCGAGCCTGTCGATCGCGGCGTCGGCGGAAGCGAACATTGCTGGAGGGAGCTGCGGCTTTAGCTGGGCTCGAAGGACCGCGCCCAACGGACGCCCCGGTGCAGCGAGCAAGATGACGCCGCAGATCCCCTTGGGTTGCTGCGCGGCCGCAAGCGCGACGAGGCCGCCCTCGCTATGCCCCGCCAGCCAGACGCAGCGCTTCCCTCGCTTGCGGAGGAAGGCCGCCCAGCCGTGCACGTCTTGCGCATAATCGGCGATCGTCACGGCATTCGCATCCGCAATGGCGGTCTTGCTACCAAACATCCCGCGTTTGTCGATGCGCAGCGTGGCGACGCCTTTGGCCGCGAGTTGGTCGGCGAGCTGGCGATAAATTCCGCCAGCGACCCCGGCGGGATTGTCGCCGTCGCGATCGGTCGGGCCCGACCCCGGAATGAGGATCAAGGCCGGCGCGTTTCGAGCAGGATCGACCAGCGATCCCGCCAGTGGCCCGCTCGGTCCAGGAATGGCGACGTCGATTGATGCCGCCGCCGCCGCGGCCAACAAGATCATGCTCATTCATCCTCTCCCCAACGCCAACGCCATCCGCCTCTTGTAAGCGCGCAATGAGGATAATCAGTCCGGTTCCCGAGATCGTCAACTGGTAACGTACGGCGGCGCGGGCTAGGGCGCGGGGATGAGCTGGAAACTGATGATCCATGGCGGCTCCGGGGCAATGCGCCCGGCGACCGTGTCCGCCGACCAGGAACAGCGCGCGCGCGCCGGATTGGGTGCCGCGCTCGACGCCGGCGAAGCCGTTCTGTCGGCGGGAGGAAGCGCGCTCGATGCGGTCGAGGCGGCGGCGCGCATCCTCGAGGAGGATTCCGCCTTCAATAGCGGGCGGGGCTGCGTATTGACCGGCGACGGCCATGCCGAGCTCGACGCGGCAATCATGGACGGCCGCGATCGGCGCTGCGGCGCGGTGGCCGGACTGCGCACGACGCGCGCCCCGGTTAGCGCCGCGCGCGCGGTGATGGAGCATAGCCCGCACGTCCTGCTGACGTTTGACGGGGCCGACCAGTTCAGCCGTGAGCAGGGGCTGGAGCAGGTCGCCAACAACTGGTTCATCATCCCCGAGCGCCGTGCACAACTTGATCAGGTGATTGCCGATGGCGGCGGGTTCGACAGCGATATCAAATATGGCACGATCGGCGCGGTCGCGGTCGATCAGGCGGGCCACGTCGCGGCCGCGACCTCGACCGGCGGCCTGACCGCCAAGCGCTGGGGCCGAATCGGCGATTCGCCGCTGATCGGGGCGGGGACCTATGCCGACGATCGCGCCGCCGCGGTCAGCGCCACCGGGCTTGGCGAAACATTCATCCGAGCTGCCGCGGCGCACGAACTGTGCGCGCGGATGCGGATTGGCGGCGAGGGATTGCGGCACGCGCTCGACGCGGTGCTGGCCGACATCGTCGCGCTCGGCGGTAATGGCGGGCTGATCGCGGTGGCGCCGTCGGGCGAGGCCGCATGGGGTTTTACGACGCCGGGAATGTACCGCGCGGTGGTCGGCCCCGGTGTGCGCCAGGTCGAGATGTTCGGCGAGCCGCTCTAATCGCCGCGGTCGAGCTTGCCTTTCAACGCGGCGAGCGCGGCGAACGGGCCGGCTTCTTCCTCCGAGATCACTCCCGCCTGGCGCAACGCTTCCCCGGCGCCGGCGCTGCGCGGATAAGGGTCGAGCCCGAGCGCCAGCGAATCGGCGATCGCGGCGCCAAGATCGATCGCCTGGCCATCGTGAAACAAGGTGTCGAGTTCGTCGGCGCCAAGCTCGAACTCCTCGTCTCCGCCGGCGACGCGGGGTTCGGGGATGAAGCGCAGGTCGAAGGCTTCGTCGACCCTGACCGGCAGCGAATCGCCGGTCGCGACGCAGCGCTGTTCGAGCGCCGCCTTGACCCGTCCGGTGGCATGGACCGTCTGTCCATCGCGGCGCAGGACGGCATGAGCGTCGAGCCGTTCGAGCGAAACCAGGTCGAGCCGCGCGGCAACCGCCGCGCGCTCGTCGGCGTCGGCGACCAGGTCGAGCCGGTCGCCATCGCGAATCCGGTCGAGCGTCAGGCGATGCGCGAACTCGCTCACGCCAGCACGCCCTTGAGCAACGTTTCGTCCGAGGCGCCGGTCAGGCCTTCGCCGAACCGCCGCAGCGCCTCGCCCGAATAGGTTGCGGCAGTCTCGCTGGCCGGGATGGTGTCGCGGTAAATGCTGAAGCGCACCGCGTCGGCCCAGTCGACCTCGCCGCCGCGGGCGTGGCGCCAGCGATCGACCCGGCTGGCGAGCGCGCCGACCATCGATCGCACCTGCTTGCCGATCGAGGGATCGCCAAACCCCTCCTCGCGCATCTGCCCGTCCATGTCGGCGATGAAGCTCTCGGTCAGCGCGACCGACCCGCGCGCCGCCGATTCGCCGCCATCCTCAAGCCGCAGGATAGCCAGTGCGACCAGGCTGGCGAGCACCGCGAAGCGCCCGTCGAGCGTATCGGCGACACCGCCTTCGACATACCAGGCGGGGCGACGCGCCTCCGCCACCAGCGCGATATAGAGCGGCTCGACCTCGTTCCTGGGGGTCCGCCAGCGGTTGAACAGCGATCGCATGTCGGTCTTTTCCTCGCTTCCATAATGGCCGATAAGACGCCATGGCTTGCGCCACCCCCCTCTCCTTGCATATTGAGCACATCAGCGCACCTCACAAGCCGCGCTTACCCCCAGGAGTCGATTGAATGACCAAGCGAGTAGTGAAGCTAAGCGTGATGCTGTTGGGGGCAGCATTGCTGTCGGCCTGTGTCGGGGTGCGCGAGCATCGCGGCTTCGTGCTGGACGAACAATTGGCGCAGTCGGTGCAGGTCGGGGTGGACAATAAGGAATCGGTGACCAAGACGCTCGGCCGCCCGACCTTTGTTGGCCAGTTCGACCCGAATGACTGGTATTATCTGTCACAGGACACCCACCAGTTCGCGTTTCGCGATCCGCGCGTCGTCGACCAGAAATTGCTTCATGTGCGATTCGACCCGGCCGGAAACGTCGCCCAGGTCGCGACCACCGGCAAGGAATTGATCGCTTCGGTCGATCCGGTCGGCGATTACACCCCCACGCTGGGGCGCAAGCGGAGCTTCTTCGCCGAATTGTTCGGCAATATCGGCAGCATCGCACAGCCCGGGATGCCCGGTGCCAACCCGCAACAATGACGATGCGGCGCCGCGCTTGTCGCGGCGCCCATCCTTACTCTAAGCCGGGGCCATGACCGCCACCCCCGCCGGCATGATCTATGCCGATTACCTTGAGCTTGACCGGCTGCTGTCGACGCAGCGTCCGCTGAGCGATCTCCACGACGAGATGCTGTTCATCGTCATCCACCAGACCAAGGAACTGTGGCTTAAGCAGATGCTGCACGAGCTTGGCCTGGCGTGCGAGCTGGTACGCGGCGACGAATTCGCGCCGGCCTATAAGGCGCTGTCGCGGATCAGCCGCATCCAGGCGGTAATGACGTTGTCGTGGGACGTGCTGGCGACGCTGACACCGGTCGACTACAGCCGCTTTCGCGAAGTGCTCGGCACTTCGTCGGGGTTCCAGTCGGCGCAGTTCCGCGAGCTCGAGTTTCGCCTTGGGCTGAAGGACGCGCATTATCTCGATTATCATGAAGGCGGGAGCGGCGGGCATGTCCGGCTGGTCGCCGCGCTCGCCGCGCCAAGCCTGTGGGACGAGGCCAATGACGCACTGGTCCGCGCCGGGTTCGAGCTTGGCGACCGATCGAGTGCGGCGATCGAGGCGGCGTGGACCGCAGTCTATCGCGACAGCGAACGCTGGTTCGAACTGTATCAGCTGGCCGAGAAACTGGTCGATATCGACGATGCGCTGGCGGGGTGGCGGCACAAGCATGTCCTGACCATCACGCGGATCATCGGCCACAAGCGCGGCACCGGCGGATCGGCCGGTGCGGCCTATCTCGAATCGACCCTCACCAAGCGCGCCTTTCCCGAACTATGGTCGCTCAGGACGTCATTGTGAGGAATCAAGGCCGATGAGCTTCAAGCCGTTGTTCGCCAGAAGCCTCTCCGCCGCCCCCGAGCGGCTGCACTTCGCCGCGCACAGTCATCATCTGTGGCCCGACGCCAGCCGTGTCGGACAGGTCGAATGCTGGGACGACGCGGCGCGGCTCGCCGACCGCAAATGGGCGCGCGTGATGGGCGAGGTGTGGCCCGAGGCGCAGGCCCATGTCGTGGCCGAACTGGGCAGCGGTGATCCGTCGGCGATCCTATTCGCCGCCAACACCCACGATTTCCTCATCCGCCTCGCCGCCGCCTGCCCCCGCGCCGACCCGCGCCGTCTGCGCGTTCTGATGAGCGACGGCGAATTTCATTCGGCGCGGCGCCAATTCGCGCGCTGGGCCGAGGACCGCTGGCTGGAGGTCGAAACCGTGGCCGCCGAGCCGTTCGACGATTTCTCCGACCGCTTTCTCGCCGCGGCCGAGGCCGGAGGACATGATCTGATCCTGGTCAGCCAGACGCTGTTCGGCAGCGGGCGGATGTTCGACCGGGTCGAGCAGTTGGCGGCGCTGGCCCGGCCTGACGGCCCGTGGGTGGTGATCGACGGCTATCACAGTTTCATGGCGGTCTCGACGCCGCTCTCGCCGGTCGCGGCGGCAAGCGTCTTTTTCCTCGCCGGCGGCTATAAATATGCCATGGCCGGCGAGGGGATGGGCCTGATGCATTGCCCGCCCGGCTTTGGCCCCCGCCCGCCACTGACCGGCTGGTATGCCGAGTTCGACGATCTGACCCTGCCCCCCGGGATGGTCGGCTATGCCAAGGACGCGATGCGCTTCATGGGCGCGACGTTCGATCCGTCGGCACTGTATCGGTTCAATCATATCCGGGCGATGCTCGCCGAACACGGCCTGACCACGGCGCGGATTTCGGCCTATGTGGCACAGCTTCAGCAGCAGTTGCTCGAGGCGATTTCCGGGACGGCGCTGGGCGAAACGGAACTGCTCAACCCGATCGGCGCGGGGCCGCACGCGCGCTTCCTGGCGTTTCGCGGGCCCGACGCCGAACGGTGGTGCGGCGAGCTGGCCGCGCGCGGGTGCATCACCGATGTGCGCGGCGACGTGCTGCGGATCGGGTTCGGGCTATATCATGACGAGGACGACATCGACCGACTGGCAGCGCTCGCGCGCGATCTCGTTTAGACTCTTCCAGTCGTTCGGAAGCGCACCGGCTGACGATCGGGCTTCACGCCTTCATCCCGTCGCGCAGCAGGGCATTGGCGTGGGCCGCGACCGCGTCCGGGTCCTCGCGCCCCCACACCCCGAAGCGCAGCCCGAGGAAGACGTTGATCCCCATCACCGACCAGGCGCGCACTTCGCTGGCGAGCGCGTCGGCGTCGCGCAATTCGCCCCGCGCCGCGCCCGCCGCGAGCCGCACCGCGATCCGTTCTGCGGTGCTCATATAATGTGCGCGGAACCCCTCGGGATCGACGAATTCGGCTTCGTCGATGATGCGATAGACTTCCTTGTGATCGGCGACGAAGCGCAGATAAGCCGTCAAGGCGCGGGCCTCGATGTCGAGCGCTTCAGTGGCGCCCTCGATCGCCGGGGCGACGGTGTCGCGGACCCGGCCCGACATATCGCGCACCAGTGCCGCGAACACCGCGTCCTTGCTGTCGAAATAGGTGTAGAATGTGCCGAGTGCGACGCGCGCGCGAGTGGTGATTCCGACGATCGAACTATCCGAAAAACCGCGCGTTCCGAACTCGGCCAGCGCGGCGTCGAGAATCTTGCGCAGCGTCTTTTCACCGCGCGGGGTGCGTGGCGCCTTGCCATCGCTCGCCGCGCTGGGTTGCCCCCCGGCTTCGGTCCGCGGCATCGATCGGTTGCGGGCCGGTCTAACCTGTTTCGGCGACCCCGCCGCGGTCTTCGTCTCCATTATGTCACACCCCCATGTCGGATGGTGGATAAACCAAGTTGAAAGTTGGTTCAACTTTCATTACGAATCGCGACAAGCGGGGGCGGGCGAGCAATGCGTATTCCCACCGCACAGGGGAGATATAGCATGACGGGGACCAATTTTCTGTATCGCGCGGCGCTTCTGGCGGGCACCGCGGTCGCGCTGACAGCAACGCCGGCGTTCGCGCAAGATGCGGCGCAGGCGATTCCCGCGCCCACTGCAGAAGAAATTGCCGCGGCGCAGAACGATGTCGCGGCCGCGCAAGACGATGGCGAAATCGTCGTCACCGCACGCCGCCGCGCCGAATCGCTTCAGGATGTGCCGATCGCGGTCACCGCATATTCGGGCGAGCAGCTCGAAAACACGGGCGCGCTCGATATCACCGACCTCAGCGACACCACCCCCAACGTCACGCTCGAAACATCGCGCGGCACCAACACCACGCTGACCGCCTTCATCCGCGGCGTTGGCCAGCAGGATCCGGTGGCGGGCTTCGAAGCCGGGGTCGGCCTCTACCTCGACGACGTATATCTCAACCGTCCGCAAGCGGCGGTACTCGACATTTACGACGTCGAGCGGATCGAAGTGCTGCGCGGGCCGCAGGGCACGCTGTACGGCCGCAACACGATCGGTGGCGCGATCAAATATGTCACCCGCCGCTTGCCCAATCGCACCGCGTTCAACCTGCGCGGCAATCTTGGCACCTATCACCAGGCCGACCTGATCGTATCGGCGAGCACACCCTTGTCCGACGGCCTGCGCATCGGTGCCGCCTTTGCGCGGCTCGGGCGCGAAGGCTTCGGTGACAATCTCATCACCGGCGCGAGCAACTACAACAAGAACATCCTCGCGGCGCGCGGGACGGTCGAGTTCGAGCCGAGCGCCGCTTTCTCGCTGCGAGTGTCGGGCGATTACACCGATGATCAAAGCGCGGCGCGCAACGGCCACCGGCTGATCGTCGGGCAACTGACCGGCGCGCCGATCCTCGATGACGTTTTCGACACGCGCGCCGGACTGATCTCGCCCAAGCAGCAAGTCCGCGCTTATGGCGGCGCCGTTCACGCCGAATATAAGCTCAGCGACACGCTGACGCTCAAGAACATCACCGCCTACCGCCGCGACAAGAGCTTCGCGCCGATCGACTTCGACAGCTTGCCGAGCGCCGATGTCGACGTCCCCGCAATCTATCGCAACCGTCAGTTCTCGAACGAATTTCAGGTGACGTACGACAGCGACCGGATTCAGGGGCTGGCAGGCCTTTATTACCTCAACGCCAACGCCAACAACGTGTTCGACGTGCTGTTGGCGACGACGGGTGCGGTCATCGGGATCCCCGGCTTTGCCGCCGCCACCTTCGGCGACGTCCACACCAAGACCTGGGCCGCGTTCGCCGACTTCACCTACAAGTTCACCGACCAATTCTCAATCGCGCTGGGCGGGCGCTACACCAACGACAAGAGGTCGGCGACCGTGATCCGCGCCAATTATCGGAACGGCCCTTCCCCTGCGCTTGGAGGACCGGGCGTTCAGCTTGGCGCGCTGACTTCGAATTTCCAGGGTAAAAAAACCTTCAAGGAATTCACTCCGCGCGCCTCGGTGACGTTCCAGCCCAATGACGAGAACACTTTTTACCTAAGCTACTCGAAGGGCTTCAAGGGCGGCGGCTTCGATCCGCGCGGCCTGTCGACCGCGGCGCCGGACGTCAACGGCGACGGGACGCGCAGTGCCGACGAGATCTTCGACTACTTCCTGTTCGAACCCGAAAAGGTGACGAGCTACGAGGCCGGCTACAAGGCGTCGATGTTCGACCGGCGGCTGCGCTTCGCGCTGGCCGGCTTCATCGCCAAATATCGCGACGTGCAGGTGCCGGGCTCGGTCGGAGCGGTGATCAACGGCATTCCGACGTTCGTCGGGGTGACGACCAATGCGGGCAAGGCGAGCTTCAAGGGTTTCGAGGCGGAGGCGGCCGCCACGCTCTATCGCAGTGCCGATCTGAGCTCTCGTCTCAACTTGTCGGGCACGCTCGGCTAT
>JALYRH010000053.1:9429-11555 GCA_030855425.1 Pseudomonadota bacterium
AATCCGACGCCGGGATCGCGCGGGCAGCCGGTCGATGTTGCCGATTTCCGGCGCATCCAGAATACGCCCAAATGGACGACGTCTGGCACGCTCGATTATGCGACCCCCGCCGGGGCCGGCGAACTCCTCGCCAGCACCACCGTGTCCTATCGCACCAAGACTTTCCAATTCGAACTGCCCAGCCCGTTCCTCGACCAGAATGCCTATGCCCTCGTCGATGCGAGCCTGGTGTGGAAAAGCGATGGCGGGGTGACCATCGGGCTTCACGGCAAGAATATCCTCGACAAGGAGTACAAGACGTCAGGATACCAATTCCTCAACGTCAACCCGGTCACGGGGGAGCCGGTGCTTTCGGTCGCGCCCACGTCGCCGAATTTCGCCCGGCCTGGCGTCGCGCCGTCGCTGGGTCGCGAAGGCATAGTCACCGCCTTTTACGGCAACCCGCGGCAGGTCTTCCTGTCACTCGGTTACAAATTCTGATCGATAAAGTTCGTTTTGTGCGGACGGGGCGCTTGGCAAGTCCGGGCGCCCCGTGCCACCTGATGTCATGACCAGCCCTTCTCCAGCCGCCAGCGCGTTCGCGCCGACCGAGGCGCTCCAGGCACGGGTGCTTGCGCTCCTCCTGCTGGCCTATGTCTTCAACTTCCTCGATCGGCAGATCCTGTCGATCCTCAAAATCCCGATCAAGGCCGAGCTTGGCCTGAGCGACACGCAATTGGGCTTGATGGGCGGGATTGCGTTTGCCTCGCTTTATTCGACGCTCGCCATCCCGTTCGCGCGCTATGCCGATCGCGGTCGGCGGGTCAGCGTCGTCTCCTGGTCGGTAGCGGTGTGGAGCGGCTTCACCGCCTTGTGCGGCCTGGCCGGCAGTTTCTGGACCTTGTTCGCGGCGCGAATGGGGGTCGGGATTGGCGAGGCGGGCGGGGTCGCACCAAGCTATGCCCTGATCGCCGATTATTTCACCCCGCAGCGCCGCGCCCGCGCGCTCGCCATCTTCAGCCTCGGCATCCCGATCGGGTCGGCGATCGGGCTGTTCTTCGGCGGCTGGATCGCGACCGTGCTCGACTGGCGCTGGGCGTTCGTGATGATCGGGCTGGCGGGAATTCCCGTGGCGATCGCGCTCAAGCGCTTCGTCCCCGAGCCACCGCTCGGCGCGCACGATGATGGCAGCGCGATCGACCAGCCGCGTTTCGGCGAGGTGATGGCGCTGTTGCTCAAAAAGCCCAGCTTCTGGCTGCTTTCGTTCGGGGCCGCAGCGGCGTCGATTTGCGGTTATGGGCTCGGCTTCTGGCTGCCATCCTATCTCACCACCAGCCTTGGCCTGCCGCTCGACCAGCTTGGACTCTATTTCGGGACGATCGTGCTGATCGGCGGATCGCTCGGCATCTGGTTCGGCGGGTGGCTTGGTGACAAGCTCGGCGGGGCGCGGCCGGGGGCATATGCACTCGTTCCCGGGATCGCCTTCCTGCTCACCGCGCCGCTGTATGTCGTGGCGATCAACAATCCATCGCTCAGCGCGGGGCTGGTGCTCTACACCGTCCCTTACATGCTGTCGCTCGCGTGGCTCGGCCCGGTGATCAATGCGGTCCAGAATCTGGTCCCCGCAGCGATGCGCGCGACCGCCTCGGCCAGCTTACTGCTGGTCAACAATTTGATCGGAATCGGCTTTGGCACCTTCATCTTCGGTTACCTGTCAGACCAGCTGAAGCCCGAATATGGTGCCGATTCGCTGCGCATCGCCTTGCTCATCGGGATCGGTTTTTACGTGGTGGCGGGGATATTGATGCTCGGCGCGGCGGCGCTGCTCAAGCGCGACTGGTGCCGCGGCTGATTTCTGAACGCGGCAGAAATCCAGGGTTAATCCTGGCGCGCCGAACGGGGCTTGGTACCCGGCAGTCGTCGGAACTTGCCGTCTCCTCCAGCCGTTAAAGGGTTGGAAAAAGGAGAATTTCGATGAGCAAGTGGATCTTAGCAGCGGGCGCCGCAGCGATCGCGCTGACCGCCCCGGCTCTCGCCGGTCAGGACAAGGGCAAGGGTGGCGGTGCGGCAAAGGCGGAACGCGGCGGTGGCGGTGGCGGCGGCCAGAAAGCCGAGCGCGGCGGCGGTGGTGGCGGTGGCCAGCCGGC
>JALYRH010000002.1 GCA_030855425.1 Pseudomonadota bacterium
GCCCATGGTAATCTTGCTGTTCTTGGGCAGGGTGAACTCGGCCATCGTTGGTCTCGGCGCTCCGCTAACGTTGGCCGCGACTTAGCGGGATGGACTGGGCATGGGAAGAGGCCGGTGCTCGACCGAGAGCCGGTTCGGCTTGGACGGCCGCGCCGGCCGTCACGTTAGAGCGCGCGGACCTCGCCGAGCATCGCCGCTGCGTGGCCCGGCACCTTGATCTTGCGCCACGCCTTGATCACCCGGCCGGCGGCATCGATCAGGAAGGTCGAGCGCTCCATCCCCATATATTTGCGGCCGTACATCGATTTCTGGACCCACGTCCCGAACGCCTCGCTGATCGCGCCGTCGGCGTCGCTCGCCAGCGGCACCCGCAAATCATATTTGGCGATGAACTTGCCATGTTTGTTCAAGTCGTCGCGGGACACGCCGACGACCATCGCGTTGGCGGCCGCGAAATCGTCGGCCAGCGCGGTGAACTCCTTGGCTTCGGCGGTGCAGCCCGACGTGTCGTCCTTGGGATAGAAATATAGCACCAGCGGCGCGCCGGGCGCCGCGAGGTTGAGGCTGCGCCCATCGCTGAGGGTCGTCATCAACGCGGGGACCTGGTCGCCTTGCTCGATCATGTTACATCCTTTGTCACTGCCGCCCAGCGGGCGCCGATGCGGTGCCGCGCGCCACCGATCGATTCTACCAGCGCGGGCCAAGCGTCGTGTCGGCACAGGCCCGCGACCAACGCGCGCGATTGCTCAGGTGGCTCCATGCCCTCGGGCGCGACGAGCCGCAAGACGACCAGCACGCGGCTCAGCAGCCTGAGATCGGCATCGGCGGCGGCGTCCGTCAGCCCCGCCTCGACCAGCTCCGCCAGCGCCACCTCCAGTCGCGGGTCAAGCCCGACGTGGTGAATCAGCTGGAGCGTGTGAACCACAAATTCGAGGTCGACGAGTCCGCCCGGTCCAAGCTTGATGTCGAGCGGCCCGGCGGGTTGCTTGTGGCGTGCCATGTCGGTCCGCATCGTGGCGGCGTCAGCGCGGGTTTTCGCGGGATCACGCGCGAGCGACAGGATCGCCTCGATTTCCGCCGCGACGCGGGCGCGCACCGCGGTGCGCCCGGTCAGCGGGCGCGCCCGGCACAGCGCCATATGCTCCCATGTCCAGGCCTCGTCGCGCTGATAGGCGCCGAACCCCGCGAGGCTCACCGCGAGCATTCCTTGCGCGCCTTGCGGACGGAGCCTGGTGTCGACGTCGTACAGTGGCCCGGCGGCGGTCGGGACGCTCAACGCGGCGGTGATTCGGCTCGCCAGGCGGTTGTAATAGTCGGTCGCGCTGAGCGATTTCCGCCCCTCGCTATGTGCTCCCGCCGGGGCGTCGAACAGATAGACGAGGTCGAGGTCGCTGGCGTGGGTCAGCGCGCGCCCGCCCAAGCGCCCGAGCGCGAGCACGATCAGGTCACCGCCCTCGATTCGCCCGTGAGTCGCGGCGAAATCACGCGTTACCGCGTCGGACAACGCAACGATCGCGGCTTCGGCGAGGTCGCTATAGCCCTCGGCGACTGCGATCGGATCGCGGTGCGCAGTGATCAACTGGACACCGAGCGCGAACCGTCGCTCGTTGACCATTCGCCGCATTCGGTCGAGCGCGACGTCGAGCGGATCATTGACGATCGCGGCAGTGAAGTGCTTGGCGAGATCGCTGGCAGGCGGAGGAAGCGCGAACGAGCTGTCATCGATCAAGCCATCGAGCAGGGTCGGACGGCGCGCCAGTTGATCGGCGAGCGCGGGAGCGTGGGTGAGAATCTGCGCAACCAGCGCGGCAAGCTGCGGCCGGGCTTCGAGCAAGCGGTAGAAATTGACCCCGCTCGACAAGCGCTCGACGAGGTCGCTGAAGCGGTTGAGCGCGCGCTGCGGATCGGGCCCCGCCCCCGCCGCGCGCATCAGATTGGGGAGCATCGCCTCAAATGCCGCACGCGCCGCCGGCGAGCGCAACGAGCGCGCGCGGCCCGAGCGCCAGTCGCCGACACGGCGCATTGCCTCCTCGGGCTCGAACCCCAACGCGGTCAGTTCGCGGCGCAGGATATCGGGATCGTTGGACAGGCGGTCGCCGCGCTCGGTGACCAGACCGTCGAACTGCGACGCGACCCCGTCGACATGGCCGCGCAACCCGTCGAGCAGAGCGCCGCCGCTGGCCACTCCATCGAGCTGGGCAAGTTGATCGAGCGCGGCGGTGTCGGCTGGAAGGCAATGTTCCTGGCGGTCGTCGATCATCTGGACGCGATGCTCGGCGGTACGCAGCGCGCGATAGGCGTCCCCGATCATCGCTGCCGTGGCCGGGTCGAGCCGCCCCGCCGCGCTCAGCGCGGCGAGTGCGTCGAGCGTCGCCGAGGCGCGCAGCGCGGGGTCACGACCGCCGTGAACAAGCTGCTGGACCTGGGTGAAAAACTCCGCCTCGCGGATCCCGCCGCGTCCGCGCTTGAGATCATAGCCGGGGCCGAAACGCTGTCCCTGTGCGAAATGGTCGCGGATGCGCAGCGAAATGTCGCGGATCTCGTCGATCGCGCCGAAATCGATCGCCCGGCGCCAGATGAACGGCTGAATTTCGGCGAGGAAGCGCTGCCCCAGCGCGATGTCGCCTGCGCACGCCCGGGCGCGAATGAAGGCGGCGCGTTCCCACGGCAGCGCTGAACTTTCGTAATAAGATATGGCGGCATCGACCGACAGCACGATCGGAGTGACCTCGGGCGCGGGGCGGAGGCGCAGGTCGACCCGCGCGACATAGCCGTCGCTGGTCCGCTTTTGGAGCAATTCAACCAGCCGCCGACCGTAGCGGACCGCCGCCTCGCCGGCATCGTCGCGCGCGCGGCGCGGCATGGTGGCGGGGTCGAACAACAGGATGAGATCGACGTCGGACGAATAATTGAGCTCGCGGCTACCCAATTTGCCCAGTGCGAGCACCGCGACGCCGCGGGGTTCGGCACCAGGGACGCGCTCGGCGATCGCTGCACGCACGGCCTGGTCAATCGCCAAGTCGGCGAAGTCGCTCAGCGCGGCGGTGACCTGCTCGAGCGTCAGTTCGCCGGACAGATCGCCGAGCGCGACAGCCAGGGCAAGGCCGTGCCGCCGCCGCCGAAGCGCGGCCGCGACGTTGTCACCACGGGCTGAGAGCGCGGCCGCAATGGCCGCTTCTCCGCCTGAGGCTAGAAAAGTTGATGCGACCAGCGGCCAGCGCTCGGCGGCAGCGCGAAGGAACGGGCTGTTTGCCCGCGCGCGCTCCGCGGCATCCGAACGCGCATGACTGCTGGATGTTGATTTCATGCCACGGTCTATGGCTGTATTCGACGAATGAAGAAACTCATCGGCCCGCCGATGGTTGTCCGATCGATGAGATTTGAAACCGCCTTGACCCAATCCGCTTCGCTGGCGCGCGACCGGGAAGTGATTCGAGTCGATTTCGACAACGACTCGCTCGGTATCGCCGCCGCTTTGCGCCGGGCGTTCGCCGCCGCCGCAAACGATCGATCAGATCATGATTTCGAGAAATTGCTGAGCGAACTCAACTGACACGCTGCCGCATGACTGCGCCTGGCCTACACCGAAGATTAGCCGCGATCGCGACTTAGTTCGTCGACCTGTCCGATGATGTTCTGTAGCGCGGAGACGTTGGGATCGGTCTTGTGCTGGCGGCGTGACGGCAATGTTCCACCGGTTAACAGCGCCTCGAGCGCGACTCGACCGCGGGCGACCCGGCTCTTGATCGTGCCGACCGCGCAGCCGCAGATGTCCGCCGCCTCTTCATAGGCGAAACCGCCCGCGCCCACCAGGATCAACGCTTCACGCTGAGGTTGCGGCAAATGCATCAGCGCACGCTGCATGTCGCCCAGCTCGATATGCCGGTCCTGACTTGCCGGCGCGGCAAGGATCTTGGCAGCGGTAATGTCGTCCCACTCGCCCTTGAAGCGCGCGCGGCGCATCTGGCTGAGGAACAGGTTGCGCAGGATGATGAAGGTCCAGGCGCGCATGTTGGTCCCGGCCTGGAAGCGCTTGCGCGCCGCCCACGCCTTGAGCAACGTTTCCTGGACGAGGTCATCGGCAAGGTCGCGACTTCCCGAAAGCGAACGCCCGAAGGCGCGCAGGTGCGGAATTACCGCAGCCAGCTGGTCCTTGAACTCGGGATCGGACAGCGGAACCGGTTCGGGCCGCGGTTCCTCATGCTCGTCCTCGTCATCATCATAGTCTGCCACAGGTTTCGCCCCAAAAACACGCATGGCACCGAACGTGGCCAGCAATTACGAAATAAAGTTCGATCGAAGGGAATGTACTCTCTATCTCGCCACGAGCAATATCACGGCGAAGATGACTATCACCAGAACGAGGCCGACCCCGAGCACGTAGCGCGTCACGTGCGGCGTGGTGCCGGCGCGCGCCTCGGTTTTGGTGACCTCTTCGGGGACGTCGTTCATCAAGACTCCAATCGCTGTTCGTGACGCCAACGCAAGGAATCGACGAGCGGTTCCGCAGTTTTCAGAATGTGAACTCGCCCGCGCGCCAACAGCCCCAACAAGACAGTATGTCGTCAGTGGCCGGGTGGCGGCGCGAGCCGTTACCGTCAGTCTTGCCAAATTTTAAGCGGGGACGGTCGCCGCGTCGAAAAATAGTGCTTGGCTGATCGCCGCTTTCACCGTCGCCCGCTGGAACGGCTTGGTGATGAGGAACGTCGGCTCGGGACGCGTGCCGGTGAGCAGGCGCTCAGGAAATGCCGTGATGAAGATAACTGGCACCGCGAATTCGGCGAGGATGTCCTTGACCGCGTCGATCCCGCTGCTGTCGTCGGCGAGCTGGATATCGGCAAGCACCAGCCCCGGGGGTGACTTGCGTGCCTGCGCAATCGCCTCGTCGCGCGTTACCGCGACGCCGGTGACATTGTGACCAAGATCGCGAACGATCGATTCGATGTCCATCGCGATGATCGGTTCGTCTTCGATGATCAGGACATCGGCGTGGGTCTGACGCTCGATCTCGGCGAGCGCTTCGGCAACCAGCGACTCGACATCGTCCGGCGACGCGTCGATCAGATAAGCGCTATCCTCATTCGAGAAGCCCTCGAGGCTGGTCAGCAACAGCGCCTGACGCGACAGCGGCGTGACGCGGGCAAGCCGCGCGTGGGCGATTCCCTCGGCGCCGTCGATCGACATCGTCGGTTCTTCGCCTTCATCGATATTCGCGCTCGACCAGATCACGTGGAAGGTGCGGTAAAGGCCGAGCCGCGGATCGACGTCGCGCGGAAATTCGTCGGGCTCGGCGACAATCGCTTCAAGCGTAGCACGGACGAAATTGTCACCGTGGACCTGGCTTCCGGTCAGCGCGCGGGCGTAGCGACGGAGGAACGGAAGGTGCGGGGCAAGGTCCTGACCAAGCGACATAAGCGAACATACTCCATCAAATAGTTTCATGCCCGTTGTGGGCGTCCGGTGATAACGATGCAACCCTCGCATCGGCGGGTCGTGAGCGCTGGATGGGACCGATTGTGACTGACGTGCGACACCCCCCGCGCCTCGAGTTTGCGGGTGTGGAACAAAGCAGTCGCGTTTTGGTTTCATGCGCACCGAACTCGATTTCACCTCCATTGACGCGGGGAGACATCGAGCGATAGGGGCATCCGGCGCGGGCCGAACAACCCGCGTTCAGAACGATGCGCCGGACCGACAAATTTGCGCAACGAGTATGCGTGCGAGGGGGATGTGAGGTTGAGTGGCAAGCAGGCAGGCGAGGCGCACGGCACGGGCGAAAAGCGCACCGCCCGTTCCTCCAAGGATCGCAAGCAGGACAAATCCGGTGTCGTCGGCCGGGCCCTGCGCACCGTCTATGACGAAACCTTGCGCGAAGACATTCCCGACGATTTCCTCAATCTGCTCGGCAAGCTCGGCTAACTCGCCGACTTCGGCGGAGCGCACGACATGAACGAGCGTTCGGCGTTCGGTCGGCTCGGGACGACCGTCAAACTGGTGCTCGCGCTGTCCCTGATCATGCTGCCAATCGGCGGATTGCTGGTGTGGAGCGCGCTGAGGAATTTGCAGGGCGCCGCCGATTCGATCGCCGGCGCCGCCGACCAGCGCGCGCAACTTTCGGCGCGGGCCCTGGAAAGTCTGATTGCTCGCAATGCCTTGGCGCTCCGCGTCGCCGCCAACGCCGCGCTCAAGGTGCGCAGCGACGACTCCTGCGACGACGCCGCCGACACGCTGGCGATCGCGCCGGCGGTGGCACGGCGTTTCGAAATCGAGGAGATCGACGGCCGGCCGATCTGCTCGGTCGGCGACTTCAGCGATATCGTCAACCCGCCGCGCACCGTTGCTGGCGAGATTAATTTGTGGATCGCCGAGGATGGCCGATCGCTGCTCTTGCGCACCGGCGTGGCAAACGGCAGCGCGACTACCCGCCTGACCCATCCCGAACTGACCAGGGCGTTGCAAAGCGAAGGCGCGAATTTTTTAAGCGCGGTGCTGACCGACGGTCGCCGCCGCATCACTTTGATCGACGGACCGGACCGGCCCTCGGGCGGAGTAGGGGTCTATGCCCGGCCCATCGCCCGCGGGAGCGGGCCGCTCGACGTGCGGATCACATCCCCGCAGCGCTCGATCTCGTTCATCGAGCGCGCGATGATCCTTCTCCCATTGTTGATGTGGGCACTCGCCTCGCTGGTCAGCTGGTGGCTGATGCATCGCCTGCTGATCAGGCCGCTGCGCCAGTTGCAGCGCAGCGTCACCGCTTATCAACCAGGCCAGGATCCCAAGACATTGTTGCGCCAGGAACTCGGCCCGGCATCCGAAATCCACGATTTGCGCGATGCGTTCGTGCGCGCGGTGGCGCGGATCGATGAGACCGAGCGCGGGATGGCCGACGCGCTCGAGGGGCAGCGCAAGCTGGTGCGCGAAGTCCATCACCGGGTGAAAAATAATCTCCAGGTGGTGGCATCCTTGCTCAGCATTCACGGCCGCACCGCCACCAGCCGCGAGGGCAAGGCGGCGTTCTCGGTGATCGGGCGGCGGGTCGACGCCTTGTCGGTGGTCCACCGCAACCATTTTGCCGAGCTCGAGGAAAATCAGGGAATTGCGCTTCGTGCCTTGCTGACCGAGCTTGCCCAGGGACTTCGCGCAAGCAGCAGCGATGGCGAACGGTCGATCCCGATCGAGCTCGACATCGATCACGTCTCGACGACCCAGGACGTCGCGGTCGCGGTCGCTTTCCTGGTCACCGAGATCGTCGAATATGCGATGCTTCAGGGGTCTACCAAGCCGGTCGAGATCGCGCTTCGCCGGACCAGCCCGCTGACCGGCAAACTGACCATCGGCAGCTCGATTTTGCTAGCCCCCGATGCCGACAGCGATGAGCCGGTGCCGACCGAGCGCAAGCAGTTCGAGCGGATCATCGAGGGACTATCGCGGCAGCTGCGCTCGCCACTCGACCGCAAGCTCGGGCGCTACAGTGTCGACCTGCCGATATTCCCGGACCGCGGCTGAAGTTCGGCGAATTTCCCGGTGCTGCGAAAAAATTAACAGGACCGTGGAACCAGTGCGGAAAAGAAGGCGTTTACACAGTCGGATAGTGACCTTTTGCCCCCCCGCTCTCGCTATCCGATCAAATGGGCCCGGAACCGCCAACCCTCCCCCCCCGGTGGCGTTTCCGGGCCCTAATTTGCCCGGGCCATTCATTCAGCAGTATCGGAAGCCAGCGAGGTGGCCGTCTCGCCTCGCTTGTCAGCGCCGGCCTTGCGCGCGGCGCGCCAGTGGGTCAGCCGGATCGCGAGGATGGCGAATTCGTACAAGGCATAGAGCGGCACGAGCATCATCAGCATCGAGATCGCATCGGGCGGAGTCAGCACCGCCGCCACCGCCGCCGATCCGACCAACGCATAACGCCGTGACCCGGCGAGCTGCTCACGGGTCACGACCCCGGCGCGCTCGAGCACCATCAGCAGCACCGGCATGAGGAACGCCACCCCGAAGCCGAACAGGAAGCGGGTGACGAACGTCAGATAATTGCCCACCCCGGGCAGCGCCTCCTGATCGACCCCGCCGATATTGCCCTGATAGCCGAGCAGGAATTCGAGCGCCCACGGCATGGCGATATAATAAGCAAACGCCGCGCCGCCGGCGAAGAAGAACGGCGTCATCAGCAGGAACGGCAGGAAAGCACGTTTTTCCTTGGCATACATGCCCGGCGCGACGAACCGCCAGAGTTGGGTCGCAAGCACCGGGAAGCTGATCATCAGCGCGGCGAAGAACGCCACTTTCACTTCGGCGAAAAACGCCTCCATCACGTCGGTATAGATCAGCCTGCCCTGCCCCGCCGCGAGCAATGGCTGGACGAGGATCGCGAAAATTTCCTTGGCGAAATAGAGGCAGGCGAAGAAGCCGATCATCAGCGTCGCGACGCTCCACAGCAAGCGTCGACGAAGTTCGATTAGATGGTCGAGCAAGGGTGCCTTGCTGTCGTCGATATCACCGATCATGGCAGCGACCGGTCGCTCACCGGGCGCGGGTCGTCGTCGGGGGCGGCGGGGGCGTCGAGCGGAAGCGTCGGCTCGTCTTCATAAAGCGCGGTCATCGGCGCGCCGTCGGGGGCAGCGGGAATCGGCTCGGGATAGGATGCGTCGGCGGGATATTGCGCGAGGATGCGCTGGTTTTCCGTCCGCCAGCTCTTTTCCATTTCCTCAAGCTCCGCCTCGCGCACGACATTTTCGATCCCGCTCGTGAAATGGCGCGCATAGCCCCGCGCCTTGCCGACCCAACGCCCGACCATCATCATCGCGCGCGGCAGTTCCTTGGGGCCGATGAACAGCAACGCCAGGATGGCAACGATCAGCAGTTCCGACGTGTCGACGCCGAACATTGGCGCTTGGACCCGATCTAGCGCGCGCGGTCGTCGCGCGGCGGCGACGGCGCGGCGGCGGGATCGGGATTGCGTGACGCCTCCGGAGTGATGTCGATCGGCTGCTGCGGCGGGATCTGGCGCGGCTCGGCGGGGCGCTGCTGCTGCTGTTGCTTGGCTTCATCTTCGTCGGACATGCCGGCCTTGAAGCTTTTGAGCCCCTTGGCGACGTCGCCCATCATCGCCGAAAAGCGATTGCCGCCGAACAAGAGCAATACGATGATGGCGAAGATGAGAATGTGCCAGAGGCTGAAACCGCCCATGTGAGGGACTCCGCTTGTTTTGAGGTGCGAGGCCGACCTTAGGCGTCCTCGTCGTCACTTGCCAGTTCAAGCTGAAATGTTGCTTCGCCGAGCGGATCGAGCAGCCCCGCCGCCTTCAGATCGTCGATCCCCAGCAAGTCGCGGCGCGAACCGAGGCCAAAATGGGTGAGAAAGTCGGCGGTGGTGGCGTAAAGCAACGGCCGCCCCGGACTTTCGCGCCGACCAGCGGTCCGCACCCAGCCCGCCTCCATCAGCACGTCGAGGGTGCCTTTCGATATCTGGACCCCGCGAATCGCCTCGATCTCGGCGCGGCTGACGGGTTCGTGATAAGCGATGATGGCAAGCGTCTCGGTTGCGGCGCGCGACAGGCGGCGCGGCTCGTCGCGCTTGCGGCGCAGGACATGCGCGAGGTCGGGGGCAGTCTGGAAGTGCCAGCGCCCGCCGCGCTCGACCAGTTCGATGCCGTGGCCGGAATAGGTCGCCGCCAACACGGCAAGCGCGGCAGCAACGTCGCCCTCCCCGGCATAATTGCCAATTTCCTGAGGTGACAGCGGCGAAGCCGAGGCGAACAGGGTCGCTTCAACCGCGCGGACGAATTCGTCGATCACGCCACGGCCTTCAGTCGCAGCTCCGCGAACGGGGAATCCTGCGCCAGTTCGACCCGCCCCTGCCGCGCCAGCTCAAGCGCCGCGACGAACGAACTCGCCAGCGCCGAGCGGCGATAAGCGGGATTGTCGGTCACCGGCAGAAACGCCTCGAGCGTGGTCCAGTCGAGCGCCTCCCCGAGCAGCGCCGCGACGCGCGCGATGGCATCTTCGAGCGTCATCACCGCGCGCAGCGCGACGACGTGCATCGCCGGCTGGGTGCGCGCCCTGACCCGGCCGTAGGCAGCATAGAGGTCGAACGCCGAAGCCTGCCACGCCGATGTGCGGACCAGCCTCAGCCCCTCTGGCCAGCCGCGCACGAACACATCGCGCCCGATCCGGTCGCGCGCGATCAATCGCGCCCCCGCCTCGCGCATCGCATCAAGCTGCTGGAGCCTGAGCTGGAGGCGCAGCGCAAGCTCCTCCGGGCTCGGATCCGCCGCCTCGTCCCGCGGCAACAGCAGGCAGGATTTGAGGTAAGCGAGCCACGCCGCCATGACCAGATAATCGGCGGCAATCTCGAGCTTGAGCGTTTTGACCTCCTCGAGATAGGCCAGATATTGCTCGACCAAGGCGAGGATCGAAATCGCGTGGAGGTCGACCTTCTGCGCACGGGCAAGGGTCAGCAACAGGTCGAGCGGCCCTTCCCACCCGTCGAGCGTCAGGGTGAGCGTGTCGTCAGGCGCGCAGAATAATTCGGGGTCCATTGCCGCACACCCTGTCATTGCGAGCGCAGCGCGGCAATCCATCTCGCGCGGCTGAATTGCTTCGCTTAGCTCGCAATGACGTTAAACCAACGCCAGCAACGCGTCGCGTTTCGCGACAGCTTCGGCGAAATCCATTTCGTTGTCGGGGGTGAAGCGCATCGCCATCGCGCGCGCCAGTCGGGCTTCGGCTTCGGGGGTCAGCCCGCCGATCGCGCTGGCAACGCTGACCATGTTGGCCATCTTGCCGTCGCAGTGGAGCGCCACGTCGCAGCCCGCGGCGACGCAGGCGGCGGCGCGCTCGCCATGATCGCCGCTGAGCGCCTCCATGCCGATATCGTCGCTCATCAGGAAGCCGTCGAACCCGATCCGCTGGCGAATGATGTCGTGGATCACGACCGGCGATTGCGACGCGGGCCGCGCCGCATCCCATTGCGTATAGAGCAAATGGCTGGTCATCCCCATCGCCGCATCGCGCAGCCGCTCGAACGGTTCAAGATCGACCCTCAGCAGGTCTTCACCGGCGTCGACCACCGGCAATTCCTTGTGGCTGTCGACCAAAGCGCGGCCGTGCCCGGGGATATGCTTGATCACGCCCAGCACGCCCGCCGAGGCAAGTCCGTCGAGGATTGCGCGGCCGAGCGCCGAAACCTGCATCGGGTCGGACCCGAGCGCGCGGTCGCCGACGATATCCGCCGCGCCGGGCTGGCGCACGTCGAGCATCGGCAGGCAATTGATCGTCACTCCGACCTCATGGAGCATCAGACCGAGTGCGCGGGCATTGACCCGCGCCGCCTCGATCGCCGACGCCGGTCCGACCTGGTACAGCCGGTCGAACGCCTCGCCGCTCGGGAAGGCCGGCCATTCGGGCGGTTGCATCCGCGCCACGCGCCCGCCTTCCTGGTCGATCAGGATCGGCACCTCGCCGTGGCCTTCAAGGTCGCGCAAAGCATCGGTCAGCCGCCGCAACTGCCGGCGCGTCTCGATATTGCGGCCGAACAGGATATAGCCGGTCGGCCGCGCGTCGCGAAAGAAGGCGGCTTCGTCGGCGCCCAGCTCGGTCCCCGCCAAGCCATAGATTGCGGCATCGGTCATTGGACGACCAGGCAGCTTTCACCCGCGGCCTCGAGCGCGGCGCAAGCGGCGCGGGTCTGCTCGGTCGATCCGACCGCGCGCAGGCGATAGACCGACTTGCCGTTGACCGTCGCGCCGACCACCGTCTTGGAAAGCGAAGCGACCGCAGGGAAGCGGCTCGACAGTATTCCCCAGGCGGTTTCCGCCTTGATCGTCGATGCATATGCGCCAAGCTGGATCGTCGGGCCTGCCCCCGCGGCGCTCGCGCCATCGTCGGGCACCTTGGTCTCGCTAGACGGGATTTTCTTGGGCGCAGGCGCCACCGGCGTCCCGGGTGCCGGATCCGGCGGCGGGGCTTCGACTCCCTGCGGAAGCTTGTTCATGTCGAGCGCGCTGTCAGGGTCCTCGCCCGCGCTGGTTTCGAACGCGGTGCCGCTTTCGCCGGCAACATCGAGCCCGCCGGGAACGTCGGGCTTGATCTTATATGGGGCGGACTCGGCGCGGATCAGCTCGGGCTCGCCAAGCGGGCCAGCGTCGCGCCGCCCGAGCCAGAAGAAGGTTCCAGCGACGATTGCCGCGGCCGCAACCACCATCAGCAGCGCGACCAGCATCTTCTTTGCCGACACCCCGCGCGGACCATCCTCGTCATCGACCGCTTCGAGCCACGGCAGGCCCTGATCGTCATATGCCCGGCCGTCGCTCATCATCGCCCCTTTGTCGTGCGCGGTGATCGCGCGCCCTTATCCTAGAAGCCGTGCGGCGAAAGAGGAGACTTTTTTTGAAGGCTCACGCGGCGCTGCGGCGATCCGCGAAGTGGTGACGGTTCAGCGCATTTCCTCGGCCGCCTCGACCCCCATCAGCGCGAGCCCGGAGCGAATGATCCGCGCCACGCCGCGCGCGAGCTCGAGCCGGGCGCGAGTCAGGTCGGGGCGACCCTCGATCAGGAAGCGCCGTGCGGGGTCGTCATTGCCGCGGTTCCACTGGCTATGGAATGCAGAGGCTAAGTCATTGAGATAAAACGCGATGCGATGCGGCTCATGGCTCAGTGCCGCAGCCTCGATGACGCGCGGAAACTGGGCCATCAGCTTGACCAGCCCAAGCTCGTCGGCATCCAATTCCGTCATATCCGCCGGCGTCTCCACTGACACACCGATCTCGCGGGCCTTGCGCTGGAGCGAGGCGATCCGCGCATGGGCGTATTGAACGTAGAACACTGGATTGTCCTTCGACGCCTCGACCACCTTGGCGAAGTCGAATTCGAGCGGGGTGTCGGCGCGCTTGGTCAGCATCATGAAGCGCACGACGTCCTTGCCGACTTCCTCCACGACTTCGGCGAGCGTGACGAAATTGCCCGAGCGTTTCGACATCTTGATCGGCTCGCCGGCGCGGAGCAGTTTGACCATCTGGATGATCTTGACGTCGAGATCGACGCGCCCGTCGGTCAGCGCGGTCACCGCCGCCTGGATGCGCTTGACCGTCCCGGCATGGTCCGCGCCCCAGATATTGACCAGATGATCAGCGCTCTCGGCCTTTTGCAGATGATAAGCCGCGTCGGCACCGAAATAGGTCCAGGCGCCGTTCGACTTTTTCATCGGGCGATCCTGATCGTCGCCGAATTGAGTCGAGCGGAACAGGGTCAGTTCGACCGGTTCCCAATCGTCGGCGGCCTCGCCCTTGGGCGCTTCGAGCACGCCCTGATAGACCAGTCCCTTGGCGCGCAGCGTCGCCTCGGCACGATCGGGGGCGCCGGCCGCCTGCAATTCGGCCTCCGAGGCGAATGTGTCGTGGTGGATCCCGAGCAGGGCAAGGTCGTGCTTGATCAGGTCGATCATCGCCGCGACGGCCTTGCGCTTGAACAGGTCGAGCCACTCGGCCTCGGGAGCGTCGCTGAAGCGATCGCCAAATTCGGCGGCCAGCGCCTGACCGACCGGGATCAGATAGTCGCCCGGGTAAAGCCCTTCCGGAATCACCCCAATGTCCGCGCCGAGCGCCTCGCGATAACGCAGGTGTGCGGAGCGGGCGAGCGTATCGACCTGGCTCCCGGCGTCATTGACATAATATTCGCGCGTCACCACGAAACCCGCCGCTTCAAGCAGGTTGGCGAGCGCATCGCCGACAACCGCGCCGCGGCAATGCCCCACGTGCATCGGGCCGGTCGGATTGGCCGAGACATATTCGATATTGACCCGTTCGCCGGCACCGACCGTGCTCAAGCCATAGCGCTCGGCCTCCGCCAACACACTCGCCAATTCGCGCCGCCACGCCTCATCGGTCAGCCGCAAATTGATGAACCCCGGCCCCGCGACACTCACTTCGGTGACATCGGGCAGCGCTTCAATCTTCGGAGCGATCAACGCGGCGAGAGCGCGAGGGGTGATCCCGACTCCCTTGGCGAGCACCATCGCGGCGTTGGTGGCAAGGTCGCCATGACTTGCATCGCGCGGCGGCTCGACTGCAACCGACTTGCGGTTGAGCCCCGACGGCAGCGAACCTTCGGTTTCGAGGGCATCGAGCACTTCATCGAGAAGCGCGGCATAGCTCGCATAAACGGACATGGCGGCGCCTCTAGCGCAGGGCGCGAGCCGCGTCACCTTGCGGACGAAACTTTCCAGCCGGGTTCAAGACGCTCGGCGATGCCGGTTTCCGCCCGTGGGTTGATCATTCGCCCAACCTAAATGACCTGCATTCAAGCGGAGCCTTCAAAGTTGGCTCAGTCATTCAGCGGACGCTTCGTCAATAATGGCGGGTCTGGTTCCAACCCGCTCGATGCCAGTTGGCGGATCGTCGCGACTAGAACCGGTCCGGTAGGTTGACCGGCCCAATCAGCTTCTCATGTTGGGCGATGGCAAAGCGGTCCGTCATGCCGGCGATGTAATCGCCGATCGCGCGTAGCCGCGCGGTTTCGCCTACGCCGCGCTGCCAGCCCCCGGGAAGGCAATCGGGACGGTCGCGGAAGCAAGTGGCAATGTCGGCGACGATGCGTTGCGCCTCGCGCCGAATTGGAGTCAGCGGCGCGCTGTCGTAGAGCTGAGCGTAGAGATGGCGCTTGAGCGCGCGCTCTTCGCCGGCCATCGCGGCTGAGAACCCGACCAGTTGCCGCCCCGCGGCACGCACCTCGTCAATACTTGCAACTCCCGCCTCGGCGATCCGACGGCGGGTTTCGGCCAGCACGTCACTCACCATCGCGCCGATCCCGTCGCGCACCAGCGCCTTGATCTTGCGGCTCCGGTTGAGCCCGGGGTGGCGCGCCTCGATTGCGACCCAGAGCTGGGCGACGAACGGTTCTTCGAGCAGCGCTTCGAGGTCGAGGATTCCGCTTCTCAGCCCGTCGTCGATGTCGTGGTTATCGTAGGCAATGTCGTCGGCGATCGCGGCGACCTGTGCTTCGAGGCTCGGCCAGCTGCCAAGCTCTAGCCCGACCGCCCGATCGGCCTCGGTCATCGCCCAGCTCGGGCTCGCCACCGGACCATTATGCTTGGCGAGCCCCTCGAGCGTTTCCCAGCTGAGATTAAGACCGTCAAAATCGGGGTAGGGGTTTTCCAGACTGGTGACGAGCCGCAACGTATGAGCGTTATGGTCGAAGCCACCCGCATCGGCCAAGGACGCGGTCAGCGCATCCTCGCCGCCATGGCCGAACGGCGGATGGCCAAGGTCATGCGCGAGGCACAGGGCCTCGGTCAGATCCTCATTGAGGCCAAGGATGCGCGCCATCGTCCGCCCGATCTGCGCAACCTCGATCGAGTGGGTCAGGCGAACCCGGAAATGATCGTCGTCGGGGGCAATGAACACCTGAGTCTTGTGCCGCAGCCGGCGGAACGCGACCGAATGGATAATGCGGTCGCGGTCGCGCTGAAACGCGTCACGCTGGCCGCGCGGCGCCCGGTCGTCCTCCCCGAAAACCCGGCCGCGCGATCGTGATGGGTGCGCGGCAAGGTTAGGGTAGAGCGTCATTTGGGAGCGATTTTCTCGATGCGGAGAGCGGCCGGGTTGCGCGTCCAGCTAAAGCCGTCGACGCCGTCCTTGGCAAGCTGGTTGACGAACGCCTGCGCCTCGGCCTTGGTCGAAAACGGCCCGGTCAGCAGACGGAAATAATCCTTGCCGGCGGTCACTACCCCGCCGCGCTTTTTGAGCGGTGCCGACTTGGCGCTCAGGCGGCGGAACTCGATCCCCATGCGGTCGGCGTTCGCGCCCCCGGCGAGCTGGACCCAATTGGTCCCCGCCAGCCCGATCGAGTCGCGTTCCGCCTGCTCTGCGGCGGCCTTCTTCGCATCGGCAGCCTTTTTTGTCTCGGCGGCCTGTTTCGCATCGGCGACCTTCTTTGCATCGGCGACCTTCTTTGCATCGGCAGCCTTCTTCGTTGCAGCGACCTTCCGGGCGTCGGCAGCCTTCTTCGCCGCCGCGGACTTGGCGAGATCGGCGGCGCCGCTGGCGGTCGCCACATCGGCCATCGCTAGCGTGAGCGGCTCCTCAAACTTCGGGCGCGAAGCCGGCGGGACAGGCGACTCATACTTTGGTCGCGACGCCGGCGGGACAGACAGGTCATCGGCCTGGGCAAGCAAACGGTCGATCCCCGCCAGGCGATCGTTCGCACCAGGAGCAATCGGCGTCGCAGCTGGCGCATCGGGCACTGCCGCGCTGGTAAGCGGTTGACCGACAATCGGCTCGGGAGAGGGCGACGGTGGCGTTACGGCGCGCGCGCTCGGCAAATCGAAGGCAAGCGGCTCGGCGACGAGCGACGGCGATGATCTGGCGGTAAGTTCAGCGACGGGGGACGGAGCAGCCGAGACCTCGGGTTGCGCCGTGACCGCGACCGGTGCCGGATTGATTTGCGGCGTCGGGGGCGGGGGTGCCGCGATGATCGGCGCGGGCGGAGCTACGCGCATCGCGGGACGGTTGACATCAAACCCGCTGGTCGAGGCGCGCGGTACCGGATCGACCACAATAATTTGCGGCGCAGGCCTGATCGCTGGTCGAGCCACGGCGGCGGCCGGCGCTTGCGCCGCCGAGGGCCGCGCTTCGACGACCCGGCCCGATCGGCGCGAGCCACGGGCGCCACGTCCCGGCGCCGGAGCAGCAACGATCTGTGGTGCGACCGCGGCAACGCGAATCTGACTTGGGTCGGGGAACACGCCGAGGTGGACCGCGGCCGCCTTCTGTGTCCCCGACAGCGTGGGCAGCAAGCGGAAGAATCCTGCCATGCGCGATCCCGACCCGGGCATCGCGATGTCGATCGCGGCCGATGCACCGCGTTCGTCGCCGACCAATGCGAGGACAAATGCACGAACCCGCTGCGCCGCGAGATCGCGCCGCATCAGCAGTGGCTGGAGAAACGAGAACGCCGTGTTGCGATCACCGGAAATGGCCAGACTGAGCGCGAGTCGCCGCCGTGCCTCATCCGCCTCACGCCCGCCCAGCGCAGCGCGGTAATCGACTTGCGCCGCGGCTTGATTGCCAAGCAGGTCCTGCGCCAGCCCACGATCGACGCCGATTGCCGCGCTGGTCGCGCCCAACTGCTGCGCCTGGTAAAACCACGCCAGGGCACCGCTCGCATCGCCGCGCGCGACGGTCGCCGCGCCCATTCCGATCTTGGGCGCTGGATCGGACGGGCGGACTTCCTCCGCACGGCCGAAGAAGCCGATCGCGGACTGGGTGTCGCCAAGTTCGACCGCCGCGCGGCCAGCCATGATCAAGGCAGTGAAGTCGCGCGGACTCTGCGCCAGCGTTCGCACCGCGCGCGCCAGCGTCGCGGCGGGTGTTTCAACCTGGCCCGGAAGCGGCGCCATCGGCAAGGGCGGCGGCGGTGCGCCGCCGATATATTGCGCCTGACCCAGCGAGGGGAATAGGCCAAACGCGATTAGGACGGTGGCCCGGCGCAGCATCCGGGCGGTGGAATGGGGTCGCAAATTACGCATGGCCAAGGCTCATGCCCGACTTGAGCTTGCTCAAAGCTTGCTGAAAAGGCCGGCGCGGCGGGCCGTGCCAACCCGGCGGTGAATAGGGAGTCATTTGAGTTTTGGCTGAAGCGTTACCGGCCCGCACCGCCACCCGGCCACCCGCAGAATATCCGGAACGGACAAACGGGTGGGGGTGCGGGCCGGCTTCGCCTTCCTCAAACCAACGCTAGCGGTTGTTCTGGCGGTTAAGGAATCCGGGGATGTCGATCGGCTCGCGGCGGAACCCCGGGGCCGGTTGATCCTCGTCGGCGCGCGCCTGCGCCGAACCCCGCGCGATGTTCGACATGCGTTCGAACAGCGTGCCGCTTTCGCGCGCCACGCGCGGTTCGTCGCTGCCCGGATTGCCGCGAAGCGTGGCATCGTCTTCCTCGTCCGCCGGAGGAGCGATCGGGTTGGCCATCACCGGCGACGTCAATATGTCGTCGCTGTCGAGCACCAGCTCGTCACCGTCGTCGCCCTGGTTGGGTTCGAGCGGTTCCGGGACCATGGTCGCACGCGGCGTGGACACGGCGGCCGGAGCGTTGGCAGGGGCGGCAGCGGGGACCCGCGAGGTCGGAAAGCTGAACACCTTGCCCGGCTGCGGCGCGACATTGGCTTCGGCCTCGATCCCGGTGGCGACCACCGAAACGCGGATCTTGCCCTCCATATTATTGTTGAACGCCGAGCCCCAGATGATGTTGGCGTCAGGATCGACGAGTTCCTTGATGTGACTCGCGGCCTCGTCGACTTCCATCAGCCGCATATCCTCGCCCCCGGTGATCGAGATGATCACGCCCTTGGCGCCCTTCATGCTGACCCCGTCGAGCAACGGGTTCGAGATTGCCTTTTCGGCGGCCTCGATCGCACGATTGTCGCCCGAGGCTTCGCCGGTGCCCATCATCGCCTTGCCCATCTCACCCATTACCGAGCGGACGTCGGCGAAGTCGAGGTTGATCAGGCCCGGCATGACCATCAGGTCGGTGATCCCGCGCACGCCCTGCTGGAGCACCTCGTCGGCCATCTGGAACGCTTCCTTGAAGGTCGTGTCCGAATTGGCGAGGCGGAACAGATTCTGGTTGGGGATGACGATCAGCGTATCGACATGCTTCTGCAATTCCTCGATCCCGGCGTCGGCGGCGCGGCCGCGGCGGGTGCCTTCGAACGCGAACGGCTTGGTCACCACCCCGACGGTGAGGATACCGCGATCGCGCGCCGCCTTGGCGATAACCGGGGCCGCGCCGGTTCCGGTGCCGCCCCCCATTCCGGCGGCAATGAAGCACATGTGCGCGCCGTCGAGCGCGCGCTCGATCTCGTCGATCGTCTCTTCAGCAGCAGCGCGACCGATTTCGGGGCGCGATCCGGCGCCGAGGCCTTGCGTGATCTTGAGCCCGAGCTGGATGCGGCTATCGGCTTCCGACGCGTTGAGCGCCTGCGCGTCGGTATTGGCGACGAGGAATTGAACCCCCTGCACGTCCGACTTGATCATGTTGGCGATCGCGTTGCCCCCAGCGCCACCGACGCCGATGACACTGATCCGCGGGCGAAGTTCGTCGACCTCCGGCCGAATAAAATCAATGCTCATGGATGAACCCCCCGACTGGCAACGCGTTGAACCGTGGGCGAATCTTTGCATCAAGCGGGTCCCGACCCCAAGCGAAAAATGATGCCCGAACAAAAAAAGTGAATCATTGATTCATTATGGCACACAGCCAGGGTTTGGTGAGGCGAGCGTCGAGAACCCCTCCTCGCAAATGATCTGGGACGAGACGAGCGAGGTCCGAGCCGCCGCTGAAAGCGGTAAAAGCCGCATACGTGGGTGCGCCCTCCCGGGGGTCGCATGGGACAGGCGCCTGCCTCGCCCCGCCGCGTCCGATGGTCGCCAAGGGCAGCTGCGGGCACGGGTCGCGGGGTGCAGGACAGAATTTCGTCGGACCAGCAGCGCGGCGCTCAATAACCCTGTTTCAGAGCGGCAAGCATTCGGCCGACAAAGCCGGTGGCCGCCTTCGCGGTTTTTGAATTGTGCGAAATGTCGCGGATGTCGCCGGTGCCCGATCCGGCGAGCATCGCCAGTCCGACGAGGGTCGAGAAAGCCGGTCCGCTATGCGCCTCGGGCAAGCCGGTGATCGTACGCGGTCGCCCGACGCGAACCGCGCGGCCGAGGACGCCCTGCATGTAATCGGCGATATTCTTCAATTCGGCCCCGCCGCCGGTGAGGACGACCTGGCGCCCGACCGGGCCGGTGAAGCCCAGGGATTTGAGGGCTAGGTCGATGCGGCTGGTCAAATCCTCGACCTGCTGGCGGATCACGGTCATCAATTGGGCGCGGGTGATGCGCGTCGGCTCGGCGCCATCTTCGGCGCCGATCGGCGCGGCGTCGATCATTTCATGATTGTCGCGCGGACTGGTCATTGCTGAGCCGTAAAAGCATTTCAACCGCTCGGCATCGCGGCGCTGGACGCCAAAGGCGCACGCAATGTCGTCGGTGATGTCCTTGGCGCCGAGCGGGATCGAGCGCAGTCCAACCAGCATCCCCCCGACGTGGAGCGAGACATTGGTCACTTCGGCGCCCATCTCGACCAAAGCGACGCCAAGCTCGCGCTCTTCCTCGGTCAAGCAGGCGAGCGCGGCCGCGACCGGCGAGGCGACAATACGCTTCACGCCAAGATGCGCCGAGCGGATGACGAAATCGATGTTGCGCAGCGGCGCGGGATCGGCAGCGACGACGTGGATGTCGACCCCCAATTTGTCGGCGTGGAGCCCGATCGGCTGCTTGACCCCTTCGACCCCGTCGAGCGTGTAAAGCGCGGGATGAGCGTGAAGCACCATTTGTCCGCCGCGGTCGATCGCGCCCTTGCCGACGCTCAATAGTTCGTCGATGTCCGACTGTTCGACCTGGTGCCCGCCAAGCTCGACCTCGACGTTGGCGATGTCGCTGACCAGGCCACCGGCGCCGAAGCTGGCCCACACATCGTCGATCG
Source organism: Pseudomonadota bacterium (assembly GCA_030855425.1). The sequence goes on from JALYRH010000002.1 coordinate 20,514, forward strand.
TCACGCCCGAAAGGCGCTCGGCGATCTCGACCGCTTCGCGCACTGCGACTTCGCTCGCTTCCATGTCAGTGACGTAGCCGCGCTTGACCCCGCGACTTTCGCGCTGGCCGGTGCCGAGCACGCGCAGTCGCCCGTCGTCGTCGCGCGTGACGATCAGTGCGCTGACCTTCGACGAGCCGATGTCGAGCGCGGCGATGAGCGGCTGGTCGTGGTTACTCGGCATGGGTCGGATCAGCTTTCGGTCGCGGCTGCGGGGATAATCGGTTCGCCGGGTTCGCGCGGCAAGCGGACCGTCATCTGGCCCGCCTTGCGCAGGTCGAACCATTTGATGCCGCGCCCGAGCAGCCCCGCAGACTTGTCCTTTTCGGCGAACTTTCCAAGCGCCGCCGCCGCCGCCGCTTCGCCTTCGGGAAGCGCGATGGTCTCACCGGTCTGCACCGCAAGGTCCCAGCGGCGCTGCCCGATCCAGCTTGCCGACACGAGTTGCGCCCTGATCGTCGGCGCCTTGCCGAGCAGCGTGTCGAGCGCGCGGGTGTGATCATTGGCCCCGGCCCCGACGAGCAACGGCAAGTCGGGCATCCGCGTCACCGCGACCTTGTCGAGGACGTGACCCTCGTCATCGATCAGCGACAGGCGATTGCCGTCCTGCCACAAAGCGGCGGGGGTGCGTTCGACGATGTCGACCACCAGCGTATCGGGGTAGCGCCGCGACACGCGTGCATCCTTGACCCAGCCATAAGCGAGCAGCCGCTGGCGAATCGCGGCGACGTCGACCAGCGGCAGCGCAGTAGCGCGCTGGTCAAGCGCAATGCGATAGATCGGCTTCGGGTCCATCCGCCGCGTGCCGTGCACCGCTACGCTTTTGACGCGGAACCCGGCGTCGCCGACCGCCTCACCCGCCGCGAGCCCGAGTTTGTTCGGGACGTCGAGCGCGATCAGCGCAATCACCGCGATGGCGGCGACGAACAGCCCGAACGCCCAGGTCGCGACGCGATTGGCCTGCTGCTGCTCGACCGCGAGTTTTCTGGCGAGTTTCTTCGGCACCGCGACGCGCGGCGGCGCGGTGCGGCTTTTGGTCCGCGCGCCCCCCCCGCGCTTGACGTGCGCTGCGCCCATTAGGGGGTGGCCTCGGCGCTGGGCGGCGCACTGGTCAAGGCCTCGGCAATGATCCGCTCGACCAGTTCGCCGTAAGAGATATTCTTTTGCCGGGCTTGCTCGGGGACCAGGCTGAGCGGGGTCATCCCCGGCTGAGTGTTGATCTCGAGCAAATAAAGCCCGGCCTCGCCTAGCTCATCGTCCCAGCGGAAGTCGGAGCGCGAGGCACCCTTGCAGCCGAGCAATTGGTGCGCGCGCAACGCCATCGCCAGCATTGCCTCGGCAATCGCGGGGGGAACTTTGGCGGGGCAGACATGCTCGGTCAGCCCATCGGTATATTTGGCGTCGAAATCATAGAATCCGGCCCTCGGCTTCAATTCGGTGACGCACAGTGCCTCGCCGCCAAGCACTGCGACGGTCAACTCGCGCCCGCGGATGAACGGTTCGGCGAGCAAACGGTCGAAGTGCAGCCACGGCCCTTCGGCCCTGGCGCTGATCGGATGACCGTAATTGCTCTGGTCAGTAACGATCGCCACCCCGACCGAGCTGCCCTCATTGACCGGTTTCAAAACATACGGCCGCGGCATCGGATCGCCTTCATAAAGCGAGGCGCTGTCGACCATCTTGCCCTTGGGCATGCGCACCCCGCCAGGGACCAGCACCGCCTTGGTCAATTCCTTGTCGATGGCAATCGCCGAAGTGGTTAGCCCCGAATGCGTGTAGCGAATCCGCATCAGGTCGAGCATGCCTTGCACGGTGCCGTCCTCGCCCGGCGTGCCGTGGAGCGCGTTGAACACCACGTCGGGTTTGAGCGCAGCGATGCGCGCCGCGACGTCATGCTCCATGTCGAGCCGGGTGACCCTCGTGAAGCCGCGCTGCTCGAGCGCGTCGGCGACGCCGTTGCCGCTCATCAGCGACACCGGCCGCTCGGCCGACCAGCCGCCCATCAGCACGACGACGTGGATAGTCTTGTCGAGGCCGCTCATTCCACTCCGATCCGCTGGATTTCCCATTCAAGGATGATGTTGGTCCGGTCGTACACGCGGCGGCGCACTTCCTCGCCCAGTTCCTCAATCTCGGCCGATGAAGCGTTACCGAGATTGAGCAGGAAATTGCAATGCTTCTCCGACACTTGGGCATCGCCAATGCGCAATCCGCGGCAATCAGCGGCGGCGACCAGCGCCCACGCCTTGTGCCCCGGGGGATTCTTGAAGGTCGATCCGCCGGTGCGACTGCGCAGCGGCTGGCTCTTCTCGCGCGCCGCGGCGATCCGCTCCATCTCGGCGCCGATCACCGCCGGGTCACCGGGCACACCCTTCAACATCGCGTCGAGCACGATCGCGCCGTCGGGCAAAGCCGAGTGGCGGTAGGAGTAATCGAGCCGTTCAGCGGCCCACTCCTCGATGCTCCCGTCGCGCAGCACGACGGTACACGAGATGAGGATATCAACCACTTCGCGGCCATAAGCGCCGCCGTTCATCCGCACGAATCCGCCGACCGTGCCGGGGATTCCGCGCAGGAATTCGAGCCCGGCAATGCCCGCGTCGCGCGCAGTCGAGGACACCAGGATTCCGCTCGCCCCGCCGCCGCACCGCAGCGTGACATCGTCGACCCGCTCGATTCGCGCGAAGGGCTTGCCGAGCCGGACGGTAACCCCCGGCACTCCGCCATCACGGACGATCATGTTCGATCCAAGACCGAGCGCCATCACCGGGGTTGCGGGGTCGAGGACTTCGAGGAAGGCGACCAGATCATCGCGGTCGACGGGCTCGAACAGCAATTCCGCCGCCCCGCCCGACTTGAACCACACGAGCGGCGCCAAGGGAGCGTCGGGCGTGAGCTTGCCCCTCACGGAGGAAAAAACTGTCACTTCGCCGCCCGCGACCGGGTAATGCCGTCGGCGAGTCCCGCGGCCCATTTGGTGATGTCGCCCGCGCCCATGCAGACGATCATGTCCCCGTTGGCGGCGAGGTCGCGCAGATTGGCTGCGAGGTCGTCGGCGCCGTCGACGGTCTTGACCATGCGGTGACCGTGCGCGCGAAGTCCTTCGGCGAGCGTGGCGGCGTCGACCCCTTCGATCGGCACCTCGCCCGCGGCATAGACCGGCGCGACGAACACTACGTCGGCATCGTTGAAGGCGTTCTGAAAATCTTCCATCAAGTCGCGCAGCCGGGTGAAGCGATGCGGCTGGACCACGGCGATGACGCGCTCTTCGGCGCTTTCGCGCGCCGCCGACAGCACCGCTCGAATTTCGACCGGGTGATGCGCATAATCGTCGATGATCAGCGACCCGTCGACTTCGCCGACACGGGTAAAGCGGCGCTTGACCCCGGTGAACTTGCGAAAGCCCCCGGCCAGCGTCGCATCGTCAAATCCGAACTCGAGTCCGACCGCAATCGCGGCGAGCGCGTTGAGCACATTGTGCCGCCCCGGCATCGGGACGAAAACGCCCTCGATCAGTCGCCGCTCGCCATCGAGTCCCAGCACCGAGACATCGAACCGGCTCCCGCCACCCTGCGTCTCGATATCGACCGCGCGAAGGTCGGCCAGCGCGGAGGCGCCGTAGGTCATTACGCGGCGGTCGCGAATCCGGCTCAGAATATTCTGCACTTCGGGATGGTCGACGCACATCACAGCCAGCCCGTAAAACGGAACATTCTCGATGAATTCGACATAAGCGTCCTTCGCCGCATCGAAGCTGCCATAATGTTCGAGATGCTCGGGATCGATGTTGGTCACCACCGCGATCGTCCCGTCCAAACGAAGGAAGCTGCCGTCGCTTTCGTCGGCCTCGACCACCATCCAGTCGGACGATCCCAGCCGCGCGTTCGAGCCGTAGGCGTTGATCACCCCGCCGTTGATTACGGTCGCGTCGATCCCGCCGGCATCGAGCATCGCCGCGATCATCGAAGTCGTGGTGGTCTTGCCATGCGTCCCGGCCACCGCGACGGTCGACTGCATGCGCATCAATTCGGCGAGCATTTCGGCGCGGCGTACCAGCGGCAGGCGTTTATCGATCGCGGCCTCGATTTCGGGATTGCCGCGCGAAATCGCGGTCGAGCAGACGACAACCCGGGCATCGCCGAGGTTCGTCGCACTATGGCCGATGGCAACCGGGATTCCGACCTTGCGCAACCCCTCGACGGCATAGCCCTCGCTTACGTCGCTGCCCTGCACCTGATAGCCGAGGTGATGCATCACTTCGGCAATTCCCGACATGCCGATCCCGCCGATCCCGACGAAATGGATCGTTCCGATCTCGGTGCCCATCGCCTTCATGCCGGGGCTCCGATGGCGAAGTGCGCTGGCTTGGGCTTGACGCTCGCGGGGCCGACCTCGATTGGCGACAGGTGGTTGGCGATGCGCTCAACCAGGTCGGCAAGGTCGCGCGTGGCGTGCGGCCGCCCGACCGCCAGCGCGCGTCCGGCGGCATTGGCCAGCGTCTGCGGAGCGCCCGCGATCGCCTCGATCTGCGCCGCCAGCGTCGCCGGATTGAAATCACGCTGAACGATCATTCGAGCGCCCCCGGCCTTGACCATTTCGCGCGCATTGGCGGTCTGGTGATCGTCGGTCGCGATCGGCAGCGGGACGAGGATTGCGGGACGTCCGGCCGCGGTCAGCTCGGCGATGGTCGAGGCGCCGGCGCGGGCGATGATCAAGTGCGCGTCGCCGATCCGCGCCGGCATGTCTTCAATATAGGTCAGCAGTTCCGCCGGAATGTTGAGCGCAGCATAGCGCGCGCGCACCGCGTCGATATCGTCACCGCGGCATTGCTGGACGACCTGCAACCGCAGTCGCAGGCTGCTTGGCAGCAGGCCTAGTCCTTCGGGGACAACCGAGCCGAGGACCGTCGCCCCCTGGCTTCCGCCGGTCACGAGAATCTTGAACGGCGCGCTGTCATCGAACGGCGGAAACGGCATCTCGCCAAGCCGTACCACTTGGTCGCGCACCGGGTTGCCGACAAGCACGGTCTTCGCCCGATAGGCAGGCTTGAGGCGTTCGACCTCGACATAGTTCGTGGCGATCGCTTTCGCTTCCCCGGCAAGCCAGCGATTGACTCGCCCGAGCACGGCATTCTGCTCATGAAGCACGGTCGGGACCTTAGCGGCGCTCGCCGCTAGCAGCGCCGGAAACGCCGGATAACCGCCGAACCCGACCACCGCGTCAGGACGGTGGGCGCGGTAGAGCGCGCGCGCCTGGCGTCGCCCACGCATCACCGATCGCACTGCCTTGAGCATCCCGAACGGCCCGCCGCCAAGCCGCCCGGCGGGCAGGATGTGGACCGGCACATCGTCGAACAGCGCGGGATATTTGGCGCCGCGGTCGTCGGTGACGAGCATCACGCCATGCCCCCGCGCCTTCAGTTCGGCGGCCAGCGCATGCGCCGGGACCAGATGCCCGCCGGTGCCCCCGGCGGCAAGAATGATGTTCATCGCTTGAGGCTCTCCCCGCCCCACTTCACGACATAAGGCGAGCGGTTCAAATAGGGATTTCGCCGCGTGAAGGCGAGCAGCAATCCCATCCCGATCGACAGCGCCAGCATCGACGACCCGCCATAGCTGATGAACGGCAGCGTCATCCCCTTCGACGGCGCGATCTGGACGTTGACCGCCATGTTGATCAGCGCCTGCAACCCGAGCTCGACCGCCAGCCCCGCCGCGGCGAGGATCGCGAAGCTCGACTCCTCGTCGAGCAATTTGACCAGCACGCGGGCGACGATCCCCAGGTAGAGGCAAGCGATCGCGATGCACGCGATCAGCCCGAATTCCTCGCCGATGACCGAGAAGATGTAGTCGGTGTGCGGTTCGGGTAGCCCGAACTTGCGCGTGCCGCCGCCGGGGCCCATCCCGAACAGTCCCCCAGCGGTCAGCGTGCGCATGGCATTTTCGGTCTGGAAATTGTCGCCCTCACCGAACAGGAAGCCGTCGATCCGAAGCTGCGCCACGTCGTAGAAGAAATAGGCCAGCACCACCCCGACCAGTCCCGCCACCGCGAGCCCGCCGATGACGCGCAGATTGAGTCCGGCGACCGCCAGCATCGCTACCCACACGCTGACGAAGATGATCGTCGAGCCGAAGTCGGGCTGGAGCATGAGCAGCACCGCGACGCCGCCGGTGAGGACCGCGGACATTGCGAACACCGGCAATTTGCGGTCGCCGTCCTTGAGGCTCAGTAGCCATGCCATCGCGACCACGAAAAAGGGCTTCAAGAACTCCGACGGCTGGATCTGGCCGAGTCCGAAGTTGATCCAGCGCCGCGCGCCATTGATTTCGGGACCGACGATCGGCACGATCGCCAGCAGCGCGATGAACAATGCGGCCCCGCCAAGCGACAGCCGCCGCGCCCGATCGCGCGGCAGCATCGAGACCAGGATCATGACCGGCATCGACAGCGCGATCCAGCCAAGCTGGCGATAGAAATAATGAAGACTGGCGAACTGCACCGATCCGCCCGAATAGCGCTGCGCCGCCGCGGGCGAAGCGGCGGCGACCGCGATCAGGCCGATCCCGACCAGCACCGCGACCATCAGCAACAGCACCCGGTCGATTTCCCAGAACCAGCGGCTCGCCGCCGAACGGTCCGAGCGCCCATAACGGCTCGGGTCGGCCAGCGCCGCAGTCGCCTTGATCCGCCCCGAAAACCCTTTTGGAGCAAGCGCGAGATTTGGATCGATGTTCATAATGCCTCCACCGCCGCGCGGAACGCTTCGCCGCGCGCCTCGAAATCCCTGAACTGGTCGAACGACGCGCAGGCGGGGGAGAGCAGCACTGTCTCCCCCTCGCGCGCGTTTGCTGCGGCGGCGGTCACTGCCGCTTCCAGCGTCCCGCAACGTGCCACGGCCATGTGCGGCGACAAGAGAGATGCGAACATTTCGCCCGCTTCGCCAATGGTATATGCCTTGCGGACGTTGCCAAAGTGCGGCGCGCATTCATCAAGATTGTCCGATTTGGCCTGCCCACCAAGAATCCAGCGAATCGCAGGAAACGCTGCCAAAGCCGGCGCGGTCGCTGTCGGGTTAGTCGCCTTGCTGTCGTTTACGAATTGCACGCCGCCCTTCTCGTGCACCCGCTCCATCCGATGCGGCAGGCCAGGGTAAGTCTGCAGGGCCTTCGCAACGACATCGTCGTTAAGATCGAGCTTCTCGCAAACTGCTAAGGCGGCAGCTACATTTTGCGCATTGTGAGGGCCTTGAAGCGTTGGCCAATCACGCTGGCAAGCAATCGCCTCACCGTCCAAATACGCGGTCCCGTCATAGACTGCGCTGCCTAACAGGCCGGGTTCGTCCCAGTCAGCCGCAGAGACTCGATCTAAACGAAGTGATGTGAACCATTTGCGGTCTACGACCGGCTGTCGCCATGCCTCGCTCGTGACAACGGCCCGATGAGGAAAAGTCTGCATGCCAAAAATACGCATTTTCGATGCCGCATAGGCCTCGAACTCGTCATACCGATCGAGATGGTCGGGTGTGATGTTGAGCAGAACGGCAACATCGCAGTCGAGGGTTTCGGTAAGGTCGAGCTGGTAGCTTGAAAGTTCGAGGACGTAGACCCCGCCTTCGGGCAGCGGGTCCTGGGCCAGGATCGGGAGGCCGATGTTGCCGCCCATGAGGCTCGGCACGCCCGCGGTCTGAAGGATGTGGTGAACCAGCGCGGTGGTCGTTGACTTGCCGTTGGTGCCGGTGATCCCGACGACCTTGTGCGGCGGCAATTCGGCGCGGGCGCGAGCGAACAGTTCGATGTCGCCAATGATCTCGACGCCGGCGTCGGCGGCGCGCTGGGCGATTGGGTGCCGGTTGAGAGGGAGGCCAGGAGTAACGATGATCGAGTCGAATTGGGTCAGGTCGGCAGTGTCGAGATCAAGAAATACCAATCCGTTCGTGTCGAGCCTCTCAACGCCGCCTGCGGCGTTGCTCTGGATAAACTGCGTCGAGACACTCGCGCCAGCGTCCCTCGACTTCGCTTGGGACGAACGGAATTTTTCGATCGTTTCTTGATTGCTATCCCATGCCGTCACCCGCGCGCCGCTCGCTAGCAAGGCCTCGACCGTCGCCAGCCCGCTGCGCGCAAGCCCCAACACCGCATAATGTTTCCCGGCAAATGCGGTGCTCGTGATCACCTCAGCTTCAGCGTCGAAAGACCGGCGAGCGCGAGAATGAAGCTGATGATCCAGAAGCGGATCACCACCGTCGGCTCGCTCCACCCGAGATGTTCGAAATGGTGGTGGATCGGCGCCATCTTGAACACGCGCCGGCCGTAGCGCTTGAAGAAGAACACCTGCACCACGACGCTGACCGCTTCGAGGACGAACAGCCCACCGATGATCACCAGCACGAATTCATGATGCGTCGCGACCGCCACCGCGCCAAGCGCGCCGCCTAGCGCGAGGCTGCCGGTGTCGCCCATGAATACCGCTGCGGGCGGCGCGTTGAACCATAGAAAGGCGAGCCCGGCGCCGACGATCGCGAGCAACAATACCGTCAGGTCGCCCGCGCCGGGAACGTGCGGAATGCCGAGGTACGTCGCGTAGCGCGCATTGCCGACGAGATAGGCAATGAGCACGAAGGCGACCGAGGCGATGATCACCGGCATCGTCGCAAGGCCATCAAGCCCGTCGGTCAGATTGACCGAATTGCCGAACGACACGATCACGAACGCCCCGAACGGGATGTACAGCCAGCCAAGGTCGATCACCGGTCCCTGCATGAACGGCAGGTAAAGCTGGGTGCCGCCGACGCGGACCATCAGCCAGGTGGCGAAGCCGGCGAGCGCGAATTCGAGGAACAGCCGCATCTTGCCACTGAGGCCGGCATGGTGTGCCTTCTTGACCTTGTCATAATCGTCGAGGAATCCGATCAGTCCGAACCCCGCGGTGACCAGCAGGCACGCCCAGACGTAGGGGCTGTAGACGTCCATCCACAGCAGGGTCGAAGTGCCGAGCGCGACGAGAATCAGCAGGCCACCCATGGTCGGCGTGCCGCGCTTGGCGAGATGGCTTTGCGGTCCGTCGGCGCGGATCGGCTGGCCCTTGCCTTGCTTGGCACGAAGCCAGCGGATGAAGGCTGGGCCGAACAGCAGTCCGATCAGCATCGCGGTGGCGCTCGCCCCACCAGCGCGAAAGCTGATGTAGCGGATGAGATTGAAAATGCCGGGAAAGCCCAGCTGCTCGGCGATCAGATAGAGCATGGCTCGCCCCCTGCCATCGCTTCGACCAAGCGTGCAAGCCCGATCGAATTCGACGCCTTGACCAGTACCGCGTCGCGCGGGGTAACCAGGGCCTTGAGCAGCGCGGTCGCCGCCGCAGCATCGGCGGCACGCTCGATCGGCAGTTCGCTGCCGAGCGCGTCGGCAAGCGGATCCATCTCGTCGCCGACGAGGATCAGGCGATTGATCCGCGCGTCGCGAACCGCGGGGGCGAGCGCGGCGTGAAGTTCGGCCCCATTCACCCCAAGCTCCCGCATCGGGCCGAGCACCGCGATGCGGCGCGCCACGTCGCGCTCCTCGCCCAGCGCCTTCAAGGTCGCGGCCATCGATGCCGGATTGGCGTTATAGCTTTCGTCGATCAGCACATAGGTACCACCCTCCGCGCGGAGCCGGTGGCGCTCGCCGCGGCCCTTCAGCCCGCCCATGTCGGCCAGTGCGAGGCCCGCAACCGCGAGATCGGCGCCGACCGCTTCGACCGCGGCGAGCACGGCAAGCGCATTCGACACCCAATGATCGCCGCGCTGGGCAATGGTGAAGGTCAATTCGCTTTCGACCAGCCGCGCGGTAACCAGGCTGCCGCCATTGTCGGCGCGAACGGCGTGGATCGCGGCGACGTCGGCGTCGCCCCCGCCGAACGTGACGATGCGGTCGGCAAAGCGCCGCGCGGCCTTCACCAGGCGGTCGCGATGCGGCGTATCCTCGGGAAGGATCGCAACCCCGCCGTGCTCGAGTCCTTTAAAAATTTCGGCCTTCGCGTCGGCGATCGCCTCGATCGTTCCGAGATGCTCGATGTGCGCGGGAGCGATGGTCGTGATCAACGCGACGTGGGGGCGGACCAGCCGGGTCAATGCGGCAATTTCGCCAGAATGATTCATGCCCATCTCGAGCACCGCATATTCGGCATCGCGCGGCATCCGGGCGAGGCTCAGCGGGACGCCGGTGTGATTGTTGTAACTCTTGACCGAACGATGGACCGTCCCGCGGGCAAAGCGTTCGATCGCGGCGTACAGGGCCTCCTTGGTCGAAGTTTTGCCGACCGAACCGGTGACGCCGATGACCGTTCCCGCCATCCGCGCCCGTGCGGCGATGGCCAAGTCGGTCAGCGCTTGCGCGACGTCGCGGACAAGGACGTGCGGACCCCAATTCGCGCCGGCCTCCACATGGCTGACCAGCGCAGCCGCCGCGCCGGCGGCATAAGCCCCGGCCACGAACTGGTGACCGTCGGCGGCCGTTCCGGGCATTGCGACGAACAAATCACCCGCTTCGACCTCGCGGCTATCGAAGGTCACGCCCGACACCTCGAACGGCAGGTTGGCGCAGCCGCCGGTCGCGGCCTCGATCTCGGATGAGGTCCACAGCATCGTCATGACGCGCACTCGCGCGCGACACTCACATCGTCGAACGGCAGCACGCGCTCATTCTGTCCGGCGCCGACGATCTGGCCCTGCTCGTGACCCTTCCCCGCGATCAGCACGATGTCGCCGGCACGAGCCGCTGCCAGCGCGGCAGCGATCGCCGCGCGGCGGTCACCGATCTCGAGCGAGCCCGGGGCGCCCGCCAACAGTGCACGGCGGATCACGGCGGGATCCTCGCTGCGCGGATTGTCGTCGGTGACGATGACCACCTCGCTCAGCCGCGCCGCGACCGCGCCCATGGCGGCGCGTTTGCCCTCGTCCCGATCCCCGCCCGCGCCGATTACGGTGATCAGCCGCCCGCCCTCCGCCGTCGCGACGTGCGAGCGAAGCGCGGCAATCGCGGCCTCGACCGCGTCGGGGGTGTGGGCATAATCGACATAGACCGGGGCGCCGGCCCGGGTGATCACGGCGCGCTCGAGGCGACCACGGACGGGCGCGACGCGACCCATGCTCAGCAAGGTCTGCGCCCAGTCGCCGCCGGTCGCGAGCACCAACCCCGCCGCGACGAGCACGTTGGCGACTTGATAGGCGCCGATCAGCGGAAGGGTCAGTTGATGCTCGCGCCCGGCGTGACGAAGCATGAGCTGCTGACCCAGCGCAGTCGAGCGGCGGCTGACCAGCGTGATTGTCTCGCCGGCTTCGCCGACGGTGAGTAGGGTAAGCCCCCGCGCCCTCGCCCGAGCGATCACGTCGCCCGATTTGGCGTCGTCGGCCCACACCACTGCGGCGCCGTCATTAACGACGACCTCGTCGAACAAATGCATCTTGGCGTCGAAATAACGGTCCATGTCGACGTGATAGTCGAGGTGGTCGCGCGACAGGTTGGTGAACGCCGCCGCCTTCACGAGCACCCCTTCGGCGCGATATTGGTCGAGTCCGTGCGACGAGGCCTCATAAGCGACGTGGCTGATCCCCATCCGCCGCATCCCCGCCATGTTGGCAAGGAAAGTGACGATGTCGGGACTGGTCAGCCCGGTCCTGACCTGCTCGTCGGCGGTGGTCACGCCCAACGTCCCGATCGAGGCCGAGCGGTACCCCGCCATGCGCCACAATTGGCGCACCATTTCGACGATCGAGGTCTTGCCGTTGGTCCCGGTGACGGCGACGATCGTGTCTGGATAAGGCGCATAGAAGCGAGCGGCGAGTTCGGCGAAGGCCTTGCGCGGTTCGGTCGCCGCGATGAGTTTCGCCCCCTCGACCCGCGCCGTCGGCCGCGCGACGACCGCGACCGCGCCGCGCTGAACCGCCTCGGCAATATAGTCTTCGCCGTTGAAGCACGTGCCGCGGAAGGCACCGAACACGTTGCCTCGCGCGACCTGGCGATGGTTGAGTGCAAAGCCCGTCACTTCGACATCGTCGACGATGTCGGCAAGGTCCCCCAGTCGCATGCGCCTTATTTGCCTTTTTCGCGAATGTAGGGAAGCACTTCGGCCATGTTCGGCTCGCGCTTCTTGTCGGGCCGGACGCCGAGCATCGGCGCGATCCGGCTGATCGTCCGGCTGATCAAAGGAGCGACGTTCCATCCGGCGGTGCTGAAGCCATAGGTTTCGGCGGTTGCTTTGGGCTCGTCGAGCATCGCGATGATCACGAAGCGTGGCTCCTCCATCGGGAACACTCCGGCAAAGCTTGTCACCTTCAGCGACCGGTTATGATATTTTTCCGCTGTCCCGGTCTTGCCGCCGACACGATAGCCCGGCGCGTCGGCCTTCTTGCCGGTGCCCTTGGTCACCACCAGCCTGAGAAGGCTGCGCATCTTGTAACTCGTATCCTCGCTGAAGACGCGGCGTCCTGGCCCGGCCTTGTGAGCGGCATCTACTTTGAGCAGCGTCGCCGGGCGGTAGATCCCACCGTTGAACAAGGTCGCATAGCCCGATGCCAAATGGAGGGGCGTGACCGCAATGCCGTGACCGAAGCCGACCGTCATCGTCTCGATCAGATTCCAGTTCTTGCCCGGGTTCAGCGCCCGCCCGCGCTCGCGCAACTCGACTTCGACCTTGTCGAGGAAACCCATTTTCTTGAGGAATGCCTGCTGGCGCGCCGAGCCCAACTGCTGCGCGATCTGGGCGGTGCCGATGTTCGAGCTTTCCATCATGATTTCGGCGACCGAGCAGGGGCGACCGAATGGATGGGTGTCGTTGATTGTTCGTCTGGCGACGTGCAGCTGGCGGGGGCAACTGTACATCTGTCCCATCGACCTGACGACGCCCGAGTCCATGGCCATTGCGACGGTGAACGGCTTGAAGGTCGAGCCAAGTTCGTAGACACCCAGCGTCGCGCGGTTGAAGCGCGCTTCGGGCGTGCCATTGCCCGCCGCATTGGGGTTGAGCTGGGGCAGCGAGGTCATTGCCAACAATTCGCCGGTGTGGATGTTCATGATGATCCCGGCGGCGCCGATCGCCGAAAATTTGGTCATCGCGGCCTGAAGTTCATGCTCGAGCGCTTGCTGAACCGGGCTCGAGATCGACAATTTGATCGGGGCGCCGCGCTGCGCCGGGTCAATCAAGCGGTCGTTGAACGCGCGCTCGATCCCGGCGCTGCCATTGCCATCGACATCGGTATAGCCGAGCACGTGCGCGGCGAGCGCAGTCTGCGGGTAAAGCCGGTCGGGCTCGCGTGACAGCGCCAGCCCCGGCTCGCCGAGCGAATTGATCGCATCGACCAGCGCGGGCGCGGCGCGGCGCCGAAGATAGAAGAATTTCCGCTTCGAGCGGAGCATCGCGAGATAGGTCGCGGCATCTTTTTCGGGCATCAACTGGCCAAGCTTCTGCGCCAGCGCGAACTTGTCGCCGATGACTTGCGACGGCTGCAGACCGATCGTCCAGGCATCGATCGTCACCGCCAGCGACTGGCCGTCGCGATCGACCACGTCGCCGCGCTCGGGGGAAAGGCTGATCGCGCCGCCCTTGCGTCCGGCATGATCGCCGAATGCCGCGAGATAGACCAGCCGGAAGACGATCAGCGCGACGACCCCGCCGTAGATCAGCATCCCGATCATCAGCCGCTGGTGCATCACGGCCAGTATTTTACGGCGCTGTCCGACCAGGCGGAGCCGCTCGGGCCGTGCGACGAGAGCGGGGGTCGGAG
>JALYRH010000003.1 GCA_030855425.1 Pseudomonadota bacterium
CAGCCTCGTCGCGCACATGACCAACCCGCACGTCCCCGCGGTGCACATGAATTGCCGCTTCCTCACCACCACCCGCCGCTGGTTCGGCGGCGGCGCCGACTTGAACCCCGCTTTGCCTGAACAGGACGACACTGACGCTTTCCACGCCCGCTTGCGCGCCGCCTGCGCAGCGCACGACCCGACCTTCTATGACCGGTTCGCCAAATGGGCCGAGGAATATTTCTGGCTCCCCCACCGCAATATCGCGCGCGGCGTTGGCGGCATCTTCTACGACCGGCTCGAAGATCATTTCGATGCCCATTTCGCATTTACCCGCGATGTCGGCGAGGCGTTCCTCGACATATTTCCGGCGCTGGTGCGCAAGCGCATGAACCAGCCCTTCACCGCCGCCGACCGCGACGCCCTGCTCGAGTTTCGCGGGCGCTATGTCGAATTCAACCTGCTCTACGATCGCGGCACGCTGTTCGGGCTCAAGACCGGGGGCAACATCGAAGCCATCCTGATGAGCCTGCCACCATTGGCGCGCTGGGCGTGAGCCTCTTGGACGTTCCGGTGGGGCAGCTCGCCGCCGTCGTCACCTATCTGGAGATGAACCAGCGTCCAGACGAGCTCGCGATTCCACACTCGCCGCTGACGCTTGTGCGCATCCACCCCGCGCCGCACGACTATCGCACGCTGTTTCGCGCGGTCGGCGCGCCCTGGTTATGGTTCTCGCGGTTGATCATGCGCGACAGCCAGCTGCGCGCGATCATCGATCATCCCGCGGTCGAGCTGTTCGAGGTGCGCGATGGCGAAGAGACGGTCGGAATGCTCGAACTCGACCGCCGCGGGCCCGGTGCGTGCGAGCTGTCGTACGTCGGGCTGATTCCCGCTTATGCCGGGCAAGGCCACGGCCGCTGGCTGCTCGCCGAGACTCTGTCGCGCGCCTGGACCGAGATCACCGACCGAGTCCACGTCCACACCTGTAGCCTCGACCACCCCGCCGCCTTGACCGCCTATCGCCGGGCCGGCTTCATCGCCATCGAGCGCAAGGTAGAGATCTTTCTCGATCCGCGCCTCGCCGGCATATTGCCGCTCGATTCGGCACCTCACATCCCGCTGGTCGGGCGCCCCCTAGCCAGCTGAGCGACGATGCGGCCGATCATCGCTGCATAGATTGTCGCGATTACCGCCTGGACCATTCCTCCGGTCAGCGCGACCAGCAACCGCGAAATCGTGAGCGGATTGGATGGCCCGATCAGCAGCGCGGCGAGCGAGCCGACCACCGACGACGCGGCGATGGCCAGGATCAGTGACGCGATCAAGACCATGATGAAAAAGCCGAGCAGCCGCCAATATTGACCACGACTTGCGCGCCACGAGCGCTTGACCAGCCCCCACGGCCCGGTCGACTCATTCATCGCGATTACCGGCGAGAGCATGATCCGCGGCACTGCGGCGAAGATCGCGAGCAAGGTCATAGCATTGGCGGCTCCGGATCCCGCCGACGCCCGATCGGCACCGCCGCCAGCGATCATCAGCACCATCGTCAACGGGATCACCACTAGCCCGACGCACAGGAAGAACAGGATGAAGGCCGCCACGGTAGTCGGCAGGCGTCGCGCCGCGAGCCGGAGCGCCGCGCCGAGCGAGGCTTCCCACCCCATCGCCAGCCGACTTATCGCCATCTGCCCGACGAGCCCCGCCAGCAGCGAGATGATGGCGATGACCATCCATGGCTTGATCCCGCCGCTCGAGGCGAACGGGTTGGTCGGCTGAACCAGCTGTGACACCGTAACCGGCAGCACCATCAGCGCTAGCACCAATGGCGCGAGAAGCTTCTTTTCACGCCGAACGAATGCCGCCGCGCCGGTCCATGCCACACCGATCGATATTCCGTCTGCCACGCTCTTCTCCCCTAGGTGATTTGACCTAGGCAAGCGGCGCGTTGCTGGCAATCGACCTTGCATTCGCTGGCCTTGCAGTTACCGCGCGGCAACGTCACACACCGCGCGATGGATTTTGGCAGCGAGATCGAATGGCGCGTCGGCAAGGGCCTCATCGCTTATCCCGATGCACTCGCCGAGATGGAGGCACGAGCCGTCGCGGTCCGCGCTGGCGAGGCGCGCGAACTCGTCTGGCTGATCGAACATCCCCCATTGTTCACCGCCGGCACCAGCGCCGATCCAGCGGAGCTATTCAATCCGCTCGGCTTTCCCGTCTATGACGCCGGCCGCGGCGGGCGTTATACCTATCATGGCCCGGGACAGCGCGTCGGCTATCTTATCCTTGATCTGGAAAAACGCGGGCGCGACATCCGCCGCTTCGTTGCTGCGCTCGAAGGCTGGATGATCGCCGCGCTCCGCGATCTTGGCGTGTCGGCGCGCCGCGAATCGGGACGAATCGGGATTTGGACCGGAAGCGGCGTCGACCAAGCCAAGATCGGCGCAATCGGGGTGCGCGTGAAACGCTGGGTGACGATGCACGGCTTCTCGATCAATGTCGCGCCCGAGCTTGCGCATTTCGGCGGGATCGTGCCGTGCGGGATTGCCGAATATGGCGTTACCAGTCTTGCCGCGCTTGGTCGCGAGGCGGCATTTAAACCGCTCGATGCCGCTCTGAAGGCCAATTTTTCTATCTTTCTCAATGACTTGACGGGAAACGAACAAGTTGCTTGAGGGCGCACCCCATCCCGACTATTGTGCCTGCGATTTGCGGAGCGGGGGCAACACTCGCAAGCAGGTCTGCTTTTTCAAGGGAGTTTTAGAATGCGTGCTCTTATCCTGGTCGCTGTTGCGGCCCTGGCTGTTTCGGCTTGCAGCCAAAACGAAGCTGCTGAAAACACGATGAATGTCGACGAGACGCTCACCACCGAGAACGTCGTCGCCAATGACATGATTGCCGTCGATGCCGCCAACGGCATGGACGCCAACATGTCGATGGATGCCAACATGTCCATGAACAGCATGGAAATGAACGACATGATGACCAACAACGCTGACACCAACGTCGCCAACGGCATGTAATGTCTCGACGTCCCCTTGGTGGGGGCGTTGGCATGAAAGGGGTCACTGGTTCGCCAGTGGCCCCTTTTTCGTGAGCATCAGGACGCGCCTAGCGCAGCCCGACGATCTTGTGCGCCTGGATCGTCAACCGCCACCGCGGCCGCGCCATCGCCAGCGCGATCGCCGCCGCCAGCGCCGCTTCGCCGTCGGCACAGTCCATCGGTTGGACGAGGAAATGGGCAAAGTCCCACGCCTCGATCGTTGGCGGGTCGATCCCCGCCTGCGGCCACACCAGTTTCAATTCATCCCCTGATCGCTGCACCACCTCGGCCCCCGCCTTGGGGCTGATGCACAGCCAATCGATCCCGGGGGTCGCGGCAATCGTGCCGTTGCTCTCGACCGCGATTCGAAATTGGGCCGCGTGAAGTGCATCGACCAGCGCGGCGTCAAGCTGGAGCATCGGCTCACCCCCGGTGATCACCACCAAACGCCGGTCGAGCCCCGTCCCCCACAGCGCGGCGACGTGCGCCGCCAGCGCTTCGGCATCGGCGAACTTTCCACCGCCGGCGCCATCGGTGCCGATAAAATCGGTATCGCAAAACTGGCATATTGCGCGGCGCCGATCCGCCTCGCGTCCCGACCACAGATTGCATCCGGCGAAACGCAGGAACACCGCGCGGCTGCCCGCCTGCACCCCCTCACCCTGCAGCGTCAGAAACACTTCCTTGACGGCATAGGTCATGGCGCGGGCGCGTAGCGCGTGGGATCGAGCAGCCCGGCATCTTCAAACCCCTTGGCGCGCAGGCGGCAGGCGTCGCACAGCCCGCACGCGCCGCCATCGCCGGCGGGATCATAGCAGCTGTGGCTCAGCCCCACGTCGAGCCCGAGCCGGTGCGCCTCGCGCGCGATGTCGGCCTTGGTCATCGCCTGCAGCGGAGCGTGGAGCGTGAAACTATTGCCTTCGACCCCCGCCTTGGTGGCGCGGTTGGCGAGCGCTTCGAACGCGGCGATGAACTCCGGGCGGCAGTCGGGATAGCCCGAATAATCGAGTGCATTGACGCCGACGAACAGGTCGCTTGCCCCCGCCGCTTCGGCCCACGCCAGTGCCAGACTCAGGAATACCGTATTTCGCGCCGGGACGTAGGTAACCGGAATGCCCGGCTGGACCCCGCCTTTGGGAACGGCGATGTCCGCGGTCAGCGCGGATCCACCGAACGCGCTCAGATCGAGCGGCAGGATGATGTGGCGGTCGGCGAGGATCGCGGCGATCCGCTTGGCGGCTTCCAGTTCGACCCGGTGGCGCTGGCGATAATCGATCGTGAGCGCGAACACACCGAACCCGGCCTCGCGTGCCAGCGCCGCACACACCATCGAATCGAGCCCGCCCGAGAGCAGAACGACCGCATTCTTCACAGTCTTGCTCCCAATCGCGGTAGCGCCCTGAAAGTGAGCGCGTAAAGCGCAACGAGCGACGCGACTGGCTCGGTCTCGCGCGGATCGATCCACCGCAACGATACATCGACGATCGGGGTCAGCGGCACCGCCGCGTACAGCCCGCCCCTGCCCGAACCGCGTCGGGCGATGGTCGCGACGAGCGCAGTGGTCAGCCCGCCAATGATAATTGTGGCAACGAACGTCAGCATGGCGCCGCCCTTAGCTGCCCTGTCAGTGTCTGAAAAGCGGCCGAGCGGACAAGAAAGGGCCGCCCGATTGCCATGGAGGCAGGGCGGCCCAGGATCGGGCTCGCGCCCGGAGGGAGGAAAGCGTACCGATATCGGCACAGGCCCGTTGTAGCGACAGGATGGTAAATGTCAGCTTAACGGTTGGTGCAATTTCCGACCCGGCGAGCATGGAGGACATAATTGAATGGCGCCCCGGCGGCGATGCCCTGGGTTGCGACCCGCAGCGTGCGCGGCGTGAGCAACGTAATCTCCGACCGCCCGAAGCCGCCATCGGCGCAGGAATAAGTGATCACCGTCTTGTCGCCTTGGTCCGTCAGGATCTCGCGCGAGCAATGCCCGCCGCGATGTTCCCACTGGCCGATCAGGATCGGATCGGCCACGCACAGGCTTTGCTCGGGTGCTCCTCTGGCCGATCGCGCCACCTGCCACAGCCCGCCGTCCGCCGGGGCGAGCGCGCTTGGACCCGCCGCCGCCAGGCACAGGACAGCACCTGGCAACAGGCCGCCCCGCATCAGCATTTGAGTCGCCTTGCCAACCATTCCCTTTTTTACTCCTTGCACGACAAGAATTCTATGCCGTCGAGGCGGCTTCATTCAGGTTGATCGGGAAGCTGGTCGCGCAAAATTCGCAAGCGACACGAATCAGCCCGTCCTCGTCGACCATCTCGGCTTGCTCCTCAGCCGGGAAGCGCGCCAAGACCGACGCGATATAATCCGGGCTGCAGCGACACCCCTTCGACAGCGCCACCGGTTCGAGTGTTCGAACTTCCTCTTCCTCGTGGAACAGCCGCCACAGCAGGTCATCGAGCGCGAGCGTGCGATCGGTCAGTTCTTCCGCCTTGACCGAACCGGCAAGCGTCGCGACGTGAGGCCATTCGGGATGGTCGAGGCGGGTATGCAATCGCTCGCGTCCCTCCTCGCCTTCGGGGAGGTGTTGGAACATGATCCCGCCGGCGACCCAGCCAGCCTCATCCTGACGCGTCGCCAGCCGGACAATCGAGGGGATCTGCTCGGACTGGTTGAAATAGCTTTGCGCCGCTTGCGCGAGCCCCTCGCCCTCCAGCGGCACGATTCCCTGATAGCGCTCGTCGGTCGCGGGCTGGTCGAAGGTGATCGCCAGATAGCCCTTGCCGAACAAGGCGAACAGCGTCGGGTGTGGCCCGACCTCGGCCAACCGGTCGGGATCGTGACGGATATAGCCGCGCAATTCGCCTGCTCGATAATCGCACACCATCAAATCGACCACGCCGCGCTCGGTCTGCGCCTGGATCGTCAGCTGGCCGGCCGGGTCCTTGAGCAGCGAACCGAGCAGCGCGGTCAGGACCAGCGCCTCGGCCAGCAAAGCCTCGAGCACCCGTGGATATTGATGATTGGCGAGAATGCGGTCGAGCGTCGGTCCGAGCCGCGCGGCGCGGCCGCGGGCATGGCGTGCATTGATCGTCACGCCCATGGCGAGGTCAAGCCTGAGATCCGGTTGCGTCATCGCGCCGAGATGGTTGTGCGCCGGCCAAAGCGCAACCTTCGCTAGCCCACGACGCCTCCGAGCCGCCGAACCCGCGAACAGCCGCGGTCGATGTGGGTTCGGACCCGGTGATTTAAGGCGCCGCGCCACCTCGAACCGCGCGGCGGAGCTTAAAGCTTGCCCATCGCCCACAGCAGGAGCGCCTTTTGCGCATGAAGGCGGTTCTCGGCGGCGTCCCACGCGGCCGACTGCGGCCCGTCGATCACGCCTGCGCTGACTTCCTCACCGCGATGCGCGGGCAAGCAGTGTAGGAAAGTCGCGTCGGGTGCGGCGCGCGCCATCATCGCCTCGTCAACCTGATAAGCGGCAAACGCTTCGCGCCGATACTCCTCGTCGACATGCCCCATCGAGGTCCAGGTGTCGGTCACCACCACCTCGGCATTGGCGATGGCTTCGCGCGGGTCGGCACCAAAGTAGATATCGTCGCGTGTGCTCGCGAGCATGACCATTGCCGAATCGGGTTCGAACCCGTTGGGGGTCGCGACCGCCAGCCCGAAATGCATCAGCGCAGCCCCCTCGATCAGTGAATTGCACACATTGTTGCCGTCGCCGACCCACGCCCAGCGGCTTCCAGCAAGCTTGGCGCGATGCTCGATCACGGTCTGCATGTCGGCCAGTATTTGGCACGGGTGCGACAGGTCGGTGAGCCCGTTGATCACGGGCACGGTGGCGTGATCCGCAAGTTCTTCGGCCTTGGCATGATCGTCGGTGCGAATCATGATCGCGTCGACGTAGCGGGACAGCACGCGCGCGGTATCCGCGATCGGCTCGCCGCGCCCGAGTTGCGACGACGCACCATCGAGGATCAGGCTTGATCCCCCCAATTGCCGCATCGCCATGTCGAAGCTGACCCGGGTACGGGTCGAATTTTTTTCAAAGATCATCGCCAGCGTCTGCCCCACCAGCGGTGCATCGGCGTCGGCTTTCCCGTTGGGCCACCCCGCCCGAGCGTGCTTGCGCGTCATCGCCTCGCCGAGCATTGCCGCAATCGCCTCGGCCCCGGCATCGCCCAAATTGAGGAAGCGGCGCGGGCTCATGGCGCCTCGGGCAACTCATAGTCGGCCGCCGCCGCCGACAGGCCCGCTACGAATTCGGCGATGTGGCTTTCCTCGATGGTCAGCGGCGGAAGCACGCGAACGACATTGTCCCCTGCCGCGACGGTCAGGATACCGCGGGTGCGCAGATAAGCGACGAACGCGCGGCTGTCGGTCTGCATCTTGATCCCCAGCATCAGGCCCATCCCGCGCACGCCGCCGAACAAATGGTCATGGTTGGGGAGCATCTGCTCCAGGGCCGACCGCAGCCGTTCGCCCATCGCGCGGACGTTGCCGAGAAATTGGTCATTGGCGACGACGTCAAGCACCGCCTGCCCCGCCGCCATCGCCAGCGGATTGCCCCCATAAGTTGATCCATGAGTGCCGATCGCCATCCCCGACGCGGCCTTTTCGGTGGCGAGGCAAGCCCCGAGCGGAAAGCCGCCGCCGATGCCCTTGGCCGAAGCCATGATGTCGGGAGTGATGCCATAATGCTCATGGGCGTAAAGCGCCCCGGTGCGCGCCACCCCGCATTGCACTTCGTCGAGCACGAGCATCAGATCATGCTCGTCGCACAAGGCACGAAGCCCGCGCATGAATTCGGTCGACGCCGGGCGAATGCCGCTCTCGCCCTGGATCGGTTCGATCAGGAAGCCAGCGGTGTTGGCGTCGATCGCGGCCGTCGCAGCGTCGAGATCGTCGAATTCGACGACGGTGAAACCGGGCAGCAGGGGCGCGAAGCCGTCGCGCAATTTCTCCTGGTTGGTGGCGCTGATCGTCGCCATCGTCCGCCCGTGGAAGGCGTTGGTGAAGGTGATCAACGTGTGCTTTTCGGGATTGCCCTTGGCATGGTGATAGCGGCGCGCGGTCTTGATCGCGCATTCGACCGCCTCGGCACCCGAATTGGTGAAGAACACCGTGTCGGCGAAGGTCAGATCGACCAGCCGCTGGGCAAATTTCTCACCCTGCGGCGATCCGTACAGGTTCGACACATGCATCAGCGTCGCCGCTTGCTCCTGGATCGCCTTGGTCAGATGCGGATGCCCGTGCCCAAGCAGATTAACCGCGATCCCGCTGGCGAAATCGAGATATTTCTCGCCATTCTCGCCATAGAGGTAGACCCCCTCGCCTCTCACTGGCCGCACGTCGCAACGCGGATAAACGGGCATGAGCGGCGTGATGGCCATGAAGGGCTCCTGTGCAGTCGCGTGAAAGGCAAAAGGCGACCTTGGGCCGCCGCGACGCGCTATATCGCCGCGCTTCGCTTGGGGTCAAATGAAAGGGGCGGCCCCGTTACCGGCGCCGCCCCTTGCTCACGCTTTACCGGGGTTCACAAACCCCAAAACGCTTAATCGTTGTCGTCATCGTGACGATCGCGGCGACCGTCGTGGTCGCGGCCACGGTCGTCTTCGTAACGATCGTCGCGCCCGTCGCGGTCACGGTCATAGCGGACCTGATCATTGTTGTACTGACCATATTGGCCCTGCGCGTGATGGTCGCGGTTGCCGCGGCCGTCGCGCGCCTCACGATAGATGGCCTGCTCAAGGCGAGCGAGGTCGCGCTCGATCTGATACGCCTCCTGACGGTTCAGCCCGCGATAGGAAGCACGGCTGAGACGGCTCTGGAGCACATCGACGGCCCGATTGAGGCGCGAGAACTCGCTCCGCGACAGCCGGCCACGCTCGCCAAGGCGGTGAATGCGCTGGTGAAGTCGGTTGATCCGCACTGCATACGAACGGGCAATGCCCCGATTGTTTTGATAGCCATAAGCATTGCCCTGCGGCTGCGCCCATTGCGCAGCGGCGGGAACAGCTGCTGTCAAGGTCGAGGCGAGAATCGCGGTGGAGATGAGGAACTTACGCATGGTGAACTCCTTTCGAGCTTCAATGCCATGCTTATAAATGTCGCCGGTTGTTTCGGCCCTGAACGGACTCGTTATCCCCCGTTCACCGAGCTAATCGGCCAACCCGTTGAATATATTCAATTCTTGATTCTCCACCCTGTTCGTAACAGTGCGTAGCAGGTTGCGTAGAGCGCCAAATTGATGACCAGCAAGAGGATCGCCCCGACCAGCAGCGGCGAGTCGCTTGCCCCGAGGAAGCCGTGGCGGAAGCCCGAGATGATGTAGAAGAACGGGTTGGCGTGGCTTGCCGCGCGAAACGCGGGCGACAATTGGTCGACCGCGTAAAAGGTCCCCGACAGCAGCGACAAGGGCGCGACGACGAAATTGGTGACGACCGCGCTATGGTCGAATTTGCTTGCCCACATCGATGTCAAAAGCCCCATCAACGCCAGCATCAGGGCGCCCATCAGCCCAAAGTAAATCAGCGACAGTGGATGCGTAATCGCGACATGGACGCCGGGCCAGGGCAGCATCACCAGCCACACCGCGCACCCCACCAGCACCGCCCGCGTCACTGCTGCCCCGACCAGGCCTGCGATGAGTTCGCCGGTCGACAGCGGCGGCATGAGATAATCGACGATCGTCCCCTGCATCTTGCCCACCAACAGTGAGAAGGACGCATTGGCGAAGGCATTCTGGAGCATCGCCATCATGATCAGCCCGGGGGCGATGAAATCGGCGAACGGAACGCCGAGCACGGTCCTCCCGCCGCGTCCCAGGGCGACCGTGAAGATAACCAGATACAGCAAGGTGGTGATCGCCGGCGCCCATACGGTTTGCATCTGCACCTTGAAGAAGCGCTTCACCTCCTTGATATAGAGGGTCTTGAGCCCGCCCCAATTGACGCCGGTCAGCGTCGGCTGGCCCGGTTCGGCGCGTATCCATGATGGAGTCTGGTCGTTCACCCGACAATCGCCTATCGGCACCCGCGGCGCCCCGCAACACGTACGGAGTTAATAATTTCATGAGCTGGACCGACGAGCGGATCGACCGCCTCAAAGCGATGTGGGCCGATGGCTCGACCGCAAGTCAGATCGCCGAGGATCTTGGTGGGGTCAGCCGCAACGCGGTGATCGGCAAGGCGCATCGCCTCGGCCTCGAGTCGCGTCCCTCCCCGGTGCGCGCGGGCGAGGACAAGACGAAGCCCGCCAAGCCCGCCAAACCCGCCCCGGCGGCAACGGCAACGGCAATGGAGGCCGCGTCCAAACTCAAGCCCAAGCCAGCGCCCAAACTCGCCGCGCCGCTCGCGGCACCCGAGCCACGCGCCGCGGCGCCCGCGCGTCCGGCCAAGGAAGCCGCCGGCGACGATGCCATGCCGGTCGCGCCGATTCACCGCCCGTCGGGGGTTGCCGCGAAGGAAGGCAACACGATCCAATATCGCTCGGTCGGCCCCGGCGGTTTCATTCGCCAGGGCCCCGGGGACACGCAGGCGCCGATCCCTCCCGCCCCGCCGCGCCGCCTGGTCCCCGCCAAGCCCTCGCTTGAGATCAAGGACAAGACCGGCCTGCTCGACCTCAACGACCGCATCTGCCGCTGGCCGATGGGCCATCCGGGCGAATCCGACTTCCACTTCTGCGGCCGTGAGAGCAATCCGGGCTATCCCTATTGCGTCGATCATTGCGGGGTTGCCTATCAGGCCCAGCTCCCCCGTCGCGACCGCCGCCCGCCGCCGCCACTGCCGTTCGGAGGCCCGCGGGTACGCTAAAAGATCAGGCCAGCTCGTTCCGTTCGCGGAACCAGTTGGCGAGTTCGTCTTCGGATAATTCGCCAGCTGCAAGTCGAAGCATGACCACGACGGCCTCCGCTTCCTTGTAATCCATCGACACGCCATTCTTGCTTAAAAACAAGCGCGCGAGAACCCAAGCGGTTCGCTTGTTGCCGTCGATGAATGGATGGTTTTTCGCAACCCCGAACGCATAGGCCGCCGCAAGCGCTGCCGCATCGGGTTCGCCGTAAACAGCCAGATTTTCGGGTCGCGCAAGCGCAGAAAGCAACGCACCGAGGGCGCGGACGCCAGCGCCGCCGCCATGTTCTGCCAATTGCTCTAGATGGATGGCCTCAGCGGTCTCGGGACGCAGCCATCGCCAACTCACTTGGCGAGTTCACGCAAGATAGCGCGGTCTTTGCGCATGATCTCACGTGCGAGCCGCATTTCTTCAATGAATTCCGGATCAGCGCGGCGAAGTTCAACCCCGTTCGCGGTCCGAACCGGAAACAAGCTGTCTCCTTGCCCAACACCCAAATCTAGCAATAGCTCTTTTGGAAAGACGGCCCCCGTTGAATTGCCTATGGGGATGAGCTTGAGTGGCTTGTTCATACGCGCGTTATAACATTCTTCGCTAAATCTTCAATCATTTTTCATGCTGCGCCTCGTCGAACAACACCTTAGGTTGGTCGAACTTCATGCGCCAATTCGTTCGCGCTATTTAGGTTTCGGGAAGGGTCGGAACAGGAGTGTTATACGAAAAAAGTTGCGCGAATTCTCATGCTGTCGGGCAATGAACGCTACGCCGACGTCGGCCTGCTTTTGCTGCGGCTGTGCACCGGGGCGTTCCTTATCTATCAAAGCCACGACAATGTGTTCAGCGCCGCGCGGATGGACGAGTTTGCTAAATTCCTGGTCCAGTTCAATTTCTCGATGCCCGAACTCATGGCACGACTGTCGGTTTACGCACAGTTCGTCGCGGGGATCGGCTTCGTGCTTGGCCTGTTCACGCGGTGGCTTGGGCTTGTCACTATGATCAACTTCACCGTCGCTTGCGTGATGGTTCACTGGGCACAGGATTTTGCCGGCTGGTGGCCGGCGCTGATCCTTGTTGCCCTGGGGCTGTATTTGGACTTCGCGGTGGCGGCCGCAGTTCCGCACGGTTCCGGCCCGACTGACCATTTAGCCACGGGGAAGCATAATCGGTTGGCGCCGCTTGGCAGGTCGCTTTTTCGCGCCGTATAGCGATCCCTACATGTCTGACCTCTTCGCTTCCGGCGTTACCGCCACTGCCGACGGCTACGATGCCTCGTCGATCGAGGTCCTCGAAGGTCTTGAGCCAGTCCGCCGCCGCCCCGGAATGTATATCGGCGGGACCGACGAGCGCGCGCTCCACCACCTCGCCGCCGAAGTTATCGACAATAGCATGGACGAAGCGGTCGCCGGCCACGCGACCCGTATCGAAGTCACGCTCGAGCCCGGCAACCGCCTCATCGTCAGCGATAATGGCCGCGGCATCCCGGTCGATCCGCACCCCAAATATCCCGGCAAGTCGGCGCTCGAAGTCATCATGACCACGCTCCACTCTGGCGGCAAATTCGAGGGCAAGGCCTATTCGACATCGGGCGGGCTTCACGGCGTCGGGGTCAGCGTCGTCAATGCGCTGTCGACCGAGACGATCGTCGAAGTCGCTCGCGACAAGAAACTCTATCGCCAGGCCTTTTCGCGCGGCGTTGCAACGACACCGCTGGCCGAAGTCGGCGCTGCCCCCAACCGGCGGGGCACCACCGTAAGCTTCGTTCCCGACCCCGATATCTTCGGCGCCGACGCCGCCTTCGTCCCGGAACGGCTCTACAAGCTGGCGCGCTCCAAGGCCTATCTTTTCGCCGGGGTCGAAATCCGCTGGCGCTGTCATCCCAGCCTTGCCACCACGACTGTTCCTGAAACGGCCATTTTCCAATTTCCCGGCGGGCTTGCCGACCATTTGCGCGAGCAGCTCGAGGGCCGCGAGTGCGTTACCGCCCCCGCCTTCGCCGGGCGGCAGGAATTTCCCGACACTCAGGGCGCAGCTGAGTGGGCCGTCGCCTGGCCGTTGTGGAGCGAGGGCAGTTCGGAATCATATTATTGCAATACCATCCCGACTCCCGACGGCGGGACCCACGAGGCGGGACTGCGCGCCGCGCTGACGAAGGGCATTCGTGCGTTTGGCGAGCTGATCGGTCAGAAGAAGGCCAGGGACATCACCGCCGACGACGTCTTCAACGGTGTCGAGCTGATGCTCAGCGTGTTTATTCGCAATCCGCATTTCCAGAGCCAGACCAAGGACCGCCTGACCAGCCTTGAAGCGGCGCGCTTTGTGGAAGCGGCGGTGAGGGACCATTTCGACCATTATCTGGCCGACAATATGGACCGCGGCCGCGCTTTGCTCGGCGCGATCCTCGAGCGGATGGACGAGCGCCTCAAGCGCCGCGCCGAACGCGAGGTCAAACGCAAGACCGCTACGTCGGCGCGAAAATTGCGCCTCCCCGGCAAGCTCACCGATTGCGCCAATGACGACGCCGCCGGCACCGAATTGTTCATCGTCGAAGGCGACAGCGCGGGCGGTTCGGCCAAGCAGGCGCGCAATCGCAAGACCCAGGCGATCCTGCCCATCCGCGGCAAGATTCTCAACGTCGCTTCGGCCACCGCCGACAAGATCCGCGCCAACAACGAAATCGGCGATCTCCAGCTCGCTTTGGGCTGCGGAATCCGCGACAAATGGGTCGAGGATGCCCTGCGCTACGAGCGCATCATCATCATGACGGACGCCGACGTCGACGGCGCGCACATTGCGACCTTGCTGATGACCTTCTTCTTCCAGGAAATGCCCGAGCTTGTGCGGCGCGGTCACCTGTTCCTCGCCCAGCCTCCGCTTTACCGACTGACGAGTGGCAGCAAATCCGCATACGCTCGCGACGACGCCCACCGCGCCGAGCTCGAAAGAACCGAGTTCAAGGGCAAGAAGGTCGATGTTTCGCGCTTCAAGGGGCTTGGCGAAATGAACCCCGACCAACTCAAGGAAACGACGATGGATCCGGCGTCGCGATCGCTGATCCGCATCACGCTTCCGTCCGAATATCAGGACCGCCAGCCGGTCAAGGACCTCGTCGAGCGGCTGATGGGCAAGAACCCCGAACACCGCTTCAACTTCATCCAGGCCAATGCGGCGAATCTGTCCGAAGACGAAATCGACGCGTAAAGAACAAGGTTAAGAAGGCCGATATTGTAAGCGCCCCAAAATCTGGTACTTCATTTTCCGTCGGGATTGAGTGCCAGTGTCTTAAACGGCCCCAACAGATTCTGACCGGGGGAGAATCAAATGCCTACTGCGTTCGCTGACGGTCGCTTTGTCGCCGAAGAGCAACAGCCGCTTGATACCAATGCCGCTGGCACACAAGCGTCGCCCGTTTTCGCTCGGCTGGCTTCGGGCGGTATGGTTGCGACCTGGGTCGACAATGGCACGGTCGTCGGCCAGCGCTTCGACGCTTTGGGCGGAAAGATCGGCTCCGAGTTCATAGTTTCCGCCTCGGTCGCAACTTCGTATGTAAACGCGGTTGGACTAGCCGGCGGGGGGTTCGTCGTTGGTTGGACCGGAACCGACGTCAGCGGCACGGGCATAAAAGCGCAACTGTTCAATTCGGGCGGCGCTCCCATTGGCGGAGTGATCGCCCTCAATCAGGATCCAGCCAATTATCAATATGGCCCGGTGCTTACAGCGCTGGCGACGGGAGGCTTCGCTGCAGCGTGGCAGGAATACGATTCTATGCGCGTCAACGTCGGAATCGAGGCGCGGGTATTCAACGCGGCTGGGGTGGGGGTGACAGGCGACATCACCGTTGCCGGCTATGCGGGCAATACGGGTCCAGCCATCGTTGCTCTCGCGGACGGTAACTTCGCCGTCGCCTACAGCGGCGCAGCAAGCCTTTCTGGAACCTCTCCGTCGAATATCAATGCGCGAATCTACGACGTGGCCGGGAATCCGACTGGGAATTTTTTCACCACCAATGGCACCACTTCCTACCTGAAGTCTTCCGGCCCGAGGCTGACAGTATTGGCATCGGGCGATATTGTACTGGCTTGGGCTGGGCATCAAAACTTCAGTGGACCGCTTGAATTGTTCACGCAGATGTTCAGCAGCACCGGTGCCCAAAAGGGCAGCGTAGTCAGTATATCAACTTCGGTAAGTGGGTACGCCGTCACGGCAACTGACACGGGTTTTGCGGTAGCTTTCGGCAAAGCCGTCAACCCCGATCCGTTCAACACCAACGTGACAGAATCCGACATTGCGGTTCAACTTTTCGACATGGCCGGGTTGAGAGACGGAAGCACATTCATCGTCAATCAAGTGACCCGAGGGGATCAGGCGAGCCCCAGCATTGCGCAATTCGGCTCCGGCGACTTGGCAATCGCGTTCACCGACAGAAGTTCGGATGCCAACGGCGATGTTATCTACCGTTTACTCGTGAGCCCGCCGACCGAGCCGATTGTCCACGACCCAAACAACGACTTCAATGGCGATGGCCGCAGCGACATCTTGTGGCGCAACGATAATGGTGCGCTCACTCAATGGCTTGGTCAGCCAAACGGCGGTTTTATCGACAATCATGCCAATGCCGGAAACCAGGTCCCCACCGACTGGCAGGTCGTCGGCACTGGTGACTATAATGGCGACGGCCGTGACGACGTCCTGTGGCGCAACGAGACTGGCGCGCTGACCCAATGGCTTGGTCAGGCGAACGGCGGCTTTGTCGACAACCACGCCAATGCCGGAAATCAGGTCCCGACCGACTGGCACGTCGTCGGCACCGCCGATTTCAACGGCGATGGCCGCGACGACATCTTGTGGCGCAACGACAGGGGTTCGCTCACCCAGTGGCTGGGCCAAGCGAACGGCGGCTTTGTCGACAATCATGCCAATGCGGGCAACCACGTCCCGATCGACTGGCATGTCGCCGGCACCGGCGATTTCAACGGCGACGGGCGCGGCGACATATTGTGGCGCAATGAGACCGGTGCGCTGACCCAATGGCTTGGTCAGGCGAACGGCGGGTTCATCGACAACCACGCCAACGCCGGGAATCAGGTTCCGATCGACTGGCATGTCGCCGGCATCGGCGACTTCAACGGCGATGGCCGCGACGACATCTTGTGGCGCAACGAGACGGGTGCGCTGACGCAATGGCTTGGTCGCCAGAACGGCGGCTTTCTCGACAATCATGGCAATGCCGCAAACCAGATGCCGACCGACTGGCATGTAGCCGCTATCGGCGACTATAATGGGGACGGCCGTGACGACATCTTGTGGCGCAACGACACGGGCGCACTAACCCAATGGCTTGGTCAGGCGAGCGGCGGCTTTCTCGGCAACCAGGACAATGCCGGCAACCAGGTCCCAACCGACTGGCACATTCAACACTTCGATTATTTCTAATTTCGGATGCCGTAGCGGGTGTCGGCGCCGACAAGTGTCGTCGCGCAGGCGCCGCTTAACCGCCTGACGAGCAGGAGCCAATTCGCGTGCGCCCGCGACTACGCCCGCCTTTTCGGAAGATAAAACCGGCGCTTGGATTCGCTCATCGCGCCAATGCGTCGTCCCACCGCAACTTGCCCCTTACCCCGCTTCCGTAAACGTTTCGCTTACCCTTTGCCTGACATCTGGTTTGTAGTTGGGCGTAGGGGCGATGATGCGGCTGTTTTTGATTCTTGCTGTTCTGCTGGGGTTTTCGGCTCCCCTCGCTGCCGAGGCACCGTCTCACCTGCGCTCGCTTGAACAGCAATTGCGTTATCTGGTGGCAGCGAACCCAGGCGATGTTGGCATCGCGGCGCTCGACCTCAGTAGCGGCGACATGGTCAGCGTGCAGGGCGACGAGCCCTTCCCGATGGCGAGCGTGGTCAAGATCGCGATCGCCGCCCAATATCTCGCCCAGGTCGAACATGGCCGGCGCACGCTTGATCAGCGGATCGGTGGCCTTCCGGCGCGTCGCCACCTTGAAGCGATGATCATCAAGAGCAACAATCTTTCCACCGACATCATTCTTCGTGACCTCGGCGGGCCGAAGAGGGTTCAGGAATGGCTCGCCGACAATAAGGTCAAAGGCGTGCGCATCGATCGGACCATAGCGCGGCTGTTGAGCGACCGCCGCGACTTGAGTGATCGCCGTGACAGCGCAACGCCCAAGGCCATGGTCAGCCTGCTCCAGCGGCTCGATAGCGGCACCTTGCTCAGGCCGACGAGCCGCGCGTACCTGCTGGACTTGATGGCGCGCTGTACGACCGGCAAGAACCGTATGCGTGCTTTGCTCCCGCAGGGCACGCCGGTTGAGCACAAGACCGGCACATTGAACGGCCTCACGACCGATGTCGGCTTCATCACCTTGCCCGACGGTCGCCGCTTGGCGATCGCCCTGTTCGCGCGGCATGGCAGCAATCGTCCGCGCACGCTTGCCGTCGTTGCGCGCAAGATTTATGACGAGTTCGCCAGCGTTTTCGCCTTGCCGTTCGGCAGCACGGTGTCGGCGAGCTATCGCTGAATACCGCCCGTCGGCGCTCTCTACTTCTGCATTAATCGATTGCCTTGCTCCGGCTGATCGGTGAGGCTGCCGTTTGGCCGGCGCAGGATCATCGGCGTCGGCGCGTCGAGGGAGAGGCTGAACGAATGACCGCCGGCCTACTCCGCTTCGATCGATTTCTGGTCGATCCGCGCGACCGCCAGCTCAAGCGCGACGATGTTCCGGTCGAGCTCAGCAGCCGCTATTTCGACGCACTTCTCCTGCTCATCCGCGACGCCGGCCAATTGGTGTCGAAGGAGCGTTTCCTTGAAGAGGTGTGGCGCGGCGTTCCCGTCACCGACGAAGCGCTCACTCAGTGCATCAAGACGCTGCGTCGCCAGCTCGGCGACAACGCTGCGAATCCGCGTTTCATCGAAACCGTCCCCAAGCATGGCTACCGCTTCATTGCCCCCGTCCTGCGGGGAGCGGCCGACCGTGAGGGGTCAGACCGGAAACCCGCATCAATCGCCGCCGCCAGCGGTCGCCATTTCATGCTGCTTGGCGGCGCCGGGACAATCGGGGGCGGGTTCGCGGGATTGCTCGGCGGAACATTCTACGGATTTGCAGGAGCCTCGCAGCCGCTCGAGCCTGGCATCGGTGCTGCTTCGGTCCTGCTGGTGCTCGTCTGCCTGACAATCCTCGCCGGGATCATCGGCGGCGCCGGAGTCGCGTTCGGCATTGCCGCAGCCGAGTTCGCCCCGCGCCGCCGGTGGTATTCGAGCGTGGTTGGCGGGGCCGCGGGCGGGTTGATCGTCGGCGGCGGGGCCAAGCTGCTCGGGCTCGATGCGTTCAACCTGTTGCTCGGCCAGTCGCCAGGCAACATCACCGGCGCTGCTGAGGGTGCGGTGCTCGGCGGCGCGATCGGTCTTGCCGCATGGCACGCGGCGCACGGCGGATCGCTCCGCCGATGCGTGGCGCAGGCCGCGCTTGCGTCCGGGTTCGCCGGCATCGTCATCATCGTGCTCGGCGGACAGTTGATGGCGGGGAGTCTTGACCAGTTGGCACGCCGCTTCCCCGCTTCACGGCTCCGCTTCGACGCCATCGGCAACCTGTTCGGCGAGACTGGTTTGGGCCCGGTCAGCCGCCTCGTCACAGGCGCTCTCGAGGGCCTGCTGTTCGGCGCGTGCCTCGTCGGCGCGGTCGAGCTCGCGCGACGCAGCCTTGCCGCCCCCAAAAACTATCTCGGATAAACGTCACCGGCTTCCAATTAGCGCTCCAGGATCTAACGCGACCCGAACCCGGTCAGCATGGTCTTGACCGTCCGGAACAGGATCAACAGGTCGAGCCACGGCGAAAAGTACTTGATGTAGAAAAAGTCGTACTGGAGCTTTTCGTGCACCTCGCCGACGTTTGCGACGTGCCCCTGGTTGACCTGCGCCCAGCCGCTGATCCCCGGCCGCACGACATGGCGATAGCGATAGAATGGGATTTCGCCAGTGTACCACTTCGACAGCACCAGCGCTTCGGGGCGCGGGCCGATCCAGCTCATCTCACCGGTCAATATGTTGATGATCTGCGGCAGTTCGTCGATTCGGCTGCGGCGCAGGAAGCCACCCAACCGCGTGATGCGCTCGTCGCCGTCGCCGGTCATCGCCGCCGAACGCTCGTCGTCGCCGGCGTCATGGACTCGCATGGTGCGGAACTTGAAGACCGTCAGCGGCCGCCCAGCGAGTCCAAGTCGCCGTTGGCGGAACAGCGCTGGCCCGCGGCTGTCGAGCCGGATCGCTGCGGCGATCAGCAGCATCGGCCCGATCACGATCGGCACCAGCACCAGCGCGGCAAAAAAGTCGATCACCGATTTCAGGTGAAAATAACCGCGCGCCGGGATCAGGCTGCCGAAACTGTTTTCCGACAGATGCGCGACTTCGACCCGCCCGGTCAGCGATTCGGACAATTGCTTGACCTGATAGACCATTCGCCCGGCGAGTGCCGCGTCGGCGAGGAAGCTTTCCCAGGCGGGGGGCAGGTCGGCCGAGAAATCCGCCACGACCGCATCACAGTCCACCGTCTCGGCAAGCAACGGGCGCCGCAACCGCTTCCAGTCGACCCCCTCGATCGCGCCGAGATGGTCGACCATTCCGCCCGGCACCACCGCGAAGCGGCGCCGCACCCGGCGGTGGACCGCGAGGTGGAGCCCGATAACCCACACCAGATGGGCAATGAACCCGATCAAAATACCGAGCCGGTCGTACGGCAAGCGAGTCATCAGCAGCAGTGCCAGCACCACGCCATGCGCCGCCGCGATCGACGGCGCGATCAGCGTTCCCGACCGTGTCCCCGGAAACGTCCCGACCGACAGCCGGATCCACGTCGCGATCACGATCGCCATGACGTTGGCGATCAGGCTGACCTGGCTGGTGTTGAAGAACGCTGGGTCGGGCAGCACCAACAGGCGCAGCAGGAACGGCAGCAACGCCGCGACCAATAGCGCGCCGGCAAAGGCAAAGCGCTGCCGGGTCACGAGGGCCTGGCGCGAGCGCGTTATCGGCGGGCGTTGATGACGCATGGTTTGATCCATCCTGCCAAACGCATCACAACGCCCACCGCTCGATCGTCGGCGCCAGCGTGCGTTCGCGCCACATCCCCTTGAGATCCGCCAGCGTTCCCCCCGCGGCGACCAGCGCGCCCAGGCGATCGTCGTCGAGCGCGCGATATTCGTCATGCGCGACCGCGGCGACGACCAGGTCATAACTGTCGCCATCCAGCATGATCGGACGGCGCCCATAGTCACGCTCGGCCTCATCAAGGTTTGCAATCGGATCGGTCAGCGCAACTTCATAACCCAGCGCATCGAGCCGCCGAACGATGTCGGCGGTGCGGCTGTTGCGCAGATCGGGGACGTTTTCCTTGAATGTCAGCCCCATCACCAGCGCGCGCCCGGGCTTGCCGGCGCGCTGCTCGTGGAGTCGGTCGGCGATCCACGCCCCCATTGCATCGTTGGTCGCGCGCCCAGCGAGCACGACCTGCGGATGAAGCCCGAGCTTTTGTGCCAAGTGGCTAAGATAATAAGGATCGACCCCGATGCAGTGACCGCCCACCAACCCCGGCTCGAAGGGCAGGAAATTCCACTTCGTGCGCGCTGCCGCGAGCACATCCCAGATCGACAGGTCGATCTGGCCGAAAATTTGCGAAACCTCGTTCATGAAAGCGATGTTGATGTCGCGCTGAGCGTTCTCAATCACCTTGGCCGCTTCGGCGGTCTTGATCGACGCGGCGCGAAACACCCCCCCGCTGGTCATCGCTCCATAGAGCGCGGCGAGCTGCTCGACTACTTCTTCATCCTCGCCCGCGACGACCTTGACGATCGCTTCGACGCGGTGGACCTGGTCGCCCGGGTTGATCCGTTCAGGACTGTAGCCGAGCCGGAAATCGCGCCCGCGCTTGAGCGCGCCGTTGCGCTCGATCTCGGGCCCGCAAATATCCTCGGTGACGCCGGGATAGACGGTGCTTTCATACACGATCGTCGGGCGCCGGGCGGGGTCGATCCAACCCGCGATCGCGCGTGACGCGCTTAGCAAAGGCGAGAGGTCGGGCTGATTGTTCCCGTCGATCGGGGTCGGAACGGTGACGATATAGACGTCGGCACCGGCGCAATCGGCCGGGTCGGCGGTTAGCGTCAGGCGGCTCGCCGCGAGGCGCTCGCGATCGACCTCGCGCGTGCGGTCCTGCCCGTTCTGCAGCTCGGCGATGCGCGCCGTGTCGAGGTCATAGCCGATAACGGACCCATGCTCGGCCAGGGCCACCGCGAGCGGGAGGCCGACATAGCCGAGCCCGACCACCACGATGTTGCACGCTTCACTCATTACCAACTCCGACGCTCACAACTGCACCCGCACGCCAGCGCGGCAAGGGATCAAGCGCTGGACGCGCGACCAATTCCGAAATGGCGCAATCCAGCCCGTTCGGCGTCTAATCGGTCGTAGATATTACGCAAGTCCAGCAGCACGTTACCGCGCATGCGAAGCGCCAGGTCGCGCAGGCTGAGCCCGCGAAATTCGTCCCATTCGGTGACGACCACGATCGCGTCGGCCTGCTCGGCAACGGCTTCGGGGGTCGCGGCAAAGGTAATTGCGGGAAGCAACGGCTCGGCCTGCTCGCGTCCCACCGGATCGAACGCCACCACCTCGGCGCCGCGCTCGAACAGCGCCCTGATGAGCGGGATCGACGGCGCATCGCGCATGTCGTCGGTATTGGGCTTGAAGGTCAGCCCGAGCACCCCGACGCGTTTCCCCGCGCAGCTCCCGCCGAGCGCTTTCTCGACCCGCTCGACCATCGCTGCCTTGCGGTCGTCATTGACCGCGACGACGGTCGAAATGATGCGCTGTTCGACCCCCGCTTCCTCGGCGGCGCGCAGCAGTGCCAGCGTGTCCTTCGGAAAGCAGCTCCCGCCATAGCCCGGCCCGGGGTGGAGGAACTTCGGGCCGATGCGATTGTCGAGCCCGATCCCGCGCGCGAGGTCCTGGACGTCGGCATCGACCGCCTCGCACAGATCGGCCATTTCGTTGATGAAGCTGATCTTCATCGCAAGAAACGCATTGGCGGCATATTTGGTGAGTTCGGCGGTGCGTCGCCCGGTAAACAGCAACGGTGCCTTATTTAAGAACAACGGCCGATAGATTTCCGCCAGCACCAGCCTGGCCCGTTCATCCTCCGCCCCGATCAGGATGCGGTCGGGATGCTTGAAATCGGCAATTGCCGCACCTTCGCGCAGGAATTCGGGGTTCGACGCCACCGTGCAGCCTTCGGGCGCGCCATGCTCCCGCAGCAGCTCGGCAATCTTGTCGCCAGTGCCGACGGGAACGGTCGACTTGGTCACCACCACCACCGGATGGTCGAGCGCCTTGGCGAGCTCCTCGACCGCAGCGAACACGAAAGTCAGGTCGGCGTGGCCATCGCCGCGCCGCGATGGCGTCCCGACCGCAATGAACACCGCCTCGGCTTGCCCGATCGCGGTATCGAGCTCGGTCGTGAACGACAGTCGTCCGCGACGCACATTGGCGGCGACCAGCGCCTCGAGCCCGGGTTCCCAGATCGGCATCTTGCCACTCAATAGCGCATCAATCTTGCCCTGGTCTTTGTCGACGCAGGTCACGTGGTGGCCAAAATCGGCAAAGCACGTCCCGGAAACAAGCCCGACGTAGCCGGTGCCAATCATTGCGATGCGCATGTGAAAAGATCCGATTTCGCTGAAGCTGCCCGCTCTTAGCCAGCAGCGCCGTGCAAGGCCATGGACTTATCGGCGCTTTCTTCCCAATACGGTCGAATCGAGCGCCGAAAAGGGCTGGAAAGTGACACTCAATTACCTAGAACGTCGGTCCGCGTGAACCGGACTGGTGCGCCCGACCTGCTCCATATGACGCTGACCCGGCGATCGTCGCTGTCGCGCGGCGCCCAGCTCACGCTGCGGATTCTCATCCTGTTCGCGTTGCTTGGCTTCGTCCTGCTCGTTCACTGGATTGAGCGCGACAGCCTCAACGACAATCTCGATGGCGTGGTGAGCTTCGTCGACGTGATCTATTTCACGATGATCAGCGCCACCACCACCGGCTATGGCGACATCGTGCCGGTCACCGATCGGGCGCGACTGTTCGACGCGCTGATCGTCACGCCGATCCGGATATTCTTCATCCTGATCCTCGCCGGGACCGCCTATACCTTCGTCATCAAGCGCAGCTGGAACAATTGGCTCATGAAGCAGATTCAACGCACCCTCACCGGTCACATCGTCGTCGCGGGCTTCGGCACCAGCGGTTCGCGAACCGTCGAGGAATTGATCGCGCGCGGGGTCGATCCGCGTACCATCGTGGTCATCGACTGCGACCGCGCGGCGCTCGACTGTGCCGAGGCGCTCGGTTGCGCCGTGCTACAAGGCGACGCGACGCGCGACGCGACGATGGACGCGGTGCGCGTGGAAAGCGCCTCGGCTCTGATCGTCTCGGCCGGGCGCGACGATACCAGCATCCTCATCTGTCTCACCGCGCGCCACAACGTCCGTACCCTGCCGATCACCGTCGCGGTCAGGGCAATCGACAATGAGCTTCCCGCCAAGGCGGCGGGGGCGACTACAGTGATCAATCCGACCAGCTTCGCCGGGCTGCTCCTCGCCGGGTCGGCACATGGCAGTGGCATCTCCGACTATCTCAGCGATCTCGCCTCGGCCGCTGGTCAGGTACGGTTGAGCGAGCGTCTGGTCAGCGACGCCGAGGTCGGCACGCCGCTCACCGACCTCACGACCGGGATTGGCGTCCGCATCTTGCGCGACGGCGTGCCGATCTGCTTTTCAAACCGCGATTCGCAGATACTCCAGGCGGGCGACCGGCTGATCGAGATCGTGCCGACCACGGCGAAGGCGAACTAAGCGCCTCGATTTCGCCGCGAATCCGCGCTAGGGGGCTGGGCTTCCCATGGCTACCATCCTCCCCTCCCCGCCGCGTGTCGGCATGGTTTCGCTCGGCTGCCCCAAGGCGCTGGTCGATTCAGAGCGCATTCTTACGAAGCTGCGCGCCGACGGTTATCAGATGTCGCCCGATTATGCCGGCGCCGACGTCGTGCTGGTCAACACCTGTGGCTTTCTCGATTCTGCGAAAGAGGAAAGCCTTGAGGCGATCGGCGAGGCGATTGCCGCGAACGGCCGCGTCGTCGTCACCGGCTGCATGGGCAATGACGCCGAAATCATCCGCGCGCGCTTTCCAGCTGTGCTCGCGGTCACCGGGCCGCAGCAATATGACGCGGTCGTCGCCGCGGTCCACGAGGCAGCGCCGCCGGTCCCCAATGCCTACCTCGAC
Source organism: Pseudomonadota bacterium (assembly GCA_030855425.1). Next base: position 24,202 of record JALYRH010000003.1, read on the forward strand.
CTCGTCCCCTCGGCCAACGTCGGCCCCGGGATCAAGCTCACCCCGCGCCACTACAGCTATCTGAAGATTTCCGAAGGCTGCAACCACCGCTGCTCGTTCTGCATCATCCCGTCGATCCGCGGCGACCTCGTCAGCCGCCGCCCCGATGCGATCCTGCGCGAAGCCGAAAAGCTCGTCGCCGCGGGGACCAAAGAGCTACTGGTGATCAGCCAGGACACCAGTGCTTACGGGCTCGACCTCAAGCACGCCGCCTGGCCGTGGAAAGGCGAACAAGTCCGCGCCCATATGACCGACCTGGCGCGCGAACTCGGCTTGCTGCGCACTCCCGACGGCGACACTCCGTGGGTCCGCCTCCACTACGTTTATCCCTACCCCCACGTCGACCGCGTCATCCCATTGATGGCCGAGGGACTGGTGCTGCCCTACCTCGACATCCCCTTTCAGCATGCGTCGCCGAAGATTCTCAAGTCGATGAAGCGCCCCGCCAATGAAGCGCGCGTGCTTGAACGCATTCACCAGTGGCGCGAAGTCTGCCCCGACATCGCGATCCGCTCGTCATTCGTCGTCGGCTTCCCCGGCGAGACCGAGGAAGATTTTCGCTATCTCCTTGACTGGCTCAGCCAAGCCCAACTCGACCGCGTTGGCGCGTTCCGCTTCGAGCCGGTCGAAGGCGCCGCCGCCAACGCCCTCCCCGACCCGGTGCCGGAAGAGGTCAAGGAGGAACGCTACGCCCGGATCATGGAACTCACCGCGCGCATCTCGGCCGAAAAACTCGCCGCCAAGGTCGGGTCGACGATCGACGTGCTGATCGACGCCGTGGATGAAGACGGCGCCACTGGCCGCTCCAAGGCCGACGCTCCCGAAATCGACGGCGAAGTCCACCTCCGCGATGCGGGCCATCTCAAGCCCGGCGATTTTACCCGCGTGGTCATCGAAGAAGCCGACGACCACGACCTGTTCGGGGTGCCCGTTGCTTGAATTGTCCTAGATGGCGCCTGAGCGACGATAGCGCGCTTCGGTCTCCGCCATATAGTCCCGCGTGATCGGCAGAGCGTTGCGGTCGCGGATGAACTGCACCTGGTAATTGCACCCCGCCCCGGTCTCGAACAGCAGCACCGCGCCGGCGAGGTAGAATTCCCAAAGCCGGAAGAAACGCTCGTCATAGAGCGCGATGATCTCGGCCTTCGCCGCTTGAGTCCGCTGATACCAGTGGCGCAGCGTGAAAGCGTAATGCAGCCTTAGCGTTTCGACATCGGACGCGATCAAACGCACCTTTTGACTCGCCTCGAACATTTGCGACAGCGACGGCAGATGATAGCCGGGAAAGATATATTTGTCGGTAAACGGGTCGGGGTTGAGCGCCGCTGCGCCGAAGCGGCCGATGGTGTGAAGCAGCATCACCCCGTCGGGCGCGAGCAAATCACGGCAGGTGGCGAAGAATTCGTCATAATGCGCCGCGCCGACATGCTCGAACATGCCGATCGACACGATCCGGTCAAACGTCCCGGTCAGCGCACGATAATCGACCAGTTCGAACTTGACCCGATCGGCGACACCAGCCTCTTGGGCGCGGCGGCGAGCGACCTTCAGCTGCTCCTCGGACAGCGTCACCCCTAACACGTCGACGTCGGCGACGCGGTGCAGGTACAGCGCCGTCCCGCCCCACCCGCAGCCGATGTCGAGCACGCGCTGGCCGGGCTTCAGATGAAGCTTGGCGGCGATATGCGCTTTCTTGTCGTCTTGCGCCTGCTCGAGGCTGTTCGCCGGATCGGTAAAATAAGCGCAACTATATTGGCGGTCGCGGTCGAGAAACAATTCGTAGAGCTGGCTCGACAGATCATAATGGTGCGCGACGTTTTGCCGCGCCTTGGCCGGCGGATTGCGCCGCAGCAGCGGCTTGAGCAACGGCACGACCAGCGACTTCCACCCGGCCCGGCCGCCCAGCGCCTTGCGCCCCCCGCCACCATCCTCCCACCGATTATTGCCTAGCGCCATTTCGAGCAACTGCAGGATGTCGCCGTGCTCGATCGTCAGCCGTCCATCCATATAAGCCTCGCCGAAGACCAGCTTAGGATGGCGCGCAATGTCGAACGCGACGCGCTTGTCGTGGAGGCGGACCGTGACTTCCTCGCCGCCGCCGGGACCATAAGACGCCCGGCTGCCGTCGGCCGAGATGAGGTCGAGGCGGCCCTGGGTGAGTAGCTTTCCGAGCAGCAATCCAATCAAGCTCAACGTCCGTCTCCTATCTGTCTGGCTCCAGCCTAGTCGCGCATCCGCTTCGTGTAACGCCCTCGCGTCGACGCGCCTTCTCGACAGCAGGGACACGACGGCTAGGATGACGCGATGATCAGACTCGCATCTCGCTTCGTTGTCGCCGCGTTCGGCGCCGTCATCCTCGCTGGCCCCGCGCTGGCCCAACCGATCAGCGCGTCCGAACAGGCACGAATAGACCAGTTGGTAACCACAACCCTCGCCGATACCGGCGTCCCCTCGGCATCGATCGCGCTGGTCCGCGATGGCAGGATCGTCCTCGCCCGGGGCTATGGCAGAGCCTCGCCGACGATCCCCGCGACCCGCGCCGACCTGCCCTATCAGATCGCCTCCAATTCGAAGCAGTTCACTGCCATGGCGTTGCTGACGCTCGAGCAGGAAGGCAAGCTCGACCTCGACGATAAGGTCGCCAAATGGGTCCCCGGAATCACCGACGGAAACCGCATCACGCTGCGCCAATTGCTCAGTCACACGGCCGGGCTGCAGGATTACTGGCCACAGGACTATGCCTTCGCCGCGATGAACCGGGCGATTTCGCCGCAGGAGATCATCGACCGCTGGGCGAAAAAGCCGCTTGATTATGCCCCCGGAACGCGGTGGCAATATTCGAACACGGGCTATGTCGTCGCCGGCCTGGTCGTCGAGAAAGCCGCCGGTCAGTCGCTCATGGCCTATCTCCAGCAGCGCATCTTCGCTCCGCTTGGCATGCGCCCGGTCAATATCGACGACAGCAACACGCCGGCCTTTCCCGCGGGCCATACGCGTTACGCGCTCGGCCCGGTGCGGCTAGCCACCCCACCCGGACGCGGCTGGCTGTACGCCGCAGGCGAATTGTCGATGACCGCCACCGATCTGGCCAAATGGGACATCGCACGGATCAACCGCAGCCTCCTCCCCGCCGACCACTGGGCAATGCAGGAGGCCCCCGTCACGCTTCCCGATGGTACCGCCACGGGCTACGGCCTCGGCGTGTCGAGCGGGACCGCGCGCGGCCGTCGCTTCATCAACCATGGCGGCGCCTCGGTCGGCTTCCTGTCGCAGAACACCGTCTATCCCGATGACCGCGCCGCGGTCGTGGTGCTCACCAACGGCGAATATAGCAGCGCCATCAGCACCCTCACCGCCGGCCTCACCGAAATAATCCTGCCCCCCGCCCCACCTGTTCCGATCGCAACTGAGCCCGATCGCTCGGCCGACGCGCGCGCGCTCTACGACGGTCTCCGGCAGGGGCGGCTTGACCGCACCGCGCTCACCGCCAACGCCAATGGCTATTTTACCCCTGTCGCGCTCGCCGACTATCGCGCGAGCCTCGCCGCGCTCGGCACCCCGACGAGCTTCGTCGCGACCGGCGCCCCGCGTCTGCGCGGTGGGTTCGTCAACCGCACCTATCGTATCGAGGCGGGCGGCAGGACGCTGCGCCTGATCAGCTATGCCGAACCCGGTCCAAGCGGCCGATGGGAGCAATATATCGTCATGCCGCAGTGACACGTGCCCTGTCGCGCCCACGCCGCCCGCGCTAAGGCCTCGCAATGACCGACTTCGCTTCCCTCCTCCGTCCCGACCGCGGCGAGACCGCGCATGTCATCCACCTCGTCGACAAGGCGAGCGCAAGCGACTGGCTCAAGCGCCAGTCGGCGCCGCGCCGCGCGTTGCTCGAGGCGCTGCGGTTCGAAGGGAAAACTGCCTTCCAGTTTGCCATCTTGCCAAGTGACGGCGAGACATTCGAAGTGGTGACCACCGTATCCTCGATCGATCAGCTCTCGCCGTGGTGCCTGGCCCGGCTCGGCGAGGCACTCCCGGCCGGTTCGTATCGGCTGGCCGCTGGGTCGCCGGGCCCGGCCGCGCTCGGCTGGCTGCTCGGCCAGCATCGGTTCGACCGCTACCGCACCACTCCCGATCCCGGCGCGGGCGCGCGGATACTGCTGACGAGCGATCCTGCGGCGATCGACCGCGTCGTCCGCGAAGCACAAGCAACTGCACTGGTCCGCGACCTCGTCGACACCCCCGCCGCCGACCTCGGCCCCGCCGAACTCGAAGCCGCGGTGCGCGCGCTGGGAGATGACAACGGCGCCAAGGTGGAGGTCACTCAGGGCGACAAGCTCGACCGCGGCTACCCGATGATCGCCGCAGTCGGGCGCGGCGCGACCCGCGACCGCGCACCGCGACTGATCGAACTCCATTCGGGCCGCGACGGCGACCCGCTCATCGCGGTCATCGGCAAGGGAGTGTGCTTCGACAGCGGCGGGCTCGACATCAAGTCCGCGAGTGGCATGCGGCTCATGAAAAAGGACATGGGCGGCGCGGCGCATGCGCTCGGCCTCGCTCACTTGATCATCGCCGAGCGCCTGCCGGTGCGGCTCCATTTGCTCATCCCGGCGGTTGAAAACAGCGTCTCGGCGGCGGCCTTTCGCCCCGGCGACGTGATCGGATCGCGTCGCGGGTTGACGGTCGAGATCGATAATACCGACGCCGAGGGCCGGCTCATCCTCGGCGATGCGCTGACCCGCGCCGGCGAGGAGAACCCCGAACTGATCATCGACTTCGCCACGCTGACCGGCGCGGCACGCATCGCACTCGGCCCCGACCTGCCCGCGCTGTTCGCAAATGACGAAGAATTCGCCAATGCGCTTCTCGCCGCCGCTACCGCGGTCAGCGATCCGCTGTGGCGAATGCCCTTGTGGGACGGTTATGACGAGATGCTCAAGTCGAGCCTTGCCGATCTCAGCAATGCCGCCGATTCGCCGATGGCCGGCGCGGTCACCGCCACGCTGTTCCTGCGCCGCTTCGCTCCCGAAGGGGTAGCCTGGGCCCATCTCGACACATTTGCCTGGCGCGCCACGGCCAAGCCGGGGCGGCCGAAGGGCGGCGAAGCGCTTGGGTTGCGCGCGGTCTATTCGGCGCTAGAGGCGCGTTTCGGACGCTGACCCGCCGCATCCAGCGCGCCAGACAATCGTAACTTCGTCGAAATTGGTTCGCGATACGAAACTAAAGTGGTCGTTGCCGGTTTCCTATCGTGATGCGACGAAGGGAGTGTTCCGGCCAATGCGCGATGTGTCGCTATCGGGGTGGATGAAGACGCTGATCGACTATGTGCGGTCGGGCGCGCCGGACCTGACCAATCGTCAGATGGCGTTGCTGATGGTGGTCTATCTGACGCCGGGCCCGCATACCGTGCGCGGACTGGCGCGAATCCTTGGCGTTTCGAAGCCGGTTGTCACGCGCGCCTTGAATACATTGGGCGGCCTCGGCTATCTGCGGCGCGAACGCGATCAAGACGACCGCCGCAATGTGTTCGTCGTCCACACCACTGACGGGACTGATTTTCTTGAAGGCTTCAAGCGCTTCCTCCGCGCCAGTGACGGCGCCAGCAGCGGCAGTCGCCCCGCGATCGGCGCACGCGCCGATCCGCGTGAACCCGCCTTCGCCCATCGTTGACGGCTTTGCGCTATCTGGCGTTTCGTCTCCGCCCGACCCGGCAACCCACGCCTATCGCAAGGATCTCGCCGACACCGCGCTTGCCGGTCGCGTGATCGCCTCGCATTATGCCGAGCCGCTGGTGCGTGACATCATCGGGGATGCCCCAGCTTTCGCGACCCCCTCGTTCGACAGCGAGCAGGTCGGCATGGTCAAGACTGGCGAGCAGTTGCGCATGCTCGACTGCTCGCTTGGCTGGGCATGGGGTTATCTTCCCAGCGGCCGGGTCGGCTATCTCGGTTCGGCGGTCGTCCGGGTCTGACTACATCTCGCCGCGCGCGCGGCGAATGGCATACCATTTGGCGACATTGGCGTTGTGCTGCTCAAGCGTGTCGGCGAAGACATGGCCGCCAGTCCCGTCCGCCACGAAATAGAGCGCCTTGGTCGGCGCCGGGTCGAGCACCGCGGCGATGCTCTCGCGGCCGGGATTGGCGATCGGCCCGTCGGGCAGTCCGACTTCGCGATAGGTATTGTAACCGGTGATGGCGTTCAATTCTGAACGCAATATGCGTCGCCCGAGCGGCTTGCCCTTGGTGATCGGGTAGATGACGGTCGGGTCGGCATCGAGCTTCATTCCGATCCGGAGCCGGTTCGAATATACCCCCGCGACCGTCCGACGCTCGGATGCCTTGGCGGTTTCCTTTTCGACGATCGACGCCAGGATGAGAGCTTGTTGCGGCGACGTCACGACCGAAGACGGCTTGCGCTTGGCCCACAGCGCGGCAAGCTCCTTATCCATCGCCTTGGTCATCCGCTCGAGCACCGCCGCGCGCGTTTCGCCGCGCTGATAGCTGTAGCTGTCGGGTAGGATTGTCCCTTCGGCGGCGAGCGGCGCGGCACCGGTTAATTCCTTGGCCGCGGCGACCCGTTCCTGGACGATGATCGACGGCATCCCCTCGGTCACCGTCAATAGCCGCTGCACCGGCTGACCATGCTGAAGCAGGTCGAGCACGGCGGCGCCACTCATCCCCTTGGCAAGCGCGAATTCGCCGGCTTGGATCGGATCGCCTGAGCCGAAAATCCTGGCCATTCCGCGATAGCTCGTCGCGCTGCCGGGGACCGCGCCCGCAGCGACCAGCTGGTTGGCGACCTTGGCCAAGCTCGAACCCTGCTCGACGACGATCGTGTGCGGCCCAGCTTTTGGCCCCGGGCTTGCCCACAATGCAAAATATGCGCCGGCGGCGATCAGCAGCCCGACGATCAACGCAACGATGAACAGCCGGCGAAGCACGGGCTAGTCGAGCGCCTTCAGGACCAAGCTGGCATTGGTCCCGCCAAAACCGAAGCTGTTGTTGAGCACCGCCTTGACGCGGCGCTTCTTGGCTACGTGCGGGACGAGGTCGACCCCGGCCGTACCCTCGCTCGGATTGTCGAGGTTGAGCGTCGGCGGGACGATCTGGTCCCGAATTGCGAGAATACAGAAAATGCTTTCAACCGCCCCCGCGCCGCCGAGCAGATGGCCGATCGCCGACTTCGTCGAGCTCATCGACATGGTCGCGATATGATTGCCGAACAATCTGCGCACCGCGCCGAGCTCGAGCTCGTCGCCGAGCGGGGTCGAAGTGCCGTGGGCGTTGATATAATCGATGTCGGCGAGGTCGAGCCCCGACTTCTTCATCGCCATTTCCATCGAGCGATAGGCGCCCGATCCTTCGGGGTGCGGCGCGGTGACGTGATAGGCGTCGCCCGACAGTCCGTATCCCACCACCTCGGCGTAAATCTTGGCACCGCGCGCCTTGGCATGCTCATATTCCTCGAGCACCACCACCCCGGCGCCCTCGCCCATGACAAAGCCGTCGCGGTCGCGGTCATAGGGGCGCGACGCCTTTTCCGGCTGGTCATTGAAATTGGTGCTGAGCGCGCGCGCCTGGGCGAAACCGGCGATCCCAATCGGGCAGATCGTCGCTTCGGCGCCGCCGGCGAGCATGATGTCGGCGTCGTCGTCCTTGATCATTCGCGCCGCGTCGCCGATCGAATGCGCCCCGGTCGAGCAAGCGGTGACGACCGCATGGTTGGGACCCATCAGGCCATATTTGATGCTGACCTGGCCCGAAATGAGATTGATCAGGCGGCCATGGACAAAGTGCGGTGAAACCCGGCTTGGTCCCTTGGCGGCAAGGACGAGCGATTCCTTCTCAATCCCCGGCAGGCCCCCGATACCCGAGCCGATCGAACAACCCGCGCGCAGTCGCATCGCTTCGGGCATGTCGAGCAATCCGGCGTCCTCGATCGCTTGGCCCGCGGCATCGATCCCGAAGATGATGAATGGGTCTACCTGACGCTGGACCTTGTGATCGACGCGCTTGTTGGGGTCGAAGCCATAATCATGGTCGGCGGGCTTCACCTCGCACGCGATGTGACATTTCTGGTCGCTCGCGTCGAAGTGGGTGATCTTGCCCGCGCCCGACTTGCCGGCGAGGATATTCGCCCAGGTCGTCTCGACGTCCGCGCCAAGCGGCGTGACCAGACCCAGACCCGTTACCACGACCCGACGCATCGCATTCTCCAAATAGCAGGACAGGCCCAGACCCGACCGGGCTGAGCCTGTCCTTCGCCCTGTTCCACCCTAATATCCTTTGGCGAAAAGGACAGCCCCGCTTGCTGGCAAGCTTCGGGGCGCGGGCCTAAAGTGGTTGCTGGCGATCAGCCCTTGTTGCTGTCGATGAAGCTGATCGCGTCCTTGACAGTGGTGATCTTCTCAGCGGCGTCGTCGGGGATTTCGACGCTGAATTCTTCCTCGAACGCCATGACGAGTTCAACGATGTCGAGGCTGTCGGCGCCGAGATCATCGATGAAGCTGGCCTCCTCGGTGACCTTCTCTGCATCGACGCCAAGATGTTCGACGACGATCTTCTTAACCCGATCAGCGGTCTCGCTCATGTGTATTCCTTCCCTTTATATTTGCCGCTGCCCTAGCGTTGGACGCGTGACTGGGCAAGCGCCAGTTCGTCACTGCAAGCGCAGCGGAGCAGGCCACCACTTAATGGATTGCTTCGTCACTTCGTTCCTCGCAATAAAGCGATCATGGAAGGTGCCCGCGACCTCACGCCCGGCGAGATCGCGCTCGCCCGAAGGATGTTCGGCGATGCGATCGATTATCGGCGGGTCAAGCTGGTGCGGCGCAAATGGTGGTGGTTCCAGCCACGCGGGATCGTCATGGCGCCGACCGGGAACATCCACTTCCACCCCGCCGACCCCAATTGGCATGAGGATTTCAGCGCCGCGCCGCTGTCGCTACAAGGCCTGTTCATCCACGAAATGACCCATGTGTGGCAGGCGCAGACGCGCGGCCGCTTTTACCTTCCGCTGATGCGCCACCCCTTCTGCCGCTACGACTATCGGATCGAGCCGGGCCGGTCGTTCGACCGTTACGGCCTGGAACAACAGGCCGAACTCGCCCGCCACCGCTTCCTCGCCGATCGCGGTTGTCATATTGCGGTCCGTGGCAAGGCTCCGCCGCTGCCGTTCACCCCAACTGTTACCGATGTGCAACAAGGATAAGGCGAAACCACAGCCCCCCTTCCGAATTGTACCGCGATCGATCATTCTTGATCCGTTATAAAATGGGGGACGAACGATGCACGGACATTCGCTGACTGCCATATTGTTGTTTGGCGTATCCACCTTCGCGCTTATTGCGCCCGCCGCGGCACAGACCGCGCCCGAAACCGTCGCACAGGCCGTCAACGGGCCGGAAGGCGAAAATGATTACGGCACGATCATCGTTACCGCGACCAAGCGCGCCTCGACCATCCAGGACGTCCCCTTCTCGATCAATGCCCAGACCCAAGAGGATATTCAGCGCGCCAATGCCTCGACGATCGAGGACATCAGCCGCAACGTTGCCGGATTGACCGTCCAGAATCTCGGGCCGGGACAAAGCCAGGTATCG